>JACSRQ010000094.1 GCA_014879675.1 Ignavibacteria bacterium
TTCCAGCTCGTAGAAGAATCCGCCTGATGATGTATTTAGTATTGCGGGCTCATAAATACTCACTGTGATAGTTGAGTATGATGCCTGGTCCTTAAGCATCCTCATTCTGCCTTCGGTTTTTTCGATGTTCTCTCTTACATTGGCAAGTTTCTGTTCGACCTCAACAACAGCGGTGAGTGTTGATGTTTTTTCTGCCAGAAGCTGCAGCAGCCTTGTTTCAAGCTCACGCTGGGTTTTCAGCCTAGCTTCCGCGTCAACATATTCTTCTGTAACATCGCGGCCGGTAATGTTTTGATTCATAACTTTTCCGGTCTTAGCTATCTCAGCCAGAAGCGCGTCATACTTATCGGCCTGCACACGGATGGTAAGGCTTCCCTGTTTTTTTCCGCTCTGGTTTACCTGCGAAGTGGAATTGGTAACATAGCCGCCTAAATTGCGGGTGATATCCTTTATCTTCTGATCGGTCTCATCAAAGTTCTCATTTTCAACGCTCATGGTTCCTGAGCGGATTATCATTCTTTTATCCTGTGTATTGGTGTTCTCGGTTGGCTGCTGGTAATTAACCTGCTTCAGTTTTGAATCAGTTATACCGTCATTTTTGCCAGTCCTGTTTTCATCCACGCTGGGGGCCGATTCATAATCTTTGGGTGAATCGGTTTTGTACGTTTCGGGCGATCTTGGTTCCTGGTTTGTAGATTGTTTATCGCTCTGCTCCTGGCATGCACTTAGCAATACTGCCAATGGCAAAATTAGCGAAATTATGAGTAATTTTGAGTTTTTCGTCATATAAAACCTCGTGTATTGTTAGTTTATATACTCACTAATTTAACTTTTTGTTTCATAAGTAAGAGTACTTAGAAAACACAATGTCAAATGCCAAAATCCAAATGACAAAGAATAAAACATGTGTTTCTATCGCTTTTCTTTGCGACTTTGCGGCTATGTGTGACTCTCTGTGACTCCTCTGTGCCCTCTGTGGTTATCGTTTTGATTCTGATTCTGCCTTTTGTTTCTGCTTCTATCTTTTGCTTTTTGCCTAATCTTTTCTTTGCGTCTTTGCGGCTTTGTGTGAGACTCTCTGTGACTCCTCTGTGCCCTCTGTGGTTATCGCTTTTGATTCTTCTTCATTTATCATTTCCTTTTTCATTCTTTTAAGTCACACTAAGCTTTATATTTAATTAATGAAAATGAAAGTTTTAATACTGCTGGCTTTATTCTGCACCGCTTACTCCCATGCGCAGGAGCGGAACATTAACGACATACTAAAATATACGCTTTCCTACCGGGGAATCACCGAGCGGGATATAACTATTCCCATAGATTTCTTCTCGCAGGCGGAAAAATCACCCACCAACGATGCGAAGCTTTTGCTGCCACTGGTAAGAGATATGATGATAATTCCCATGAGCAGCAATCAATGGCTGGATAGCATAAGCTCAAAGAGTAACACTAATAGATCCGGACTGGTAAGACTGATGTTTGATTTACTTTCATACAAAAAACTCGATTTTGAAGATATTTCTATAGAGTATGGCCATAAAGACCTTGAGGCTGTTTCAATTTTCATAAAGGAGAATATTTCACAGGATAAAAGCAGGATGAATAAAGCATTAACCAAGATATCAGATGAGGACAAGAATTTTCTTAGTAAACATCTCCTTTCAATTCTTGATGAAGGAGATGACGATTATCCCAATGTATCCGATATCCTTGTTTATAACCAGCGCCGCGATTCTTCTTTAGATAGATCTAAAAGGGTTATGGATATATTGACCAAAATGTATGGACCTGATGAAGAACTAAACTCACCCGGCAGCTTGAGAAATTTCTCACTTTCAAACCTGCATTTTGCACTCACAATTGAAGAATTAATAACTCAGCACGTTAAAAATGAACCCTTAGATAACAAAAATACCAATTATGTTCAGGGCGGATTCTATTACTACTCAAATGAAAACGGCATACGCATTGCTATTGGCGGACCCGGTAAAAATACATACACCGGTAAATTCGATTTCATCATAGATCTCGGCGGTGATGATATATATAACGTAGATCATCCCCCCCTTACGAAAGGGGAATTATCAATGGGCGGATTTAGCTGCATCATCGATCTGGCCGGCAACGACTACTATACTACATCAAGCGATTTTGCGCTTGCTGGCGGATTGTTCTCTTCATCATTCATTTTCGATAAATCTGGTGATGATTATTATGAGTCAAAAGGCTCAGGTAATCTCGGCGCCGCGATCGGCGGCCTGGGTCTGCTATATGATGAAAAAGGAAACGATACCTATAAAGGACTTTCGTTTTCAATCGGCGCCGGATGTTTTGGTGTTGGATTGCTTGTTGATAGAGAAGGCAATGATTTCTACATAGCCAATTCATATTCTCAAGGATTTGGAATGACGCAGGGTGTTGGCGCAATTGTTGATAATAAAGGAAATGATTCTTACCTTATCGATTCACGCTCGCTGGATATCGGCAGGTATAACGACCATTATGTATCAATGTGCCAGGGTTATGGACTTGGTTTGAGGCCTTTTTATGCGGGCGGTATCGGACTCATTATCGAAGGCGAAGGCAATGATATTTATAACACAGATATTTTCGGACAGGGCGGCGCGTATTGGTATTCACTCGGCGCAATTGTTGATAAAGGCGGGCATGATAAATACAACGGCTACCAGTATTCGCAGGGTGCGGGTATTCATTTAGCTGTTGGACTGATTAAAGATTATGACGGATGGGATTTCTACCAGTCAAACGGCGTTTCACAGGGATGCGGCCATGATTTCGGATTCGGTATGCTGTGGGATGTTAAGGGCAACGATAACTATTCCGCTTACTCGCTTTCGCAGGGTGCCGGCAATGCTGATGGTATAGGCATACTGATTGATGAAAGCGGAACGGATGGCTACCTGAATAAATATCCCTCCAACACAAACGGTTATGGCAATGCGCGGCGGGAGTATGGAAGTATCGGTATATTTCTTGATGCTTCAGGAACTGACTATTACTCAAAGCCGGGTTTTGATAGTACACTAACCAATTCCTCAACTTGGGGCACGGCTAATGATTTCTGGCTGGGCGATCTGCCGGAACAGGTAAGCGGTGATAATTACAAGGTGCCTGTTGATTCAGCATCGAATTCAAATCCCTCAAACAATAGCATTCCAAATACGAATCCGGGCAACTACTCTACCGCAGATTATTTCGCTATGGCAAAAACCATTGAGCCTCGGTTCAGTCTCTGGCAGGAATACGGCTTCCGTAAGCTCATCGAAGATAGTACCAATACTGCAAAGTATATTACAACCAAATTTAATACTACCGATCACCGCGATGTACAGGTTTTCCGTGTACTCGCCATTAAGATACAATGGTCGATAGCCCATGAGCTTATTGAAAAGCTCAGGCTTTATACGCTGGGACAGGCAGTTTATACGCAGAGTGAGATCAGCATGATATGTTATGTTTTCGGCGAAACCCGTGACCCTTCGGCGAAAGAATACCTGCTTAAGCTGACCGGTGACAGCAATTATAAGATACGTTCATCGGCAATAAACGCATTGGGTAAGATAAAGTATGACCAGGGTGATGCGGCATTCTTGAGCAAAGCGGCTGAAAGACTGCGAACGCTGGCAATGGAAGATTCAGATAAGAAGCTTTACCGCAAGGATATTACTTTTGCGTTGAACAATTTCCGCACACCTGAAAATATTCCCGTACTGATGCACTTGCTGAAAGATGATTTCTACGGGCCGCGCTTTGTTGCATCCGATAACCTGCGCGCATTTGGTGATAGCTATTTTGCATACATTAATGAAAGCGCCATATACAGCATTTCTGATTCACATACGTGGCTGAATCCGTTTTTGTATTCATTGCTCTCACTCAATGAAGGTAATTTCAGAAGTGTAATTGAACTGCTCCTGGAAAAATTTCCAAACTCCGATGGGCTGATGTATGAAAATATTGTAGATGTTCTGAAGCAGCGTAAACAAAGCAGCACCGATGCCGGGTTTAATTCCTGGTGCGAAGAGCTGATCACTGCATTTCAATCCCGCCTGAATTCCAGAATAATGCTAAAGTAGAAATTTAATGATAAACTCTCCGGCCGCCCGGGAGATTACAATTCAATCTCCGTGCCGTAGGCATGTAATATTGGTAGCTTTCGGTATGTTCTGTTATCCCGTCCCGTACGGGACGGAATACCGAGGGGGCCTCTGTTTCTACCAATATGCAATCCCTAACGGGATTGTGTTTTACTATTTCCCCCGTTGTTGGTGTTTTCACCAACAACAAATAGTATTAACAGCAATTCATCCGATGACTCCAAGTCATCGGATGAATATACGTTCCACCTCATTGTGTTCCCACTGTCTCCGCCAGTCCTTTAAACTGTCTGGGGAAAATGAATATCGTCTTAAAAAGGCTTAATGCTTCCCCCAAAAAATTCAAATCTTTGCGTCTTCGCGTCTTCGCGTGAAATAATATGTTCCAGAAGCTACTCGTTCCACGAAATCAGTTCTGCAGGAAAAGTGTAAGATTGATGATTGATGCATTTTCAAGAAATAGCGCGTGGGTATTCGTGGCACGAGAATTGCTTGTCATACCTGCGGAAGCAGGTATCTAGCGGTGAATTTTAGAAGGAACGAATATCCAGAGTACCAGCAGATTCTGGAAGATGGGGTCTATAGATCATAAATTAACCCGTGCCAAAAATTTTATCTCTATTATTGTTTTGGGTCTGGATACCTGCCTTCGCAGGTATGACAAGCTGACGTGGCACGAGGAAAATAGATCTACCCATTCAATCTTTCATTCCATTTTTTCACAACATCTTCAATACCTTCACCGGAACCGAATCCATAATCATGCCCGTCATTATTCCCTCCCTGCGTTTCAAACGACCATAGCATCACTCCGCCTGCGCCCGCACCAAACACTTCTTTCAGATAAATATCCAGCAGCCTTGATCTGCTCCTGCCGGGAATATTCTTAAAGCCGGTTTCGCCAATATAAACGGGCTTGGCAATTACACCGGCGAAACTGAGATCCTTCCTGTTATACTTGTTCCATAGCCACCTGAGTGTAAACGGGAAACGGAACAATTTTCCTTTTCCCATCATATATTTATCTATTGCTGAAAACGGCTTATCAACAGCTCTGCCAATTGCGGAATACCGTTTCGCCTTTTCAGTTTCACCGCGGAACCTGTAAAGCATATCCATTCTTTCAAATACACCCGAATCATAACTGTAATCATGCAGTGAGACCGCATCAAGTGTTTCAAGCTCATAGAGCTTTCTGAAATTGTTTTTATCGAGCACCGAAAAAACCGGGCCGAACTTATCGCCAATACCTCCAACAGTTCCAACCGAGAGCATATGATTTCCGTTTGCGCTCTTAAACTCACCCGCTGCCTCTTTAACAAAATTATAAAATGTATCAAAGCTTCCGGATTCCGGTTCGTTTATCAGTTCCCACATCATTATCTCATCCCTATCCCGCAGGGCAGCAACTACACTTGTTATGTAGGGAATGTAACTGTTTCTGAATCCGCCTTCATACCACGTGTCATCGATCTTATAATTCTGCAGGTAACCCCATTTATCGGCAAGCGATACGATCAGCTTAAAACCAAAGGGTTTCACGGCAGTGCAGATCTCATTCATTATGTTTACCTGCTCTTCTGCGCTCCTGTTTTCA
Organism: Ignavibacteria bacterium; assembly: GCA_014879675.1. Taxonomy (GTDB): domain Bacteria; phylum Bacteroidota; class Ignavibacteria; order Tepidaquicellales; family OLB5; genus OLB5. The sequence continues at coordinate 5,716 of JACSRQ010000094.1, forward strand.
AATAGCCAGAACCTGAGGACTGTGAATCCGGCCCCGGCCGCATCTGCAATCATCTTCCGGGCGGTTTCCGCAGAAACGTTAGCAAGTTCATAAACATTTGCGCCAACAAATCTGAATGGCTTATTGCTCAGAGTAAACTTACCTGCGTTATTTTTTACAAAGTTCAGCATTTGTATTTCAAAAATAACAATTAACCTGCTCATTAACCAATGACATAGTTGTGAGCGTTTCGCCGGCATTCAGGTAGAATCTTTAATACTATAACCGTTATATTTGCTGTATGAAGAATCTTATTTGCCTGATCATCTCACTTTTTATTATTGTACCGGAAGCTTTCCCGCAGCATGAAACTGACATCCCCGGTTCACTTCACAGCCACTCCTCTTCAGCCGATGCAGGCAATACCCTCATCCTTGGCTCCGCCCTGATTATTTCACCAACACTTGTGCTTGAAGATGGAAAAGCATTTTTCGGATTATCAAAAGAGCTTTCAGCAGGCATCTACCCTTTCGGCAGGGCTGAGCTTGACTATACTTATATTTTCAGGAACAAACGCCCAAATGCTCTGCATCTCTCATACAATCTGGATATACCCATGAACGGGAAATTCAATGACCCCTCAATGTTCTTTATCTCCCCCGGCGGCGGGTATTACACTGACCTCACACGCAAAGGATTTTTTGTGCAGGCAGCATTCGGACTCTTCGCCGGCACCGGATTCAGTAATGCGGTTTCTGTTCATCCTAATATCAAGTTCCGCAAAATATTCATGAAGGATGGTTACCCCGGCATGTTTGAGATCTCACTCGGTGTTGGTTTTGCTGTTTACTCAAGATAACTAAACTCATGGATCATGCTCAAAATAATACGGGAAAAATTCACAACGGCAACAGCCGCGCTGCTTGTATTCACAACTGTAGTATTCACCGGCTGCTCATCTTCTTCCAGCATCGAAACCATTGATGCAAAAAACCTCGTAAGGGAATGTGATAATATTCCCGTAATACTAAGCTTTAAGCTGAAGAACGGCGAAACGTATACGGCTGACAGCAGTTTTGTATATTTTGAGTGCGGAGATTCATCCAGCACTAAATTGGTTTACGAGAGCACGAAAAAGAACAGCTTAAACCAGGAGAAGATCTTCAAATTAAGCGAGATACTGAATGTAAAAGTACTTTACCCTAAGGAAGATTCTAATATCGGGGTCATTGTTCTGGGAGGTTTGGTATTTATAGGCATAATGGCTTTAATTGTTGTATCATCTGATAAATCCGGCAGGCCATAATAAAAACTGTGTGCCTTTTTCAGAATAGCGGGTCGGAGATCCTGAATATACAGTAAGCTTATGATAACATATATAAATTCGAAATTACCGAAGTATGTCATCCCCGTATTGATCTTTTGTTTTGTGTTTCTTGCAGGATGTGGTTCTTCGGAGCCTGAACGTGAAACCGTTGACCGCAAAACACTTGTAAAAGATAAGAAAGATATAAACAGAATATACAGCTTCACACTAAAAGGCGGCAAAACATTCAATGACAGCCTCAACGAGATCGGGCTCGACCTCACAGATAAAAAAGATCCAAGAATAGTTTATTACGCGCCGGAAATAAAAACCGATACCGCCACATACTACACCGCGAAACCTTACCAGAGCTTCAGTATCTTCAGTGTAATTTCAGCGGATGTTTTGTACCGCAAGTCTTCATCAAAAATAATGCCTATTCTCGGACCCATAATAGGCATAGGAGTTCTTGTGTTCATCTTCTGGGCAAACGGCGAGCGCAATAAACGGAAGTAAAAACAGCTCCTTTACCGGAATAAATTCAGCAAATAGACTTAATTCCGGCTCACGTAATATTGCAAAAATCACCCTAAAACCTAATTTTAGGCAGTCAAAATGCTGTTTTCAACTCACCTGCCCCCTAAATTTTCTTTGAATTCACCCCCTGTTTCCTCCTAATTTTGTAGTGTATTAAATAACTACTAACCAATTCCGGAGGGAAAAAAATTGAGAAACATTTCCAAACACCTGCTCAAATCACTTTTTATTTTCACAATGGCTTTCGGGCTGGCCTTTTATTTTACAGCTTGCGTAAATGTTAACCAAAAAACCGCGCTGAATGCTGACGGTTCAGGTACCATCAAGCTTGAATACTGGGCAAAGATGAACAACCTGAAATCAACAACTGATCTCGGTTCATTCAGCTTCAAAGAAGATAAAGCTAAGCAGAACTATACCTCTTCAAACAGCGAAGTTACCAGCATAAAGATCGAAGATAAGCTTGATGACTCAACAAAACATGTTTACATGGATATCAAGTTCAAGGATTTCAACAATCTTTCATCAGCCAAAGGATTTGAAAAGACCAAATCATCATGGAAGGAAGGAAAAGAAGGCAGGGATTTCATGTTCACGCTGCTGCAGGATACATCGAATGCCAAAACAATGGGCTCAAGCGACTACAAGCTTACATATACTTTCGAATTCCCCGGTGAAGTGCAGAAGACTAACGGACGAAAAGACGGGAAATCAGTTGTATGGGAAAAAACACTTGCAGACCTGAAAACCGATGTTGAGATGACCGCTTCGGTTAAAGATGAAGGCAAAAAATGCGGACTGTTCGGAATTGAAATGCCGCTTGTGTTTGCTCTTGGTATGACATTGCTTGCTGGAATAAACAGGAGGAAAAAACAGTAACCGCGCTGCAGAATTTTTAGGGTCTCCTTTAGCAAGAGTCCCCTCAGGAAAAATCCCCGTTGCTTGTACAGGGCGGGGGCTTTTTATTTCACTTATCCGATGACACACTCATCCGATGACTCCTACGTTTTTCACTCATCCGATGACTCAAATTTCCCAAATCCTCAGGCCTAGATTAATCCCAGTCATCGGATGAGTAGGGGCCTTATCTATTTCTATCTTTATGTAGGGAATGCATCTTGGCCATTTTTGAAATGCTTTGTGTGTATCTTAATTCGACGTGATCAAAGCAAACGGGTGAACTTCGTGATGCATTCCTGAATACTGTTGAAACTATACATAATCCCGCTAGGGATTGAATATGGGTAGAACCAAATGCGCCCGCATTATTCCGTCCCGTACGGGACGGGATAGAAGGGGGCAACCGATGGCTACCAGTATCTCGTGCCTAACGGCACTCTTGGATAATTCTGCAATCCGGTATATACAATGGCACCTTTAATTGGTGATTATTTCAACAGACACATTTTTTTCGTGTCCACTATTACTCCATCTATTGATAACTGATAAAAATAAATTCCGCTGCTTAAATTGTTCGCTGTGAAATCAAACTTGTGATTACCTGCATTATAAAATTTACCGGTTCGAATTTCTAATACTTTGCCGGTAATATCAAAAATTTTGATCTTCACAACGCCGCTTTTTGCTAATGAAAAAGTAATTGTAGTATTGGGATTGAATGGGTTGGGGTAGTTTTGATATAGTTTAAAATTTTTCGGAATGATTTCTGAATGATTATTGATACCAATATACACGGGGGTATTTAACATACTGTCAGTTCTTACACAATATACAACTCTTGCGTATGAAGGTAATAGCTGTGCCGTACCTGCAAAGAAAATATCTCCATTTGAAATGGGAGTAATAGCTCTTAGTGAACCCCACCTGAAATTCGAATTCGTAAAAACCGCCTTCTTTGTAATATTGCCGATTGAATCAGAGATTATTCCTATCCCGTTATATAGCGTGGATATTGAATCCCTTTCATAACAAAAAACGAATCTATTATTGTTGATTACGGAAAAACTTCCGAACCGTTCATGTCGCCCATTAACGGGAAATGTCCTTGTGTAAATACTGTCACCATTTAGATCAGTTTTCATAAAGCATAATTGTGCTTTGTCAGAATCAACTGTTCCTCCCCCAATGTACAAACTTTGCCCCGTTTTAATGATTTCACGTCCACTTGCCGCATTATTCTTAACATAGTAGTTCTTTTGCCATAATGAATCTCCATTAGAACTTAGGCTCACAATTATCAACTGATTTCTATCACCTAGAAAACTCGATTCTATTCCTGTCAGGATATATCCTGTACCATTTAAGGTTACTGAATAAAAACTTTTTAAGAATGTGGAAGAGAATAACTTCACCCACATCAAATTTCCTGACGAATCAATCTTGATAGCAGTACCTTGGTAAGGCGGATAAGAACTTGTGCCACAGATTATATATCCTTTATCAGTTGTCACTTTAATGTCACGAATATTACTTGATAGCGGTAAGTAGTTTTTATACCAGATCAAATTTCCGTTCACATCCAATTTACATGAATATATAGAATCATTATTTCCCGAGATTACAATTCCGCCATCTCCAGTGGGTGTAACACAATTACCTTCAGTCACTTCATTAGGATAAGAGAGAATTGTTCTTGTCCATATAGTATCCCCATACTCATTGATCTTCATAGCCATGATACTCGTACCAATGCCAGATATGATCGTAGAACCAGCAATTACGAAATTTCCGTCAATAGTCTGACAAGCATCATTGCCTACCCACATGCTATTTTTCTCGTATGTCCTTTGCCAGGTAATACTTTGGGAAAAAATATTCTGGCTAAACAACATTGCAACAAATATCAGCAGGATTTTCCACTTCATGTTTTCACTTCTTGTGCGGGATTTAGGATTTAAGGTCATTTTTGGTCAATATCCAACATGTATTGGTAATATTGAGTACAAATTAACAGAGTTTTTTGCGGGATGCAACAACAAAAACTCATAGGATTCGGTTTATGGCACAATTGTTTACAGACTCATACGATGACTCAAACTTCTGAAATTATACATAATCCCGTTAGGGATTGAATATGGGTAGAACCAAATGCGCCCCCCATTATTCCGTCCCGTACGGGACGGGATAACATGGGCAATCGATGGCTACCAATATCTCGTGCCTAACGGCACTCTTGGATAATTCTGCAATCCGGTATATACATTCCCAAACTGGAGTTTGGGAATGAGAGGAATATCGTGATGCATTCCTAAATATCATCAAACCACCCCAACATCATTTCGCCCTTTCAGGGCTTTTTTCTTTCTGCTTGATCACGATGGGCTGCGCCCATTGCTGATATATCTTGCCCTTTCAGGGCTGGATAATGATTCACATAAGCTCCGTAGGAGCGGCATGTTTGTAGAGGATAGCGCAAGATTAGATCAAGCTCCGCTCCGAAGGAGCCCCTTTGGGGTAGGAGCGGCATGTTACGAAATGTATTATGACGAACTCAATCCCGCTAGGGATTGAATATGGGTAGAACCAAATCCGTCCTCCCATTATTCCGTCCCGTACCTAACGGCACTCTTGGATGGCTCTGTAATCAGTTAAATACATTCCCAAACTGGAGTTTGGGAATGAGTAGTGCCGGAGTTTGGAAATGAGAGGAATATCGTGATGCATTCCAGAATATCATCAAACCACCCCAACATCAGTTGACTGCCGTCAACTGATGTTTGCCCTTCCTTGCGACTGCTGGCGCAGTTAAAAAGGAGGGGAGCTATAAACATTAAATACAATCCCTCCCTCTCCTCTCAGGAGAGGGAGTCGGAGGGTGAGGTGATCAAATTTTGATTCTCTCTCAATCCGGGATAAGTTTCAGGTAATGTTTTAAATCAACTCAGCTTACCAATAAGCCAGCTTTTGAAGTTAACCGAGTTATCCGCTTCTATTTCTCTGCGCATTTCTTCTGCGCTCAGTTTTGCTTTGCCGGTTCTTAGATCAATAATATTCTTACAGTATTTCAAAAAATTCCCGGTGATGTTCCGGTAATATTCAGAAACCCCCTTATTTTTAGCCACAAAATGTTTGTATGTATCAATAAGCGAAATTGCTTCTTCGATGTGATTCAGTTCAATATATATGCGCAATGTCAGATTCCTTACATCGAACTTCAGCGTAAATATGTCGAAGTCAACTTTATTAAGCATGGCAAGCGAGCCTTCATAATTCCCCCGTTCAAACATCAGGTGTGCATTGGCGTATTTTGTCATGTTCTCCCTGATATTATCCGGCAGTTTCTCTGAATACTTCGCAACGAATTCTTCGGCCCACTCTACTTCATTCAGCTGCAGGGCACTTGTAAGTATCTGCCTGTAAAGCAGCAGCCTCATGTTCCTTCCATCAGGCAGGTACACGCCGGCATCAAGCCGCAGCTTGTTTATCTCGAACAGCTCGCGCCTGTAACGCTCACGGTCTATTGTTGTCATCTTCTGCCAGCAAATGGCTTCGGCCATCTGGTAAATATTATACTTCTCAAAATCCTGGATGTAGTTTATAGCTTCAGGTAATACCTGTTTCAGCTCGGCAAAATATGATTCATCTTCCTCTTTCATGTAGTTAAGGATAAACAGCACATATATTCTCATAGCCTTCCGTGTCTCGCCTGTTTCATCACTTACAGCCATAAGCTTATCCATCTTTTCCAGGTTAATGGCGGATACAAAGTCGTTTATGAAAGCGCTTTCTTTAACATTAAAAATTACCTTATTCACCTTTATGTTGTGTATATAATAAGAAAGCCTGAGTATAAAATGATAGATCAGGTATTCTATTTCACTTTTAAAATTATGCGAGATCTCTGATTGCCTGTTCTTCGCAAGATTTATCTGTACATATCTTTCTTCATAGTCCAGCCTGTTCTTAATGTACTCCGCGCTAATAGGTCCCGTTTCGCCTATCATTTTTATAATATGTTCAAGCTCTTTTTCGGCTTCTTTATGTAATCCCCTTCTGCTGTATTCAAACGATCTCAGGAAGCGCGCTTCCACGGGATTGGAGTCCTGCACTTTTACATACATGTAGTTATCCATCAGCTTCTTAAGGTCGCTGGTCAGTCTTCGTACTGTATCATCGCTGTATTCTTTGCCGGGGTATATTGCCTGGAATATTTTCTTCCTTTCGACCTTCTTTTCCTCAAACGCCGGGAAGTGTTTTTTCAATTCTTCATAAAATCGGGTCAAGCTGGGCTGATTATTGAAATATGGAGAAATTATGAACTTATCAAATTCTTTGATTTCCTCCTTTGAGAAGGTTTTAAGTACCGAAATGACCGATGTGTTTTCCATATTAACTCACACAAAAATGCTGATTTTATGGTTTAAATGCAAATAATAGTTGATACTTGCTTAATTGCGGGCTCACTTTTTGAGTTAATTTTCTTTGTTTGCCCTCCTCAGATGGGCTAATTTTGTTTCAATTCAAATTTCAAATTATTCCTGAGGACAATGAATAAAAAACTTCTTTTTCTATTAGCATTATTGTTTGGCGGCAATGTGCTGTACAGCCAATGGCAGGTACAGAATTATTACCCCTCTTACAGTAACTCGAATTTCATCTCATCATCAAATACGGGCTGGGTATGCGGTACAGGCGTTGTGCGTAAAACCACAAATGCAGGAACAACCTGGGTAAATCAATACTGCATTACAACGTATTCGCTAAATGATATCTTCTTTGTAAATGCAAACACGGGGTGGGCAGTCGGCGGATTTGGTGAAATATACTATACCGCAAATGGTGGAGCAAACTGGTCAGCACAAACATCGGGAGTGCCCTCCGGCTTATACTCGGTACACTTTGCGAATTCAACTACCGGACTTGCTTCCGGCAGCGGCGGAAAGATTGTTAGAACCACCAATGGCGGTGCCGTGTGGAGCGTTGTTACTTTCAATACAGGCGCAATTGTTAATCTGAACATGAGAAATACATCAACAGTTTATGCAACGCAGGATGATAAATTCATTAAATCCACAAATGGCGGCATCAACTGGAGTGTTGCGGCCACGCTTACTGCGGGAATTCCGGCGGTTTCTTTTGTTGATGATAATACCGGCTATGCAGCATTGGGAACCGGCCTTGTTGCAAAAACTACCAATGCGGGCGTAAACTGGGTAAACCAGGTAACAGGAAACTCCAACTACGTTTTTGATATACATTTCATAAATGCTTCAACAGGCTTTCTTTCATATTACAACAACGAAATTTACCGTACAACCAACGGGGGCACAAACTGGAGCCTTGTTTACACCGCAGTAGCCCCGGTCACAAGTTTCGCAACCATGAACACAAACCAGATTGTTGGCACGGGCAGTTCAGGGCATGTGATATTATCAACCAACAGCGGAGCAGCATGGCAGGTTCTGCAGCAGGGTTATTCAAACAGGGTTACCGATATTCAGTTCATCAACCAGCAGACCGGCTGGGCAGCAAACAGCAGCGATAAACTGCTTTACACTACAAATAACGGCGCCAACTGGTCTCCTTCGGTTTCAAGCGGACTCGTAAACGCTGAACAGCTTTATTTCCTGAATTCTTCAACCGGATTTACAGCGGGAATTTCCGGCTCATTTATGAGCGGAGCATCAATCGCCTCTGTGGCAAAAACTACCAATGGCGGCATTAACTGGGTTGTAACGCAGTTTCCAGATAACGGCTCCGCATATAAGCTGCAGTTCGTGAATGCAACTGACGGCTTTGTACTCATCAGGACAAGTTCTCCTGTTTACAAAATTTACAAAACAAGCAATGCCGGCACCGGATGGAATGTTGTTTATACAACCTCTGAGCTGATGAATGATATTTACTTCACAACCCAGCTCAACGGATGGATGGTTGGCGAATCTGGTAAAATTTACAAAACCACCAACGGCGGCACAAACTGGAGCTTGCAAACAACAGGTGTAAGCGACCAGCTTTTGGCGGTATTTTTCTCTAATAACAATTTTGGCTGGGCATGCGGATTCAACGGCAGGATACTCGCAACTACCAACGGCGGAACAAATTGGAGCCAGCAGGTTTCAGGTACCACAAAAGCGCTTACTGATATCGAGTTCAGCAGCCAGCTAATTGGCTGCGCTGTTGGCGAAGACGGCCAGAGGCTAACAACAGGAAATGGCGGCGCCAACTGGCTTTCGCAATTTGAACTGTCGCAATCAGATCTCGAGACCGTAACATTTGCCGCCTCAACACAGGCCTTCATTGGCGGCGCTGAAGGATACATAGCGTCCAACTCATCAATTGTTGGCGTTAACGATCCTTCAAGCCAGATACCGGCTGTGTATTCGCTGGGGCAGAATTTCCCCAACCCTTTCAATCCCGCAACCACGATAAGTTTTTCGCTGCCGGAAAAAAACTATGCTAAACTGGAAGTATTTGATGTTAACGGGAAACTGGTTAGCACGATCGTTGCCGGAGACCTTGAAGCAGGAGATCACAGCTATTCATTCAGCGCTTCGGATCTTTCTTCGGGAATCTATTTCTACAAACTGGCAGCGGGTGATTTTATACAGGTAAAAAAAATGATATTGGTAAAATAATATAAACTAAAGAAAGGAAATCTAAAAAAATGTTAAAACCAATTTTAAAAACACTAATTGCTTTATTATTTGTTTCGGCAGCACTCAGCACAAATGCATACGCCGGCGATGATTTCGGCAGCCCCGAAGAAAAGGCTGCAGAGTGGACAACATGGCTCAGCAATAAAGTCGGCTTAACTTCAGACCAGTATAATCAAGTTTACAACATTTATCTAAGGTATGCCCAGCAGTATAAAGCTGATAAAGAAAAAAAGAGCGGTAAGATAAAAGGCGGGTTCAAATCTTACAGGAAAAAAGCCAACGAAGAGATCAGGCCGCTGCTTAATGCTGACCAGCAGAAAAAATGGAAAGGCAAATAACACTTTCTTCTGCGGTTTAAAGAAAATTTCATACAGCCGGCTCCTCTTTGTTTGAATCGGCCATAAATGAAAGCTAAAGGAGATAAGCCGTACACGATACTGTGTGCGGCTTTTTTATGAGTAATAAAAATAAAAATCCGTTGCGCATAATGCGCTTAAGTACTTTAAATACAATAACTTAATATTCTCGAAATGATTAATAGTACCTGTTTATCGGAATTCTTAAAACCTTTTATATATTTTTGATATTAAATATCTTATGAATATGAATAAATGGTTTTTTATATTACTCTTCCTGCTTTCAGGTATCACTTCAACTTTTGCGCAGAATATTTACATTCCGTTGGAATTCCAGGATGCATACGAGAACGGTACGCGCTCGCTTGATGGCAAACCCGGCCCTGAGTACTGGCAGAACCACTCTGATTACAAGATCACCGCAGCACTTGACCCTGTAAGCGGAAAACTTTTCGGAAGCGCGGCCATAACATATTATAACTCCAGCCCCGATACTTTGGACAGGCTTGTCTTCAGGCTCTACCAGAACATCCAGAAAAAAGACGCGATGAGAGATTTTCTCATCTCAAACGATAGCGATAATGCAGGAATGATACTTACCTCACTAACGGTCGGTAAAAGAACCTACGCGCTTACAGGCGATACTTTGCTTGAATATACAGGAACAAACCTTATTGTAAAAAATATAACCATTCTTCCGGGAAAACAAACCACCATTAATGTAAAATGGGAATTCAAAGTGCCGGGCAAAGAAGGTATCCGTATGGGGCGTTATGATGCCACATCTTTTTTTATCGCATACTGGTACCCGCAGATTGCGGTATATGATGATATCGATGGCTGGGACCTGACCGAATACACAGGTAACGCCGAGTTTTATAACGACTTCAATAATTTCGATGTCAAGCTTACGCTTCCTTCGGATTACTGCTCGTGGGCAACAGGCGAACTGCAGAATCCGCAGGATGTACTTTCTGCCGGCATTTTAAGCAGGTACAGCGAAGCAATGACTTCATTTACAACGGTGAATATAATTACACTCAACGACCTTGTTTCTGCGGAACCGTTGTTCAATAATTCAGCCGAGACCAACTCATGGCATTACATTGCAAAAGGTATAACCGATTTTACTTTTGCCGCTGCAACGAGTTACCTTTGGGATGGAAGACTTGCCGATTCAGGCGGGAAAAAAGTTTTTGTTTCGGCGGCGTATAAAGAGTCATCGCTGAACTATTATGAAGTTTGCGATATTACAGCGAAGACAATTGAAATAGCTTCCCGCGACCTGCCCGGCATTGTATTCCCATTCCCTAAAATTACCGTTTTCGACGGGCGGGGCGGAATGGAATCACCAATGATGGTTAACATGAGTCCGGGCGAACAGCGTGTATGGACCGTACACACAACTGTTCATGAAGTGATGCATTCTTACTTCCCTTTTTATATGGGTATCAACGAACGCAAATACGCGTGGATGGATGAAGGATGGACACAGATGCTGAGCGAGTATATCCAGTTCGAAATAGATAAGACAATTGATTTCCGCGAAAGGAATGTGAAAAGATACCTTGACTACGCAGGCCAGTTCGATGAAGTACCAATGATGTATCCATCCAATAACATACGCGGCGAAATGTACGGCAACCACGCATATTTCCGCCCCGCCAATGCTTTTAATATTATCAAAGATTTTATGGGTGATGCCGCGTTTAAAAAGGCGCTGCAGGAATTCATGAAAAGGTGGAACGGTAAACATCCAATGCCATATGATCTGTTCTTCACGTTTGAAGATGTTTCAGATGATGAGCTTGATTGGTTCGTTGAGCCCTGGTTCTTCGGGCAGGGTTACCCGGATGTATCGATAGATACCGCCTTTGTTAAGGATGATATGCTGAAAATTCAGGTTACCAAAGAAGGCATCCTGCCTATACCGGTAGCGGTAAGTGTAAAATTCAAAGATGGCAGCACAAAACGGGCATATCGCTCTGCTTCCGCATGGAAGAATGAGGATGAAGATGAAATTACAATTGAAATGGAAATTGAGGGAAAGCCTTCTTATATAGAGCTAGGAAGCCGTTACATTCCCGATGTGGATTCGCTCAATAACATATGGCATTTTAAATAGCAGCAACTCATCCTTTTCTATGCAGAAGCTCTTCGGCTTTTTCTTTAAGCCACCTTCTGCTTGCAACCTGGTCACATTCTGAAATATCATCTTTAAGTTTTTGCAGGTTTGTTTTGGGGTTGAACCGCGCTTTGCATATCTGCAGCATGAATTTGATAAAATTCGAGAGGATCCTTTTGTGACTGCTGTTTAGCAGCTTGTCATTCTGAACATACTTCCTGTAATTCTCAATCTCGGTCATAGCTTCTTCAATATTGCCAAGCTCGTATTGTATCATTATCGAGATCAGCCTTGCATTGATCTTGAAATACAGCCCCGTCAGCGAAACTTTCCTGATATAGTTTTGAGCTTCCGAAAAATCATCTGCCCTCAGGTAGAATTTGGCATACGATATATTATAGATATTTTCCTGCTGGTCCGGCGCAAGCTTTTTGAAATTGTTCTCTATAAATTCTTTCGTCCATTTCAGGTCCCCTTCGGTAAGTCCAAGCGTAACCGCGTTCGCGAAAGACTCGGTCTCAAAATATCCGCCTTCAACCCTGCGGTAAAGATCTTTTGAGATCAGGTACTTATTCATATCAAACAGGTATTTGTAGAATTCATTCCTGCCCGCATACGCCTTTTCTATGCAGATATTTATCAATACGGTTAAGCCTTCCCTGCGCTCGCCGTCTTCAATTGGCAATTTGTTATCCTGCAGTTCATCCTTAAGCTCAAACAAAAGATCTTCCCTGCTGCTATCAAGCAGCAGCAATATTTCCCTGTACAGAAGCGATAGCTCCTTTACTTCAAGGTGTTCCTTTCCTTCGCCCTCAATGAATTTGATAAGGTAAGGCAGAAGGTTAAGCTCAAAATCAGAGTTTACGGTAAACCCTTTATTAAGCAGGTAGCGGAATCGTTTGAACAGAACAAGCAGTGAGTATGATGTGAAGTTGTTCGAGGCATCCATCATTCTTTCATCAGGCTTATCTTTGATAGTAACCGCGTTGAAGTTACGCGAGTATATTATGTGCCTGAACTCATCAAGCCGGTATTTATCATAAAAGTACCTGCTGCTTTTGATCTTCCGGCGGCTTATCTCTTTCTCAGCCGTATTTATCATGCGCTGCGCGCCGCGCTCTATTCCAAGGTCGAGCAGGCTCTGGATCAAGTGGCTGCGGTGGCTGCCTTCATCCTGTTTCATATCACTGTATGCCAGGTACTGTTCCGTGAGCTCCGTAAGCCTGAAGATCATATTCCTCATCAACCCGTCATTGTATTCATTTGCGCCAAACAGTTTCTTATACACAAATTGCTTATCAATAAGCTCCGGTTTAAGTTGCGGGTGCTGCGAAAAAAGGTACCCGTAAAGCTTCACAGTACTTTCATTTTTGTTAAAGAAGGGTGAATTAACAAAATCGCCAAGCTCCTTCATCTGCCGTGATGAGAGTTTGGAGAGGATCTCTACAAGGTAAGTTTTTTCCATAATTGAAACTTTAAGTGTTTTTTACTTTGCCTTAAACAGTAGAAAATCAGCTGTTTTTGCCGGTTTTTGAAGATTACTGCGGGAATTTGAAACATGTCCGGAAACAATCACTTTAAAAATTCCGTTTTGATGCCGCGAAACAATTCAGAAAAACCTTCCTCATTTCTTTGGTAATATATAATAATTTCAGCATGAGTTCGTTTTTATCTTCTTTAATCAGATATAAAAACTGTAAATAAGTTTCTTTGAACAATAGCACAGTTCAAAACTATCTTTGTACACAAAATAGTTACAACCTGTTTGAATGTAAATGGAAAAATGGATTTACAAATGAACATATATCCATTACATAACGGGACTCCCGATTCAGGTATTGCCGCTTTGAGCTTAGTATATACAGCAGACTTTTGAAAAACTATAACCGGCATTGATCTTATTATGACAAACATATTCAAAGTACTTTCAGGCATAATTCTTTTTTCGGGTTCTTTGTTTTCACAATGGTATAACGTCTCGCCCCCGGGAAATGATTCTTCATTATTCTGCATTGAGGTTGTAACCGGGAACGTTGTTTACGCAGGCAAGGGCTCGCATGGCATCATGGTTAAAACTACCAATGGCGGCGCCAACTGGAGCGAAGTGAATACACCATCGCCTTTTATGGTGAACCAGATCAGTTTTCTAAACGAAACTACGGGATTTATCGCAACTGCCACAGGATTGTATAAAACCAATAATGGCGGTTCCAATTGGAGTACATTAATAACCGGCGGATTCCTGGACCTGTTCTTTGTATCTGAATCAACGGGTTTCGCCATCAGCGGAGATTTTCCGGCGAAGATCTACAGAACTACAAATGGCGGTGCAAATTTTTCAATTTTTAACATGGGTTCTTACCCTGCGTACTATGGACAGGCTCTCTGTTATGTGAACCCGGCAGAAATATTTGTATTAACATTCAAGCCTTCGGTTGATAGCGCTATAGTTTTTAAATGTACCAACTGGGATTCCGGCTGGGTTCCGGTGCTCAAAACCAAACCTGCCTGTTATGATATCTCATTTGCTGATGCGAATACAGGCATCGTAACCGGTAACTTTGGCAGCTTCAGAAGGACTACCGATGGCGGCACCACATGGCAAAGCTTATCTCCTGCCGGAACTACAACCATTCAGGCATGCATAATGAACAGTCTTTTAACCGGCTATTTTGTCTGCGGAAACGGCGCAATTTATAAAACATCCAATGCGGGCGTTAACTGGTTTACTCAAAGCTCGGGTACTACATTTTTGCTCAACGATATTGACGTATTAAGCAATGATAACATCGGTTTTACTGCAGGTGAAAATGGAACGATACTTAAAACCACCAACGGCGGAATTACATCACTGCTGCCCTCAACCGGGATCATTCCGGATGCATCATACCTGGAACAAAATTACCCTAACCCGTTTAACCCTGAAACAAAAATACGTTTTGCGCTGAATTTAGCAGGAAATGTTTCGCTTGAGATATTTGATATTTCGGGCCGGAAAGCGGCCGGGTTGTTTTCAGGCAGCCTTGCCGCCGGCTCGTATGAATTCAGCTTCAACGCGGAAGCTCTCGCAGGCGGTGTATATTTTTACAGGCTGCAGGCCGGCGCATTTACACAGGTTAAAAAAATGATATTAATAAAATAGTTCAGCAGTGCTTTACAGAATAACCGTAACATTACAATTCAATTAAAATAAGATCGATATGAAAACACTTAAAATATTACTGCTTCTCCTGCTTGTGTGCGGCGGCACATCGAACGGCATTCTATATGCGCAGCATATAACCAATACTCTTGGTACAAGCGGTCTGTTTAAGATCAAAGATAATGTGAATACCTATTTCACTCTAACCCAGTCAAACGGGTATATCGAGCTTACAAAAAGCCTGAAGCTGCAGGAAACAAGCGACCTCAATACCGGGGTAATTTACAAAGGCTCAATCCGCTTCATACATAACTATGAAAAATCAGGAAGCTCCGGCAATAACACTTTTGTGGGCATTAACGCAGGGAATTTTACGCTTGGCGGAGCATCATTCGGTGATGGCTCTTCAAATACTGCCCTCGGATATTTTGCGCTGAACAAATTGACAACTGGCTACGGCAATACCGCTGTTGGGACCAATTCATTATCCTTTAACACTTCCGGGTACTACAACATTGCCATCGGAAACTCCTCGCTCAGCGGTAACACTTCGGGTGCTTACCAGGTGGCTATTGGGCCTGAGGCACTTGTATCAAATACCACGGGCGCCAATAATGTTGCAATCAGCTATCTATCGCTCAGCAGCAATACAACCGGGCTTAACAATATCGGCATCGGAAACAACTCGCTAAGCTCCAATACAATTGGATGGGATAATATTGCCATAGGTAAACAGACACTTGATAACAACATAGACGGTAACAAGAATACAGGTATCGGCAATGTTACTCTCGGGAACTGCACCGGCGATAACAATACGGCATTGGGATACGGCTCCGCATCCAACTTAACAACAGGCTCAAACACTACGGTCATTGGCTACAACGCACAACCTTCAAGCGCAACCGTATCAAACCAGATCACTCTTGGAAACAACTCTGTTTCCTCACTGCGCTGCAATGTGCAGACTATCACATCACTATCGGATATGCGGGATAAAAGGAACATTAACGGGCTTTCACTGGGCCTGGATTTCATAATGCAGCTCAAGCCGCGCCAGTTCAACTGGGATAGGCGCGAATGGTATGATGATAATAGCTCCGACGGAAGCAAAATGGATAGTGATCCAACCGCCGGATTCATAGCGCAGGAACTGGATTCCGTGCAGAATGAATTCAGCGCACCATGGCTTAAGCTTGTGCTGAAGGATAACCCCGAAAAATGGGAAGCAACCTACGGTAATCTGCTGCCTGTGATTGTTAAGGCTGTGCAGGAGCTTAAAACCGAGAACGACAGGCTTAAGCAGGAAAATTCCGCTTTAGCAGAAGAGCTGCAGAAGATGAAAGGTATAGAAAGCAGGCTTTCTGTTATCGAAAGTTATTTGTTCATAAACGAAGAAGCGAAAGAAATCAAAAATGCAGGCAAATGAAAAGTGTAATAATTCTGTTTATCATTTTTCTCTCTTTGCTGTGCTGTTCGTATATTTTCGCCCAGCCGAGCAGCATTACTTACGATAACGGTTCTGTGATAGATATACAGCCCGGGGGTGATGTTTGCGCCGATGCTGTAACTATAAACGGTACGTTTTCCGGAAGCGGGACAATCTGTACAGGTGCGCTTCCTGTTACGCTCTCACTGTTTACCGCGCTCTCTGAAAAGAACAATGTAACTCTTACATGGAAAACCACCGAGGAAATAAATAACTCCGGTTTTGATCTGGAAAGAAGAGCCGAAGAAAGCTTGTGGCAAAAAATTGCATTCATAAAAGGATCCGGCACAACCAACCAGCCCGTGGAATATAGTTACAGCGATAGAAAGCTAAAGCCCGGTAAATATTTCTACCGGCTGAAGCAAATTGACTACAACGGCAACTATGAATACTTTGATCTTGCCCTGCCCGTAATAATTTCAAAACCAAAAGAGTTTTCACTGGGGCAAAGCTATCCGAATCCTTCAAATCCAAAAAGTAATATTGATTTCCAATTGCCCGAAAGGACCAAAGTAAACATCAGTGTATATAATTTGCTTGGCCAGCTTGCTGCCGAGCTTGTGAATACCGAAATGGATGCGGGTATTTATACAGTAGAGTTTGACGGCAGCGGGCTAAGCAGCGGAACATACATATACCGCATCACAGCAGGAAACTTCACGGAAGTAAAGAAGCTTGTTATGGTAAAGTAACATGAAAATAGGGTGATTATGTTCAGCACACTCATCCGATGACTAAATATTTCTAAATCCTGAAGCAATCAATTTTTTAGTCATCGGATGAGTAATGTCATATGATGAGTAGATTCATATCCCTTATTCCCCCAAATTAGTGCCGGCCTTTTTGACCGGCACTGTTTTTTTTGTTTCGAAAGAAAGCTCCATTTGAAAAAGTAGATACCAAAACTGCAGCCTTTTGCCGGCTCAATTCAACTTACCTTATGAGTATCCTAAATTCCTGACCATTCCGGGGTTTTTGAGCAATTTTTGGCAATCACCTTCCTTCGTTTCACTCGTTAAGGCAAAATGAAATATATTTCTATTGTTAACCCTATCAGTTATTTTTTGTAAATATGAATAATGATGTCAGAGAAAGATCGGTAAAAACTGAATTACTGCTAAAGAAGAAACTTTATGCACGTATGCCTGAATACATCTTCAGCAATGATCTGTTCGAAAATATGATCAAAGCAGCATTATCAAGGGATTGTTTCTGGATTGACGCCGGTTGTGGAAATAACTCACTGGTATATGAGTTTGAAGGGATTGCTCCAAACGGCCTTGGTATCGATGAGGTAATTCATCCGGATATTTTGACCTCAAAAGACAAATTCATAAATTCGTCACTGGAAAAAATACCCTTTGAAGACAATTCTGTATCACTAATTACGGCGAATATGGTAGTTGAGCATATAGTTAATATTGATAGGGTACTCCGCGAGATAAAGCGTGTACTTAAACCGGGAGGGAAATTCATATTCAGAACAACAAACAGGAATTACCCAACATTGTTTGCGGGGAACTTGCTTCCTAAAAAGATGAAGGATTTTATCATTTATAAAATATTTGGTGTCCGCTCTCATGACATTTTTGTGACAACTTATCCGATAAATACTCTGAAAGACATTGAAAAAAAGTTCACAAGTCACGGGTTTCTGATAAACAGCCTTACCGCATGTGAAGACCTTCATATGTTTAACCCGGTGGCCTTCGAAATCTCCTATCTCATGTATAAAGTTCAAAAAAGACATGCATTCCGAAAATTCCGGAATTGTATTGTTTGTGAAGTATCGAAACCGGCAATTAATAACCTATGAAAAGCTACGGCTCGGCAAATATAAAGATCGCGCTTCTGGTAACCGGTGTGGTGATCATCATCGCTACGCTTATTTACACACAGGTGCTTGTTTCTGATATACTCGAGCGTGAGCGCGAAGTTGCAAACCTTTACGCCAAGGCTATCGAGTTCATTGCTACCGATGAAAGCCAGTCCGGTGAGTATAACTTTGTGCTGAGCACAGTGGTCAGCTCAAACTCCATTAACTTCCCGATCGTTGTTACCGATGCCAAGAGCAAAGAACCTACTTTCACCAAAAATCTGTTCATAGATTCTACCCTGCCTAAGCAGGAACAGGTAGCGCAGATCAAAGAGCTTATCAGCGAAATGGATGAGATCAATTCTCCCATCAAAGTAACATATGGTGACTCCGTAGTATTAAGCTACGTGCATTACGGACAGTCAAACCTCGTCTCGCGGCTGCAAACACTTCCTATAATCCAGTTCATGGTTGCGGGAATATTTATCTTCCTCGGATATTTCGGGTTCAATTATATAAAACGTACCGAGCAGAGCAATATCTGGGTAGGGCTCTCCAAAGAAACGGCGCACCAGCTTGGCACACCGCTCTCGAGCCTGATGGGCTGGAACGAGCTGATGAAAACCGGCGCGTCAAATCCGCAAAAGGTTACCGAGCTTGCGGAGGAAATGTCAAACGATATTGACCGCTTAAGCAAAATAGCAACGCGTTTCAGTAAAATAGGCTCAAAGCCTGACCTCAAATCAGAGAACGTGCACGATATAATCGAAAAAGTTGTCAGGTATTTCGAAGTCAGGATCCCGCGCATTCACACCGGCACTTTTGAAGGACATCCGAAACGCAAAATAGATCTTGTTATCAAAGGCTCTCTTTCTGCCACTGCGCTTGTAAACCGCGAGCTGTTTGAATGGGTGATCGAAAACCTTACAAAGAACGCGCTCGATGCCATCGAAAACTCGGCAGGCAGCATTACTTTTGATATTGAAGAAAAAGGCAGTCATGTGTTTATTGACGTAACCGATACCGGCAAGGGGATAGATCTTCGCTTCAAAAAAGATATATTCCGCCCGGGCTACAGCACCAAAGTGCGCGGCTGGGGTCTGGGACTCAGTCTCTCGAAAAGGATAATCGAAACCTATCATAAAGGCAAGCTGAATATTAAAGATAGCGAGCCGGGTAAGGGTACCACGTTCCGCATCAGGCTTGATAAAACCGTATGATCAAATTTGCGGTATATATAAAAGTATCCAGGTAATTTGAATTAAATCATATAGATCATGTTCTCAAAAAGAGGCTCTGAAACAGACATACTGAAAACCAGGATCAAAGAGTGCCCGCTCTTTACTGATCTGACCGGAAGCGAAGCGAAAGCGCTGCTGCAGATAGCGCACATACGCGACTACTCCGAAGGTGAAAAAATTTTTACACAGGGAACCGTTGGGCTGTGTTTTTATATAATAGTAAAAGGGAAGGTGAATATCATCTCCGAAGACGGCTCAAAGCCGCAATTGCTGCGTGAGCTTGGTGAATCAGACTATTTTTCCGAGGTGCACCTGTTCAGCGAAACAACACACACTGTTTCGGCAGCGGCATCCGAGCTTACGAAACTTATAGTTTTTGCCAAGCCTGATTTTGAAGACCTCGTAAAAATGGATCCGCGCCTCGGCTGCAAAGCGCTGCTGCGTTTCCTGCAGTTCTTCGGCGAAAAAGTGGATGAGCTTTACAGGGAAAATAAGGATATACTCCGCAAGCTGAGGTCACTGAATTCACCCGGGCTGGAGTAATACCATACTTCTCATCATAAACAAATAAGCTGCTTAAATTTTGCAGCAGCATGATAAAACACAATTGTGATTTAGCCGAATATTGATACAACTTCTAAACCAAATAAAACTCTTCTTTACAAACAGGATCGCCGCTGTATCGGCATTAATTCTGTTCAAGCTGGTTTTCCAGCTTATTGTAATGCGCAGCGGACTTAAGTGGCTTACCGCGGATGATTACAGCCGAACGGTTATTTCATGGGACTGGCTGCAGGCGCCGCGCATTTATTCCGGCGTTTGGCTAAGCTTCCATTTTTGGCTGAGCGGTTTGTTCATTTGGTTGTTTCGTGATCTCACCCTGGCGCCTGTAATTCTCAGTACGCTGTTCTCGGTTTTAACAATGGTGTACCTCTACCTCCTGCTCGAAAAAATTTTCACAAAAGAAATTGCCGTTGTATCCTGCCTGATCTATGCGGTTTTCCCGTTCCAGGTTTGGCTAAGCACTTCGGCTATGCCCGAAACACCGTTTTTCTTTTTTATAACCGCATGCTTTTATTATTTCATAATGTGGTACCGCGGATTGGAGCTTCGCTCGCGCAGCCATGTGTATCTTATACTTGCGGCAGTATCGCTCAACTTTGCCAATGCGCTCCGTTATGAAGGCTGGTTTTTCACTATCGCGTTTGTGATAATGGTCATCCTGCTATCATACAGGAAATTCCGCTTCACACGCCCGCTGCTGGTAAACTTCGGCTACGCGATGATATCGTATGTAACCATGATATGGTGGCTGTGGCAGAATTACCATGACTACGGCGACGCGTTCTTTTTTATCAAAGAAACCACGAAGATTTATGCGGGGCTATCCAGTGCGGGATTCATCCAGCGCAGCATACAGTACCCGTTCTTCATCTTCTATATCGCGCCGCTTACAACATTGCTGGGCTTGTGGAAGATCATACGTACAGTGCGGAATAAACGTCACGGCTTCCTCGGTAACTTTTCGCTGCTGAGAATTTTCCTGCTCTTCAACCTCATAGAGCTTGTTCTGCTTATGTTCAGCGGAATAGTCGGCTCCGGCGGTACTAATATGATCTCAAGATACATTGTGCTTAATGCGATACTGTTTTTCCCGTTCGCAGTATGGCAGCTTGCGGATCTTCGCAGGTATGTGCTTGTTACAGGCGCGGCTGTGCTGATAGTTGTAAATATAGTGTGGAGCTTCTATTACCAGGATGCATACCGTGAAGATACTTACGAAGTTGCCGGGCTTACAAAGATGCTGATAGAGCGGAAATACCTTGGCCCGGAAGACAAGATATATTTTGAGATGGTGCCGGGCTATTATGATATTTACCCGCTGCAGGTTATTTCGAATGATCCTTCGCGGTTTAACAGCGATACCATCCCAACATTTTTCGCAGTTGATCCGCCGGCATCAAAAAAAATATCGAAGAAAAAAAATGATGAGGAACAGCTTAAGCTGAACATTCTTGAAGTCCGTAAGTTTATCGAAGCGATGAAGATAAAGCTCTTTATTGTACGAAGCGACCTTTTAATAGATAAGCTGAGAAAGCTCAGTTATCGATCAGAACAGATAGGGGACTATCATATCTTTTATATTTCGGAGAGCAAGATCTATTACCAGCGCGGCGGAAGCGCGGATTCTACAGGGAAAAATATCCGGTACTCCGGTCCTAAAAAAGAGCTCGGCCCCGATGAAATCTCATTCGATAAAAAACTTGTGCTCAGCGAAGCAAGGATCGATAACTCAAACTTTGGGATGAATCCGCAAACGATAACTCTCCGCTGGCAGATAGCCGATGCAACTATTCTGGATAGCCTAAATACCGAAACTGAAGAATTCGGCAGGTATAAAACACACCTCGAGCTTACCCCGGTTGATAGCGATACCGCAGCATTCGATTCGTACACGAATATTTTTTCCGAGCGCAACGTGGAAGAATTTTTCGAAACCGAAGAAATAAAAAATATTCTGATACTGAAGCCTTTTGCAATGCTGAACTACTCGGTCAAGTTCAAATCATCACCATTTGAAAGCGGCTTGTATAACGTTCACCTTTCGGTTTATGACCGCATTACTGAGAAAGAGCTTCCGGTTTATCGCGGCGATAGTGTTTACATCCACCCGTATGAATTCATAAGCACCAACGACAGCGTTAAGATAGATTCTGTACTGCTTTCAAAACGTATTAAAGATCACCGCGAGATGTATATCAAAAAACCGTATTATCCCATTGGCAGAATTATTGCGATGTTCCCTAATGTGAACTATAATGCGCTGATGAAAAAATCCACCGACCTTTCACAGGTTATAATCCGCAACGGATTTATGCTGCCCTTCCTTAACCGCTACCAGGGCGATCATATGCTGGATATTGTGTTTACCTATTTCTAGAAAATTTCAGCGGCGGCGGAACAAAAGCCTTCAATTCAAGTAAAACCTTTATAATCACTCTCAAAAACATAAATTTCAGATCATCATGGCTATAAAATCGTTTAAATTAAGCTTGTTTGGCCTGTTTCTTGCGGCATTTTCATTTAATGCATCGGCTGGTGAGCGCGGGCTTTCAGTTGGCGAAACCTCTCCCAATCCGGAATTAAGATACTACAACAAAGATCAGCGTTTCTACTACGGCAATATTTCAACTTTATATAATTACAAAGAAGATAATACACTGCTGGTTGCATTCATGCCGCAAATCTCTAAAGAAAACAATTATGCTGACGTGATGATCTCCGCTTTTGACAGGTATTTCGCTGAAGGCCTGGCATTCAGCGGTCAATATGACTGGGAAAAGAATAAAAGTAAACTGAAGATACTGGTTATTTCAAAAAATGATGAATCCGAAATAAGGGAATACATCGAACAAAAAGGCATTGATTTCGAAATGGTATCTGATATTAACATGGATGCGGCAAATTCATTCGGAATAAGTTCATGGAGCTCTTCAGGTGACGGTTCGGCAGTTTATGTAATAGATAAAGATAACAAAATAGTTTATGCAGATAACAACTATAAAGGTGAAGGCGAAAAACTTCGTACAGTACAGAAGGAAATTTTTGCACAGCTTAATGTAGCGGATCTTTCTGCTGAAATTGTGCTTAATGATAAGATCTTAATGCCGGGAGATGATGCGGTTGATTTCAGTTTCAGCTACGTTGAAAATGGCAGCTTATTCGGTTCTGAAAACAAACCCGCTAAATTATCCGACTACATCGGAAAGAAAAATGTGATCATTGCTTTCTACCCGGCACCATTCAGTATGAGCTGCATGATGGAAGCGCGGACTTTTGATTCATACGCGGAAGAACAGACAATCAAAAATATCACAAACAGTAATATTGGCAGCAATGAGGATGTGGAAATACTTATGGTGAGCAATTCCGGTACCGGCGTACTTAAAAGCTGGGGTGATGACCTCAAGCTGAAAAACGTCAAGCTTATAAGCGATGGCTCAGGAAAGATCTCATACCTGTACTCAAGTTTTAATCCAATGGGATTCAACAACCGTACGCTATTTATAATTGATAAAAGCGGCAAGCTATCATACATTGATTGGGACTATAAGGTGGATGAAACTGATTTTTCTCAAGTTACCGATCACCTGAAACTAATTAGTGAAAAGTAAGATTAAATATTGAAACAATTCATAAGATTTTGCTTCACATAAATATCCCCCCCAGGATATATTAAAGCCCCGCAGATGTTGCGGGGCTTTTTGTTTTATCGCTTCTAGTCCCCCTTCGGTTTCCCTGACTGCTTTAGCAGTTGTGAAGGGGGGATGATCGCTTTCAAGCCCCATATCTCAGATTGAAAGTTGATTTCCATGAATCGATATTCCGCAAGGGGGGTTGCCTCTAAAAGCTAAACCCGATAATAATTTTCTCGTGCCACGAATACCCATAAGCGATTTTCGGAAAATGCATTAATTGCAAATCTTTCATTCTTCCTTCACAACCAGATTCGTGGAACGAGTATCTTTTTCTGCCGGGTATTTCTTACCCTACAAATCCGTCAACTGTAGATCACATTATCTTATTTCACGCGAAGTCACTAAGGCGCAAAGATCTAAAAGCCAACCCCCGACAAACGATTTCGAGGGGTCACATGCTGCTCGTCATACCTGCGGAGGCAGGTATCCAGACGATAATCACCAATCGTGGTATAATTTTCAGCACCGATTGATTTGTAATTTACAGAGCTTATCTGCACCGATGAATCTTCAATTTATAAACCATATCTTCCAAAATCCGCTCGTGCCATGGAGCAACGTTCCTTCCAAACTGCACCCCTAGATACCTGCCTCCGCAGGTATGACAAGCGGATTAGATTTTGCTTTTGTCCCCCCTTCGGCTTCCCTGACTGCTTTAGCAGTTATGAAGGGGGAACGATCGCTTACAAAACCGAAAACACGGATTGGAAATATATTTGCGGGAATGGGTTAGTCTACAATGGGGGTTTGCTTCTAAATTGTTAGTCCACTCATCCGATGACTCCACTCTCTTTAATCCTCATGCAAACTGTTATCCAAGTCATCGGATGAGTTATGTTTAAGATGACTTCCGCCTCAAATATCCATTCGGATTAAAGCTCATAAGGAATTTCTCTTTGCTCTTATCAACTTCAAACTCGGGGTGCGCCGGCAGAAATCTTTCCATCGCCTCCCACGGTCCCGGCCCCTGCCCGAATCCGGAATAAACCGGGTGGCCGTTAATGTTGGAATCTTCTACCACGAGATATGAACCGGGAGTTACAAAGCTATGGTAAAGCTCAAGCTCTTTGTATACATGGTCGCAGCTATGATCGGAATCAAGTATCACCATAACCTTCTTCTTATCCTTTACCAGCTCTTTAACTTTCATTAGTATTTCATCCGATACACTCGAACCCATCAGGTATGTTATCCTCTTATGCTGCGGCATATCTGGCATAGCGTCAACATCAACCGTTATAATCTGGCCATCAAGCTCCATCATATCGAACAGCTTAGCGTAATACAGCGCGCTGCCTCCGTGGAACGTGCCGCATTCTATTATTACATCAGGCTTAACTTCCCATAATATTTCCTGGTATATCCACAGGTCATTTGGACACTTGAACACTTTTTTTCCGAGGAAATATGTATCTGCCCACACTTTGCTGTAATAATACTTCGCGTGAAACTCTTCTTCAACATTTTTCGGCGGATCGATTATCCTGTTTAACCGCGCTAAAACCCTTTTAAAAAATAACATGTAATTTTCTTAGTTAATATCTGTTTTATAAACCGCATTTTGAATCCGCAAAAGTATCACGCTTTTAATTCAAGCGGAATATCTGTAATCTCCCCTGCACCGATCTTTCTTGCGCTGCCCGTCAAAGTTAAGCCGGTAATTCTGCCGCCTTTCAGATCACCTTCTACCGTAAGTACCTCACCGCTTTGCACCTGCACTTTTACAGGCGAGGAGATGCCCTTCTGCAGCATTGCCGCAATTCCCGTTGAGATTATCCCCGTGCCGCAGGCAAGGGTTTCACGCTCTACTCCGCGCTCGTAGGTGCGAAGCCGTATCATTCCGCCCGGAAGCACCTGCGCAAAGTTCACATTTCCGCCCCGCGGCTTAAAATCATCGTGGAAGCGCAGTACGCGCCCTGCTGAATTTACATCAAGTTCATCCATATGTTTACAGCTCAATGCGATCTTGTTTATCTCTTCATCAATAAAAAGCACGATGTGATCTGAGCCAACATTCACGAAGCTCACATTCAGTTTTTTTTCGCCTTCGCCAAAGTTAGCGGTAATGTGAATTCCTGTCTTCACTTCTTTAGGCTCGGGGAAACCTATCTTCACATTAACATCATCAATTATAACGGCGCTGTACAGATCATTAACTGCTTCAATGTTAAACTCTTTATAGGCGATCAGCCCATTCTTATAGGCAAACATGCTAACACATCTTGCCCCGTTGCCGCACATTGCGCCAAAGCTGCCATCGCGGTTGAAATAGTTCATTCGTATTGAAGAACCATTCATCTCGGGCTTATCGGCAAAAATAACCCCGTCAATTTCGGGAAACTTCTCATTACAAAGCCAAACCGTAAGCTCTTTCTGCCTGCCGTGCGGAATTTTTTCGGTCAGGTTATTCACCATCACAAAATCATTCCCCGCCCCACTGTATAATTCGTATTTCATAATTCTATTCTTAAACCCAATTCCCGCGATTAATTAATTGCTGCTATCTAATTTTTGCTCTTTGGTATTTGCTATTTGATATTTGATATTCCCTTTTTGCCTTTTCACTTTTGCCTTTTGCCTTAAAACACTCCCCTATTATTCGTCTGCCTTGTAACCTTAATATCCTGAAGCTGCGGCGCTTTAATTCTAAGTTCAAACTTGTATCCTCGGTATAAACCCGTTGGCACCCAGTTGAAGCTCATCTCCCAGCAGTGCAGGTCGCGGTACAATGTAATGTACGGAGTGGAAAATGCCTGCCCGAAAATATCATACCCGGTTGTGAAAGTTATCTTCCAGTTCTTCGTCAAGTTAAAATTCAGATTGCCTGATATGTTTGAGAATTTGTTTATCACGCTGGGATTCCGCCTATCGATGCTGTAATTATAGCCTATTGAAACAGACCAGGGAATGGAAAAATCAACCGGCCTATCGCCATAAATTCCCACATACTCGCTTTCATATGTGCTTGTTTCGTTCAGCTCTTCGGCTTCCTTTGTGCTATCCGGGCCTTCATTCACTATCTGCCCGCCAGCCAGTGTGCTGTTGAGCGAAATATTAAAGCTGGTTAGCTGCGCAAATTTTTTATCAGTATTCCACAGGAATTTATTTATCCTGCCAACACCATCAACATATTTATACAGACTGAATGACGCTCCGCCTGCAACACTTAGGAAGCTGCCGATCTCCGTGCGGTAATTCAGCCCCAGCTCCGAAAACCTGAGGCTATCTGCCGCAAAATTATAACTTATACCCGCATTAAGATTGAGAAGCTGGAATTTTTTATCGGTTGAATCAGTATCCTTCACCTTCATTTCGAAAATATTGCCCACCGAAAAGCTTAAGAGCTGCTGCTCACCCGAAGGCGCGCCGCCGAATACCTCGCGCTCATAGATCGAGTACTTAACTTCCTGGCCGAACTGGTTAGTGTATGTTTTGAACGCATTCCACTGAGGCTGGGAAAAATCCGGCTGAAAACTATAGGTTACCGATGGCGTTATTGTATGCCTCAGCCCCCTGATGCCGAATATCCGCGTGTTAAAAAGTCCGATAAGCCTTGAGTTAAGCGTTACACCTGTGTTAAAATACCTGAACGCTTTGAATCCTTTTATATTACTTGTTGAAACAGTGCTATCTGCGGGATTAAATGTTTTCTCAACCGATTTATCATACCATATCTCATTGTAGTTAAAAAATGGCGAGAAGCTGAATTCCGAAACTTTGATTGGAGCGTTTATATTCACTGTTTGCCTGATACCACCCCGTGTATTGCGGTTAAAATTCCCGTCAATAACCGAAGAGTTTGCAAGCAGCTTCTGATCGATATAAAGAAGCTGGCTGTTATACGCGTATGAAATTGATTCATACCACTTAAGACTTAACAATGAAGTTGCTTTCGAGCGGAAAGGGAATGTCTGTGTGCGCACAAATGTGAGCGAGGGAATGGTCTGCCTTATCTCGCCGGTTGTCAGGTTCTGGTCGCGGGAGTAGTTCAGCGAGAGCGAGTTCGGTGTGCCTTCCCAGAATTTGTTCAATGTTACATTTGATATCGCGTTCTGCTGAAGCAGGTCATTCAGATTATTAGTCGAAGTATTGTAATAATTTTTGCTGCTCAGAAAATTTACATTTGCAGTAAGCGAAGTAGTCGGGTTTATGGTTTGGTTATGATATACTCCTATGCGCCATTCATCGCTGTAAGTTTTGTCGTTATCGGTATCTTCGCCAAGGCGGATCCTTGAGCCCCCGAGATCAACGTTTCCGCTCAGCTTATAACGCACCACGTAACGGAAGCGCGAGCTAAGGTCTATCCTGCCCTTGGTGTAATAGTTTCCCTGCAGCGCAATATCCCAATAATCGCTGGCGGCCCAAAAATATCCGAGGTGCGAGAGATACCTTCCGTAAGTCGGATCCTCACCGTATGCCGGCGGGATCAATCCGCTGGATCTGCCTGAATGGTTGGGAAAAATGCCGAAGGGCAGTGCAAAGATAGGTACATCATCAATGAAGAGGTAAACCGGTTCAGCAATAACTCTATCACCCTGTATAATTTTCAGCTTCGGACTGCCGAAATAATAATCGGGCTCAGCTTTATCACAGGTTGTGTATCTTCCGTTTTGTATGAAAAAAATATCGTCAGATACTTTTTTAATTTTTTCGCCCAGGTAATAGCCGCCTTCAAGCTCGGTTGCGCCCATATCAATATTACCCTTGCGGGTAGAGAAGTTATACCTCAGGCGGCTGGCATCATAGCGTTTTGAGCCTTCAATAAATATCGGCTGTCCTATGAATTTACCGGCTTTGGTGGTATCCGGCACACCGTATGCTTCCATGATGGAGCTCTCGCGGTAAAGGATTATCCGTGCAGCCTTCAGATCATACTCTTTGAACTTAAGCTGTGCATCGTTATAGAGCATCAGCTTATCGCCCGATACATCGAATATCGCGGAGTCTGTTGCCGAGTACTCGATTATAGCGTTAACATCGCCATCGTTCCGGGTGGAATCAACTGCGGTTTTGAGTGAATCATTGATAGGTACATACAGAACTGAATCACCGGATTGCTGTGAATAAATTGGCAGGGTTAACAGAAACAGGAATATTTTAAAAAAAAATTTCAAATTTTGATTATAAAATTATACCCCGGTAATTTAAAAAGCCCACGGCTTCAGCCGTGGGAAATTCATCGCTGAAAATCAGAAACCGTTTCAACGGTTTCTATTACACAAACTTAATCATTGCGCAAATTTCGGTCAGATACTTCTCATCGGTTTTATCAAACATAATGAGTCTATCTGAATCAACATCCAGAACCGCCAAAACTTTCCCGTCTCTAATAACCGGAATGACAATTTCGCTTTTAGATAAACTGCTGCATGCAATGTGTCCGGGGAATTTCTCAACATCCTCTACAATTACCGCTTCCATGCGCTCTGCGGCTGCGCCGCAAACTCCGTTTGGTATCTGTATCCTCGTGCATGCTACGGGTCCCTGGTAAGGACCCAAAACCAGCTCGCCACCCCTTACAAAATAAAACCCTACCCAGAAGAATCCTTCCATAGCATGCTTTAAGGCTCCGCATATGTTTGCCATATTTGCGATCAGGTCACTTTCATCCGCGATCAGCGCCTTCACCTGCGGCAAAAGCTGCCTGTACCGCTCTTCTTTGGTTAGACTGGAGTTTATTTTTATATTTTCTATCAATGCCGATTTATTAGACTGAAAGAACCTGATTTTAGCACGTATGTCAATACTATTTCAATATTAACAATGCATCAACAACTTGAAACTTTTAACTTGTAACCTGCAACTTCACTCCGCAATCACAAATCCGCACTCCGCAATCTCATCACAGCCCCATCTTATCAGATATCCCTTTTATAGCATCTGCAACAAAAGCTATATGTTCTTCCAGTGGTACGCCAAGTCCTGCAGCGCCGTTCACTATATCATCACGGTTTACGTTGCGTGCAAACTCTTTCTTCTTCATCTTTTTTATAACTGATTCCACCTTAACATCTTCTATCTTTTTAGATGGCTGAACCATCGCGCATGCTACAAGGAATCCGGAAAGCTCATCAACCGCGAAAAGTGTTTTTTCCATTAACGAATCACGGCTTACACCTGTGTAATCCGCATGCGAAAGGATGGCGCGTATTATTTCCTCATCATATCCCCGCTCACGCAGTATGGCGCTGCCCTTTATGGGATGCTCTTCAGCCGTGGGATGTATCTCCCAGTCGAAATCATGAAGCAAACCAACTGCCGCCCATTTATCCTCATCCTCACCGAACTTGCGGGCGTATTGTTTCATAGCCTCCGCTACGGCATACATATGCCTGCGCAGATTTTCATTCTTCACAAACTCGTGAACTATTTCTAATGCTTTATCGTATTGTGTCATAGTTTTTGGAATCCCCGCGAAGGCGGGGATCCATTATTCAAATTCTAACTATTATTTTAAGTTTCTCGCCGATCTGCACAATTGAGTTTTCATAATTTCTTAGCGCTCTTGGCGGTTAAAAAAATTATAGTTCTTTCTTCGAAACAATATTCAGATTCTCATCGAGGTCATACAGAATCGGCACGCCGGTTGGAATTTCAACCTTAACAATCGCCTCGCCGGAAAGCTTTTCGAGGTGCATAATCAGCGCCCTTAAGCTGTTACCATGTGCAACTATCAGTATATTTTTGCCATCCTTAAGCATCGGTTCAATTCTTTTATGGTAATATGGCAGCACGCGCTCCGCGGTATTTTTAAGGCTCTCGCCTCCCGGCGGCTGAATGTCATAACTTCTGCGCCATATATGAACCTGCTCTGCGCCGAACTTCTCGCGGCACTCATCTTTGTTCAGACCCTGCAGGTCGCCGTACATTCTTTCATTCAGCGCTTCATCGCGCTCTGCAACCAGGTTGTTGAATCCCGCAGTCTGCGCTGCAATTGCATAAGTTTTGATCGCTCTTTGCAGCACCGAAGTGAATGCGTGGTTAAATTTCATGCCTTTGATCTTCTCGCCGGCTGATTTTGCTTCTTCTTCACCTTTTGGTGAAAGCGGAATATCGATCCAGCCCGTAAACCGGTTTTCTAAGTTCCACTGTGATTGCCCGTGTCTAATCAGTACTAATTGGCTCATCTGTAATTTTGCCCCGTTTGTAATTTTATGATTTTGTGGTTTTTGGTTCAATGATCAATAAATATAAGGCTTTGTATATTTTCATTAAATACCTAAAAAAATAGGTGTAAATGAAACATAAATCGGTACATATTATGCAGTTGTGAAGTGATGTATTAATTCAAATGCCGGTATGGTCAATATGAATGGGGTTCGCATCTAAAAGCTAAACCCCCGAAAGGAATTTTCGTTGGAAAACAATTCGGTTTCAATCACCACACAACGAAAATTGAAGCAATGCTCCCCCCTTTTCCAAAGGCGAAAGGGGTGGACGTGTTTCTTTATCATGTCCCCCCTTCCGCTTCTCAGAAGGGGGGGAAGATCGCTTACAAAACCGATAGCGGAGATTGAAAGTTGATTTGAGTTTTACGGAAAAGTAACAATGGGGGTTGCCTTTAAAAGCCAAACCCCCGATAATAATCTACGATGGAAAACATTCTGGTTTCAATCATCACACAACGAAAACTGAAGCAATGCTCCCCCCTTTTTAAACTGCCAAGGCAGTCAGGAAAGCGAAAGGGGTGGACGTGTTTCTTTATCATGTCCCCCCTTCCGCTTCTCAGAAGGGGGGAAGATCGCTTAAAAAGACGATAGCAAAGATTGAAAGTTGATTTGAGTTTTACGGAAAAGTAACAATGGGGGTTCGCGTCTAAAAGCTCCGGGCAATAAAAAAAGCCCGCCCTTTTTCAAAGGCGGGCCGGTTATACTTTTATCAGAACTGCGTTTTATTTCAGCGCTGTCCCTTTTTCCTTAACATTTTTTATGATCATATCAAAATCAGACAAGGAAAGTACTGCAGGCTGGTATTCAACACCGGAGAGCTTAAGGCTTTTCACAAATGCCCGCAGGTGATTCTGGCTTGCGCGTTCCATCTGTGCGAATATTTTGATTGTCCTGTCATCTGTTTGAGATTTGATTCTCTCGCGCAGGTTTGTTATATCATTTTCTTCCATCAGTGCAGCGGTTTCCAGCGAGGTAACATCCGAGATATTCCCAAGTACAGTGTATTCATCATATAGTGCCTGTATATCTTTGTTGTCGTAAAGTCCCTTTTCATCGCCGGCCAGTCCGGTACCCTGAGGCAGTTCTTTTACGCCCATCAGTTCTTTTATACGCAGCATGTGTATCGCTTCGCTTTCACGCACCTGGTCAAATACGTTTAATCCCCACTTGTTAAAAAATTCGGAGTATAGATCGTATGACATCTTTTCTTCTTCATACATCTTCTGTAGAAGCTTCTCATCAGTACCGGCATTTGACTGCACTGTAAATAGTACGCCGAAGATAAAAAGCACAATTGCGGATATTTTGTATGTTTTCATTTTGAAACTCCTTTCGTCTAACTGAATCTTAGTGAAATCTTAACTACATCTTAATACTAAACTAATCATTATATTTCCGTTTGTCAATGACAAATATCATGAAATCGGCTGATAAATTTCATATAATTAATATGTTAGAATTGTGTTAAACCGTTACAATAGTAAAACTATGGTTAGGAAATGTTAAAGGATTGTTAAGAACATAATATGCCGCTGGTGTAAACTCATTTGCTATAAACACCGCAGAAATATTCGGTAGTGTGATGTTGTTTTAATAATGAACTCAAATTGCTAATTTGCAGCGTGTCTAAAGTAAAAATAGTCCTGCTTATACTTGCTGCCGCTTCAGCGGCTATGCTGCTCTATTACGCATCAATAAGATCAACACAGTTGACACATGGATTCGCATCGTACTATACACATTCGCGCCTGCTTGCCGAAGGCGGCGATATGACAGCGGCTTATGACTCGCTGTATTTTCACTCAAAAATGTGGGAGTATAATTTCGGCCGCGTGAAGGATCTGCCCAATCTTCCAACCGGTTCGCTGATAATGTTTCCGCTGGCTTTTTTGGAGCCGGTGAAAGCTAAGGTTGTATGGACGGCTATTTCTCTACTCGCACTTGCCGCTTCGGTGCTGCTGCTTTTCCGCACTTACAATATTTCATTTAATTCTTCAGCAGGATTCGCGCTGCTGTTCTTTACTTTTGTAATGAATCCTTTATACAGCAACATGCTGTTCGGACAGGTTTATTCGGTAATGCTGCTTCTGGCGTCACTGGCTTTGTATGGTGTGAAATCCCGGAAACCAATTCTCACCGCAGCCTCAATAGCCTTAATGCTCGTGTTTAAAGGATACGGCCTGTATCCTCTTGCTGCTCTGCTTTTGATGAAAGAATACCGAGCTTCTATTTATTCTATAATATTCACTGCCGTCATCTTGCTTTCAACTCTGCCATTGTATGGAGTAACTGCGTGGCAGATGTATTACACGGAATTTTATTCAGTTGTAGCCTACGGCACATTTACGGGGCATATTGCTTACCAGACTTTTGGCAGCCTGCTCATGCATACTTTCAGCTCTATACCTAAAGTTTACTTGTATTACCTGTCGCAGGCCGCGGGATTGATCGTTCTTGTTTTTTTAACCCTCCGGATGAAACCGATTGGTAAAACTGCTGCACTCACCTCGGCCATCGCCTTAAATGTAATCTTCTCACCTGCGGCAGAAAATTATCATTACGTATTGATGATCCCGCTGGTATATTGGGCAGGCAGTTTGATTGCACTTCATGCCCGATCGAAAAAAGTGGTGCCTACAGCATTAATTCTATTTACAGCATTGCTTAGCGCACCCTTGGGTTATTTAGCACTTAACAACTCGCCCTTCCCCATTTTCCTACTTGGCTACCCCAGACTTTATGCAGGCGCTGCAATATTAGTAATTGCAGTCATCTTCTCGCTTTCGGTACTACAAAATAAGTCCGCGGAAAGTTCACTTCATTAATCATTTCGTTTGGCTAATTTCGCTACAAGAAAATGAATTTCAAAGCATACCTGAATACAATATCCAACCGCGCGCGTTCACTTCCGGTGGTGATTCTTTACGTTACCGAAGGCTGTAACCTGAAATGCGTAACGTGTTCTTACCGCAAGCCAATGCCGGGCGAGCTAAGCTTTGAAGAAATTACCGTGCTGGCAGAAAGCCTGAAGCAATTCGGATTGCGCCATATAGTCTATTCCGGCGGCGAGCCGCTTCTGAGACGCGATTTCCCGGAGATAAGCGGTCTATTTCAAAATACCGGTATCAAACAAACCTTGCTCACAAACGGACTCTTACTGGAAAAACGACTGCCTGAACTGCAAAATGTATTTTCAGAAATAATTGTATCAATTGACGGCGCAGATGCGGATACACATAACAGGATAAGGGGTGTGAATTCATTCGATATTATTATTGCAGGAATTTCCGCAGCAGTATCTGCCGGAGAGAATGTTTCCATACGTACCGTTCTGCAGAAGCAAAACTACCGCGCGCTTCCGGAGTTTATCACTATGGCGCGTTATGCCGGAGTTAAACGAATTTCTTTTCTTGCCGCGGATGTATCCAGCGAAGCGTACGGGCGTGATTCCATAGCGCACAAACTTGATCAAAAAGGTACTATTGAAAATGAAAGTGCTATCGCGTTGAATCCGGATGAAACCGCAGAGCTTCGTTCGATAATAAATGAAATGGCAGTAAAGAATAAAAGAGATTTTGATAACGGCTTCATTTCGGAATCACCTGAGAAGCTGCTTGGTTTTGCCGATTATTATGATGCACTGCGCGGTGTTGGCAGATTCCCAAATACCCTGTGCAATGCCCCAATGGTTTCACTTGTAATCACATCAACCGGCGATGTTCACCCGTGTTTTTTCCTTCCGGCATTTACAAATGTCCGCAATACGCCATTTCCTCTTGCCGCAAATACCGAAAGCATAAAACAGATACGTAAATCCGTAAGAACATACGAGCCTCATGAGTGCAAACGCTGCGTTTGTACATTATACACTTCGCCCCGCAATGCATTGGCCGATAAATTCTGACTTCTCGTACCACGAATTCCCAAGAGCATTTTTTATAGTTATAACGTTGATCAATGATCTAAGGTTTTTCCTGCAGAACTGATTTCGTGGAACGGATAGCTTTATCTTCAGCACCAGCAAAACTTCCGCAATAACCTTCTCCCAACCCTCTCCAAAGGAGGGGGAGATGAGCAACAATCTTTAGAACAACGATATTCATTTCTGCTTACTGCCCTGGCAATTTTCAAGGAGGAATAAACCCGGCCTATGCGTCTGTTGACATCAACTATTTTATGTAACGATTGTATATATTCAGCTTTCGAGTTTGATATTCTACCCCTATAATCCCACATGTCCTCGCCGGTTCTGCGACCTTCCAGGGGGATATGATGCCACGACCTCCCCCCGGCCCCCTCCGAAGACCTTATGTTTAAATAGAAAGCCTCCTGAGAGTTTATTATTTTTGTATAGCGAACACA
>JACSRQ010000110.1 GCA_014879675.1 Ignavibacteria bacterium
CCACGGATTTATCCGTGGGAAAACATATCCATGAAATTCAAAGAACCGCTTCAGCGGTTTCAAACCGTTGAAACGGTTAATGACCGTTGGGGGCCTTATGAATCCCACGACTAAAGTCGTGGGCTGTGTAAACTCCCCATGGGCTGCACCCATCGCTATCATATCCCGCCCCGTTGGGGCTAAACTGGAATGCACAGGTGGTACGTGTTTTTTGTTATTTGCTATTCAATTGATATACACCCAAATTAGGTTTATTTTTGTATCAAATTATTAAAACTCATTGAGCACAACACTAGGTATCGGATTTTCAGGGAACCATATATATTTCACGGAGCTGGTGGGTGATGCCGCCAATCCAAAAGTTGATCATATTGAATCCATTAAGCTCGATTTCGATTTCGAAGACGAGCTTGGCAAATATAAAAGCAGCCAGAAAGATCTTACCAACATTTCAAGCGAAATTAGCACCTATGTTGCCAAACGCGGATTGAACATCTCAAAAGCCGCGCTTACTATCAGCACTTCGCAGGCATTTGTTATTACCCTGCCGGTGGATTACTCCGAAGGCAAACAATCCATTAACTCAAAAATTTATTGGGAGCTCTCGAATTACTTTCCCGATAATTACAACGATTACCTCATAAATACATACAGACTTAACAATGTTCTGCCGTGCAAAAACTCCGATGACTTCCTTATCATAGCCGTGCATAAAAATACAATCGAGTTCATCAAACGTATATTCAAAATCTGCAATCTCGAGCTTAGCGTGGTTGATATAGACCATTTTTCCGCTGAGAACGCTATCCGCAAAAACTATAGCGGCGCCATCGAAGGAAGGAATGTTCTTCTTGTGGGTTTAAAGAACGGACGCATTGATTACGGATATATGGTTGACCGTAAATATAAATACTTCACACACTCGCGTTACTACAATAACACAGAATTCAACCTTAGCCTAACGCGCAGGCTAAATGCAATATTTGCCGCCGAGCCGGTTTCAGGCAGCGCGGATTGCATCTACCTCTATGGCGATGATATCCGCGAAGATACCGTTGAAGCCGTAAGAAAGCTTGATAAAGCGCCGGTCGAGATCATCAATCCGTTCGAGAATATCCGCGCCACAGACCTCTTCCTCAAAAATGATAGCCTGAGAAAGTATTCCTATAAATTCGCAGCAAGCTGCGGCATCGCGCTCAGAAATATCGGAGCTTAATACTGAATTGAGAATAATCGCAGGGAAATACAAATCACGCAGGGTAAACTCGGGCAATCCGGAAGGCAAAGCTGATTGCCTCAAGGGCAGACTATCGGGCTATAGACCAACAACCGATAGAGCGCGCGAGACTTTGTTTAATACGCTAAATAATATTCTGGATTTCGACAGCGTTACCTGCCTGGATCTCTTTGCGGGCTCCGGTGCACTTGGATTTGAAGCCATGAGCAGGGGAGCGGCATCATGCGACTTCGTTGAAACATCGCAGAAGCAGACCGAGTACATTAAACAAACTGCTGATGAGCTTGGCTGTACAGAGAGCATAGCAATATATAAACAGGATGCGATATCATACCTGAAGAAAAATCCGGAACTGGAGTATGACCTGATTTTGGCTGATCCGCCGTACGGGTATGAGTTCTATAATGAGCTCAACGCGGAGATAGTGAAACATAAATTCGGTATATTTGTGCTGGAGTACGGTGCCGATGGCGCGGGAATGTATGATATGAATAAGTATGATGTGGTTGATAAAAAAGCAGGTATTACAAATTTCAAAATATTGGTAAGCAAAGATTAAAGTTGATGTCAAAAAAGATAGCAATATATCCCGGAACATTTGATCCCATAACACTCGGACATCTTGATGTGCTGAAACGCGCATGCGGATTGTTTGATGAAGTCATAATCTCCGCGGCTATCAGTTCCTCTAAAAACACCATGTTTACTATAGAAGAGCGAATCGATGCTATCAATCTCTCGATACGTGATATGAAGAATTGCAGGGTGGAAAAATTTGACGGGTTGCTGGTTAATTATGCGATTGAGAAGAAGGCTTCTGTTATAGTCAGGGGACTCAGAGCAATTTCGGATTTTGAATATGAGTTTCAGATGGCTTTGACCAACCGTAAAATTGCGCCGGATGTTGAAACTGTTTTTCTTATGCCCGGAGAGAAGTATTCATACATCAGCTCAACGCTTGTGCGCGAAGTTGCAAAGTACGGAGGTGATGTCAGCGAGTTCGTGCCGGCTGAAGCTGCGGAAATGATAAGAAAGAAATTCCCGAAGAGATAAGGTTATAATACAGACTTCAAAAACTCTTTCATCTTTTCAATTACAGTATCGAATGCTTTTGTGGATCCTTTTAATGGATGCTCTATACCGAACGTATGCCCGGTGCTTTCTATTATATACAGCTCTGTTTTGCTTTTATCGGATGCGGCGAATAGCTTTTCGGCATCGGTAAACTTAACAGCCAGATCTTCTTTGCCATGAATGATAAGTGCCGGAATTTTCAGTCTGCCAAATGCTTTTTCAATATTCAGCCTTTCACTGTTCTGTTCAATATCATCCAGGAAACCCGAGTTCATTCTCATCATCTGGTTTGTCCGGGTGTTAGGAATTTCGATATATCCCTTTTCGCGCCATCTTTTGATCTGTTCGGGGGTATAGCGGTTTACATCTCCAACAGATGCAAGCGTGATCAGCGCTTTGATCCTGTCATCTTCCGAAGCGCCTATTATGACTGCGGCACCGCCGCGTGAGTGGCCTATCAGGGCGATTCTGTTCTTATCTATATTATAGTTCTCAGCATTACTATATATATAGTCTATTATAGTGTGCAGGTCAGAAAGCTCTTTTGAATGGGTATTTTGTGCAAAAAGGTCCAGGCGGGTGAAATCCATAGGTTTATCAGCCGCGACTCCGTTGTGTGAAAAATTGAAGCTCACGGCGATGTAACCCGTTTCTGCCAATTTTTCGAGCATATAGGGGAAACCGCCCCAATCTTTAAACCCTTTAAATCCATGTGCGAAAATTATACAGGGAGATTTATGGTTTAAATTATTGTTTTCAGTTCGCTTATAAATTGCAATGTTAATATCACGAACTTTGATTGATTCAGTAACAATTTTCATAGATTTTTGTGCAAAAATTAGAAGAAATTTGAAGTTAGGGGTTATAATCCGAATAAATATCAACAAAACAAGTTAGAATAGCAATAACCCATTCCGGTATTTTATCCAAAATAGCTTGCAAAAATATTTTTTAATCTGTATTATTGGTCATTCAATTAACTGATTTTTATCTCAACAAAGGAGTATTAATGAAGAAAAGACTTTTTCCGGTTTTCGCCCTATTGGCTGTATCCCTGTTTTTTGCGGGAATGTTCACAAACGATCCGATTGACAAAAACAAGATCGTAAACAACTACAGACCTGCCAATATTCAGGATCCAATTGTTCCTGAAACAGATGCTATAGTAAAGTTCGTAGATAGCTTGAACGGCGCAAACGATACAGTTTCTTTAAGAACAAGAGGTTACATTCCAAAACGCGGACCGGCAGCCGGACCTTCGGGAACAAAACCCAACTGGTACCAGGGAAGCACCGGTGGTTCTGCAAACTGGCCTGCTTTTAACGGACCTACGAACGGTTACGTTGGAAATGATTTTAATTTCACCACAGGTACAAACACTGTTGATCTTTGGCTGATATTACCTTCGCAGAATGTTGCTGCAGGTGATACTTTATCATTCTATGAAAGATCAGGCTTAAACAATACATTCCCTGATTCAATGAGAGTGTTTTATGCTGCAAATGGTGATACAGTTCCGGGTTCAGGCTCTTTTGTTGAGCTTGGCAGGTTCTTAAATACTACTTCAGGCGCATGGACTGAAAGAAGATTTGTTGCTCCCTCTGGCAGCGCTAACGGCAGGTTTGCTATTAACTACAGAGTAGTTAGCGGCGGACCGGGAGGAGCTAACTCTTTTGCAGTTGGTGTAGATTTCATCAGAATACTCGGACCCGCTCCGGTTGTTAACACCACACTTCTTTTAACACATGACTCAACAGTAGTAACTACACTGGCAGAAAGAAAAAAAGACAGAGATTCAATGCGTACTTATTTAGGCGGCATTGTTGGCGGTTATGATTTCATTACATTTGACACAAATACAGTACTTCCTTCATTAACACAGTACAGCAGGATCGTAATTCAGGAAACCGCATTTGACGGTCAGCCTGCAAGGTATCTTGGCTTAGCACAGAGGAATGCTATTATTGCATGGCTTAACAGCGGAACCTCAGGAAACAGGAAAACTCTTGTTCATATCGGCGGCGACCTTGGTTATAACTATAGCAGAGCAACTTCAGGCGCTTTAGATCTGAATTTCTCGAACACAATTTCAGGATACAACTACAAGCTTGATAACGCTTATCCTTCACCCGGTAACGTTGTTGGTGTTGGAGTTGATGTTGGAAATACCAGGACAATAACCACACCAGGCGCAAACTATTATCCTGATGGATGCTCGATGATCAATGGTTCTTTTCCGCTCTATAGGTATGGAAACCACACTGCAGCAGATACACTTGCAGGAGTTATGAGATACACACCTACATACGAAGTAAGGGCATTATTCTCAGACCCGAGATATTATTCAGGTGCAGGCGGATGGCAGCCGGTTCTTGCTGCATTACTTGGCGCTATTACAGGCGTTAACACTGTTAATAACACAGTTCCTGAAGTATATTCACTCAGCCAGAACTATCCTAATCCGTTCAACCCGTCAACAAACATCAAATTCGCAATTCCGCAGTCCGGAAATGTGAAGATGGTTATATTTGACGTATTGGGCAGGGAAGTTGTAACACTCGTTAATGAATTCAGGCAGGCAGGAAACTACGTTGTAGATTTCAATGCATCTGCACTTTCAAGCGGTGTTTACTTCTACAGAATTGATGCAGGTAACTTTACACAGACCAAAAAGATGTTACTTGTAAAATAATCTATTCAGCTCGAAAGAGCTTTTACAGGTTTTATTGTATTAAACACACAAGCCGGACTATAGAAATATAGCCCGGCTTTTTTATGTATAAAAACTGAATGTGTAAGATCCGATAATTCGGGAACAGTAAGTGATGTGAAAATCTCTTAAGAACTCTGATTTTTTGTATGTAAGAGATAATTGAGCGGAATATGCTTAAAAATGTTCATACATGCAATAACCGCAGTTATTATTATTAAAAAAAATCACTTGACATAAGGAACTAAAAATGATATTATGCGGCATACAAATAACCATTTTCAAACGAAACGGAGAAAATATGACAAAGAAAAGACAATTTCTTTTACTGGCAGTTGTTTTGATAACTGCAATTTCTGTTGGATTTTTTAGTTTAAGCAGTGACGGTAACCCAACCTCAACAACTGCTCCTAATACAAATTCACCAGTAATAAACACGAACAACTTACCGGACGCTATGGTAGGAGCATGGACTACAGGCGCCACGGTTACAACACAGGTTTATTTTGGAGGCAGTGATTCATACCGGAGAAACGATACAGGCTGGGTGTTTACTGTTGGCGGTAATACTCCTACAGCAGCAAGCGGTCTTTCACAGAGATACAATGTTAACACAAACACTTATGCAGCTATAGCTGTACTTCCGTACAGTACAGTTGTTAACGGGTGCGCAGTGTTAAAGGATTCACTTTATACAATGGGAGGCTACTTAAACGGTTCAACACCAACCACAAACTTCTATAAATACGATATCAACGCTAATACATGGATAGCAAGAGCTCCGATGCCGGGTGCCGCTGCTTTCTGTAAGGGTGTTGGCTACCAGGATAGTTTGATCTATGTTGCAAGAGGTTATGATGGATCAGCTGTATCAGGAATCATTTATCTTTATAACTCCAATACAAACACATGGAGAACAGCTACTCCAATGCCTGTTAGCAGGTTTGGCGGAGCTTTTTCACGTTCAGGTGATACATTAATATATGTTGGCGGAGCTGATCTTTCATTGTTCTACAACACAACATACAGAGGTGTTATCAGTCAGTCAGATAGAAGCGTAATCACATGGACAACCGGCGCAGTTTGCCCGGGTATTGGTGCTGGTATGTACAGAATGGATGCCCGTCCATGGGGCTGCAAAGGTATAATATTGACCGGCGGAAGCACAGGCGCTGCTTTTACTTTAACATCAAATATCTGTTATACATACAGCCCTGGTGCAAATGTATGGACAGTTCAGGCTAACAAAACCACTGCATGGACAGCAGGACAGAGCGGAAGCGTAAGATTAGCCGGAAACATCTGGAAATTAGTTTGCGTATCAGGTTACAACGGTACAGCTGCAATTACAAACACAGAAATCTTCACAGATACTCTTTGCCCCGCACCACCGCCAACTGCATGGTGTCAGGGATTCACTGATGTTACTTTTCCTCCGACCGGATGGACACTTACAGGCGCTGCTTTACTGTGGTCCCGTAACGCAGTCAGTGGTTTCGGTGTAGGTTTAGGTTCTGCAAAAGCAGATTTCTACAATATTACAGGAAATCAGCAGTTAAATTCAATTGTAATGGGAGCTCCATCAACAGGTGGTGACTCGTTAATATTCCAGAATGCTTACTGCACTTTCGCTACGGAAAATGACCAGTTACAGATCCAGACTTCCACTGACGGTGGAACAACCTGGGTTCCGCTTGTTACATTAAATGGCGGTGTTTCAGGTCCGTTAGTAACTGCTCCGCCTCAAACCGCTGCTTTCACTCCTAGTGCTGCTCAGTGGAAGTACCAGAGATTGGCATTACCGGTTGGAGTTAACAGGATTCAGTTCAATGCTATCTCAGCTTTCGGTAACAACTTATACATAGATAGTATTTGTTATAAACCGGCCGTTGTTGGAATTTCCAATAATAACACTGTTGCAAAAGAATTCTCATTATCACAGAACTATCCTAATCCATTCAACCCGACAACTAACATTAAATTCGGTTTACCGACCTCAGGTAATGTTAAGCTTGTTGTGTTTGATGTATTAGGCAGAGAAGTTACAACTCTGGTTAATGAATTCAAGACTTCAGGTATATATACTGTTGATTTTGATGCTTCAATGTTATCAAGCGGTGTTTACTTCTACAGAATTGAATCAGGTAATTTTGTTGAAACAAAGAAAATGTTGCTTGTAAAATAATCCTGTAACAGGATACTGTAACAGATTCAATACATAAAATTCACAAGCCGGGCTATAGAAATATAGCCCGGCTTTTTTTTATGTGCCGGATTTCCCCTAATATAGAAAAAACCTGAAAACGGCTTTTTAAATTGAATTTATCTCAAAATTTGCATA
Organism: Ignavibacteria bacterium; assembly: GCA_014879675.1. Lineage (GTDB taxonomy): Bacteria > Bacteroidota > Ignavibacteria > Tepidaquicellales > OLB5 > OLB5. Next base: position 7,363 of record JACSRQ010000110.1, read on the forward strand.
ATCTTGCATATGCATAAACACATTCTGGCTTTTACACTAATTATATTTGTATCCATTTCAGCCTTTGCGCAGGTGAACCCGCTAATTGTTAACGATAGCAGGAATATTGACCCGCTCGGCCACCTGGCTGGCGATACAACGTATCTTATAAACGGCGTATGGAGCGCGCTGAATCCATTGCCCGCTCTGAATGCCGGGGTAAATGCGGTTTATTGGGAACCACTCAGTAAGGTATTTATATGCGGAGGGATAAATGATTCCAGCCAGCTATCCTCCGCTTGCTACTGGTTTGACCCTGCAGCTAACAGCTACTCAGCGGCAGCATCGCTGCCAATGGGCAGGTGGGCGGGAAAACTTGTGAAGGTTAAAGACGCACTTTACCTTGTTGGATCAATAAATAACTTCAGCGCGCCGGACGGTCTCATATATAAATATACTCCTGCCATTGATCAATGGCAGTTAATGGATACTATGCCCATACCCTTTGTTCATGAACCGGCAGTTTGTGTATTAAATGACAGCCTCATTGTTTCAATAGGAGGTTCAACTGCAGGCTACAGCTCCCCCAGGAACTATATCAGAATATTTAATACTTTCACAAATACCTGGGCTTCTAACGCAGGCACGTTCTCGGTAAATATTACTTCCTCACACGCGGAAGTTTTTACGAATGAAACTGATACTGCTATGTATGTTGTAGGCGGTTACAGTGCCGGAAATCTGAACACAGTTTATGAAGGATTAACAATGCTGACTGATAGCCTGATCTTGATATCTTGGGAGCTGAAAGGACAAACTCCGTTCGGACTTGGCGTTTACAGGCCGGCAGGTGGCAAGTGGAAAAATTACCTTATTTTTGGACCGGGTATGAATGCAAATACTCCAATAAATACAATGTGGGGAATGACTCGTGATACAGCCGGTGATCCTGTATGGTCAAGCTTCTTACCCAATGCTGCCGACTCGATCGCCAACATTTCTACTTTTGGAATAAGAACAGGGCCTGATTCCAATTACTTCTATCTTTTCGGAGGATACTCGCATGGTACCATAGTAAGCAATGCTCAGAAATACTCATTTATCACTCCCATGCCAATAGGGATTCAACAAACGGGAACAGTGGTGCCTTCGGACTTTGAGCTTTATCAGAATTATCCAAACCCGTTCAACCCGGCGACTAAGATCAGGTTTGATATCAGCAATGTGAATAACAACTCTCCGGTTGAATTTTTCGTTTACGATCTGCTTGGCCGGATAGTCAAGTATGTAATTCTTGGTGACCTCAACCCTGGCATATATGATTATAGTTTTGACGCATCGGGGCTATCAAGCGGGGTGTATTTCTATTCTTTGAGAAAAGGTGATTTGATGAAAACAAAAAGAATGGTACTCCTGAAATAATCAGGTTATTCGTTAACTGATTGCGTGTTGTTATAGGTTCAATTTCTCACTATTTTGAGTAAGCATTTAAGTGTAGTCTTGCTCAAGAGGGGGAAATATGTTTGGAAATTCAAATCGGCGACTTACACTCTTTCTGCTTCTGATATCTTCATTATTTTCGGTACAATTGTATACACAGTTCAGTACTCTAGAACCGCTTCCGGGCAATGGTACCATTTGGGGACATTCATCAGTTATCTTAAATGATACAATTTATGTTTCAGGCGGATCTTCAGATGGCAGCCCTTCCTGTTATTTTGCAAAGTACTCTATTAATGGCGGTGTTTGGCAGTTTTCCATGAGCTTGCCCTTGCCAAGGTCAGGGGGTGATATGGCTGTTTGCAGGGATCGCATCTATTATATAGGCGGCGGAAGCAAGAGCATTGATGCCGCAGAAAAGGAAGTATTTGTTTACGATCCCGAAACAGGGGAGTGGAAATACGAAACCGATATTCCCATGCCGGTTTCAGGAAACTCAGCCGAGTGCCTTAATGATAGCCTTATTTACTCATTCTATGGCGGATGGAATACCTATGAAAGTATTATACAAGTTTACAATATAAACAGTCGTACCTGGTTCCATGCGAATCCAATACCCGAGACGCCCGGCAGGCGCAGCTTCGCATGCGGAATGGAAGGAAATACTATTTACATATGCGGCGGATATTCAGGCGGATTCAGGAATGACTTTTGGACAGGGGTTGTAGATATCAATAATCCGGGGAAAATTGCATGGAGCAGGCGGCTTCCGCTTGCTGTGAATACCAGCAGGCCGGGAGGTACAGCCATTAATGGAAAGTTCTATGTTTTGCCGGGTGAATTACCGGGTGCTGTTGTTAACGATTCGGTTGCTGTGTGGTCGGCAGAGAATGATCAGTGGATCTACATAGATGGAAAACCTGACGCAACAAGTAACCTGAATAACTGTGTCATTGGGCGGAAAATCAGATCAAATAACTCAGCCTCGATTCAATTATGGTTCCCCGGTGGATCGTTCAGGGGAAAAATTACCCGTCCTTTGGAATCACTCATTATAAACAGCAGTTTAGAAGATCAAAAAGTTGTAAAGAATACAAATACACTACTTCCCTCCAGATTTGAACTATATCAAAACTATCCGAACCCCTTCAATCCGGTTACAATTATCAAGTTTGAGGTTCCTATTGACTCCTACATTCGGCTAAACATATATGATATAACAGGCAAATTATTAACGGAGCTTGCTTCAGGCTTCTACATATCAGGCACTTACGAGTTAAAATTTGATGCTGTCAATCTATCCTCAGGAATATTCTTTTGTAAATTTTCAGGAAAAAATTACGAAAAAACATCAAAAATGATGCTAATTAAATGATAATTTGCATAGCTGTAAATCCTACCGTTTATACGTGATTGAATCATTTATACAGGCTACTTAATTTCGGGTAATAACAATTTAGGAGAAAAGAGATGATTAAAAAACTAATATTTACCGCCTTGTTCGTATCAGCAAGCCTGGTATTTGCTCAAAATCCGGATTTCGAGGTTAATTCCGGTGCGAGCGGCAGCTACGATCCTGTTTATTCTCCATATATGTTATCAGGAAATTGGAACCAGCTCTCAAATACACCGAACGGAGTTTCAAGAAGCTGCTGCGCTTATGTTGAGATAGCCGGAATTCCATACATTTACCAGTTTGGCGGGGGAAATACTACAACAGAAATGAAGCGTGTGGCAAGGCTGAATCTGCTTACAAACATCTGGCAGAATAACTACACAACTATGCCAACACAGATAAGCTCAGGTACAGCAGTTGCAGTAAACGGCGGAACAGATATTTATGTATTTGGCGGCAATAACTCTCCCGGCACATTAGGTAAAACACTAAAGTACAATGTAAGTTCAAACTCCTGGCAAACCAGAGCCGATATGCTTACAAAGATCACCGATGCGCTTGTGGTAAAGTATGACGATAACAGGATAATTATTGTTGGCGGCGGTGATGGATATTTTGGTTCAAGCACCTTAAAAACGAACAAAGTTCAGGTTTACAATATCAGCACAAACTCATACTCCTATAGCACAAATTACCCCATAAATTGCGCAATGCTTGGGGGCGGATTGTACAGAGATACGATCATTTCAGTAGGCGGATATACTACAGGCGGTTCTGCAACAGCAAACTGTTACAAAGGAGTAATTAATCCGAACACTCTTGGAATTACATGGACAGCAATTCCGTCCTACCCGGCAGGTACTATAACCAGGATGGCTTCCTATGTTGCTGTTAAGAATACAGGTGTTGGTATAATGTGTACAGGCGGTGCGCTTGGCGGTTCAACTCCAACAGCACAAACACACTTCTGGAATTTCTGCACACAGTCATGGCAGCCGGGCTTACCCGATAACAGCCAGGCCAGATCAAACTATAAAGCTTGCGGCAGGGGGTATGATGTTGTATATACTGTTGCCGGATTTACAAACACTGGAACCGGCAGAAGTGAATCTTTAACTTTTAATGTAATAGAAGGACCATGTATGAATATGGTGGGATCAAATAATAATGGTATGCAATTACCTTCTTCTTTTGAGCTGAAACAGAATTATCCGAATCCGTTCAATCCGGAAACCAAGATAAGCTTTGAACTGCCTGAAGGCGGCAAAGTATCGTTGAGGGTTACCAATTCAGCAGGTAAACAGGTTGCGGTATTGGCAGATGGTCTATTTAACGCCGGAGTGCACAATGTGAGCTTTAAGGCCAATGACCTTTCAAGCGGTGTTTACTTCTATACTTTATATGCACCGGGTTTCAGGGAAACCAGGAAAATGCTTCTGATAAAATAAGTTATTTAGATTCAAAGATGAGTGCTGAAAACAAACAGCCGTCAGGTCTTCCGACCTGGCGGCTGTTCAGTTTAAAGCCCGCTTATCAAATTATCTTTGCCCGGATTTCTTTTAAACATCTTATTCCAAAACACCAGAAGATGTCCTTTAGTTTAATGGGAAACAACCCACCGGGTCGTCTCTACAAGATTTATTTATTCTCCTCACATCTCATTCCCAAACTCCAGTTTGGGAATGCAAAAAGCAGAGATGCATTCCCTACAGGATTAACTCTGACCGTTGAATCATTTCCCCCTGAAAGGGGGAACACAAAGGGGTAATATCAGTAACGCGATTTCCTGAGGATTAAGTTTTGTTATATTTCATTACAATTTGAATTGGAATTTCCTGAAAACTCCAGAGTATGCAGGCAACCCCTATAATCCCACTGCTAAGGCAGTCCTGCGGCCTTCCAGGGGGATATGAATGCCTACATAATTTTCCCGAAATTCATTCCTAAACTAAATTATGGAATAAAAAAAAGCCCCGCAAATTTAATCACGGGGCTTTTCTCATCTAAGAAAAAATCAGTGTTTCTGCAGGTAGTCCCAAGCAAGGTATGCCATAAAGGCTGCGCCTTTTGGGATCAGTTTTTCATCGAGGTTTAATGTTGAAGTGTGCAGACCTGAAGTATTTCCGGCTCCGATCCAATAAAATGTACCGGGGCATTGCTTTAGATAGTATGCAAAATCTTCAGCGAACATAAATCGTTCACCCTTGAATACATTTTCTTTTCCGGTAAATTCTATAGCGGCTGCCTCGGCAAATTGTGTTTCGGCGGGTGAATTTACCAGCTCGGGGTATCCGGGTGAAATGGTGAATTTATACTTTGCTCCCGCAGAAAGACATATTCCCTTAACCGTGCGTTCAATAAGTTTCAGGGTATTTTTCCTCAGCTTTTCATTCAGAGTTCTTACAGTACCGGAGAGCTCAACTTTTTCGGGAATTACATTATTTATTGTTCCGCCTGAAAATCTGCCAATGGTAATTACTATAGGTTCATAGGGGTCTGTATTCCTGGAAACAATTGTTTGTAATGCCAATACAACCTGTGAGGCAGTAACAATAGGATCAATTGTGCCCTGCGGTCTTGCGCCGTGACCGGCCTTACCTATTATGGTAATGTATATTTCATCCTGGGAAGCCATCATAACACCCGGATAGAATCCGGTTTTGCCTGCAGGTTTGCCGGGTAAAATATGCTGTCCAAAGATCGCATCAACCCTGGGTGATCTCAACACTCCGCTTTTTATCAGCACCGAAGCTCCGCCGGGATTTTTTTCTTCAGCCGGCTGAAATATAAATTTTACAGAACCGTTCAGCTGTTCCTTCATATCTTTCAGTATCATAGCTGCGCCAAAAACCATTGCTGAATGAGCATCATGTCCGCAAGCGTGCATTGTACCGGGATTTTTGGAAGAGAATCTCAGTCCTGTATCTTCAGTAATTGGCAGAGCGTCAATATCAGCTCTTAAAGCTACGCATTTACCTTTATTGCCATTCAAGAGGGCATACAATCCCGTATCAGTAATCCGTTTAACTTTATCCAGCCCCCTGGATTTGAGTTTGTTAAGTAAAAGCTTAGTTGTTTCATATTCATTAAATGCAGTTTCAGGATTAGCGTGCATTTCCCTGCGTAAAGAGATCATCTCGGGGGTATATTTACCCGCTAATTTGTTAATGGTATGTTTAATGTTCATAGGTTTCAACTGATCAGTAATCCACCCTGAAGCTGCCCCAGAATATACTTTCGCCGTATGTAGAACCTGTTTTAACAAGCTCGTAATTCCTGCGCTGGTATTTCAGAGTAATGAAATATTGTTTGATAGGTTCAAATTCAAGCTCTGCAATAATTATGTTCCTGTTTATTCTTGTTCCATCAAGGAAAGTATTTTTTCTGGCAAAATCCCTGCTGCCATCAAGAATATCAGAACCAACGTTAATGAAATTGCCTAGGCTATCCGTGAAATTTTCACCGGTTCTCTGCATTTTGTAGGTTACCGCAAGTTTGACCCTGCTGCCGAACTGGTATGAGAGCCTGAATGCATGTTCATCGGAATTTGGATTAAGACTGTGGCCCAATGGCAGGTTCCAGTTAGAGTATGAATTATTTACTTCCCTGTGCGCGTAAACGTATGGATCTATTCTTGTATATTCATATGTAAATCCAAGGTTTGGCAGCATAAATGCGTTCTGCCAGTTCAATCCGCCCTGGATACCAAACTTGTTATCATTTCCTGTAGTTGAATCGCTGCTCAAAGTTTCAAAGTTCAGGTCATCAACCAGGATACTTGCCTGCATGGAAAGATTTTTCACCGGGAAAAGCTGGAAGTCAAGCCCTAGCAGCGTGTTGTTTGAATTCTTTCCGGGCAGCTCTGTATTAAGATCTGCAGAAGTCAAAAAGCTTATTGGATTTATAAAAGCGAAGTTGATAGGGATATTGCTGTAAACAACCATTTCGTTGAACCCGATCTTAAATGTATTGTTGAAGAAAGGTCCCAGTTCAAGCCTGTGGAATACGAAGTATTTTGATTCAAGCTGTACACTGTTTGAATCATTGCCGGTAATGCTGGAATGAAAGAATGAGTACCTGACTTTTTTGTAATGTAAATCAAGCTTAAGGAAATCAAACGGCGCGGTATTTTGATTTGAGAGTATCATTTTATCAATGTACCCTGCACCGAAACTTAAAGCTTCTCTTCCAACTGTCAACCCGATCCATTCTTTAACCGGTGCATAACGCAGGTAACCTTCGTAGCTGTCAAAAGTTTTGTTGCCTTCACTTCTGTATTTTCTTATCGATGAAAGCACGGGGTCAATGAAAGCAGTCCGTTGTGCGTCTTCTGATGTTCCGCCAAGCCTTACACCGTTTGAAATACGAAGGTAATATCCAACTGAGTTGAAAAGTGTACCCCTTATCCTTGTTCCAAGCTGGCCAAGCAGTACGTGCGGCTTTCCTGATGAATCACCGTCAAGACCCATATACCTGATCTCACCGAGTCCATCCCAGAAGAAAGTTACATTTGAATCTGCGGATGAATAAAGATATTTCTGTTTCTTCTGTGAGAAAAGCTCGCCAACTCCCTTTTTTGAAAAGAAGTCTGACGATTTTTTAAGCGTACCCGTTATCTCATATTCAAATTCAGTGAAATAGTAATCAAGCAGGGCTTTATCGGTTTTGGTGAGTTTTTTCTTTTTGGAATCGATCTCCTTCAGGATATTTGCCGTTTCTCTTCTTGAAATGGGTCCCATAGAAGATGAATAGCTATCAATCACCTTATTGGTGAACATTCTATCCATGAAACCGTAAACCGGGTTTGAAAGAGGAACAAGTTCTGCCTGTGAATAGGCACTTCCAGCTAAAAGGAAAAAGGAAAAAAAGAAAAAAGATAACAGGAAAAAGTACTTTATTTTACCCATGTTGTTGGTTTAATTATCTGCAAAATAGATGAAGAAAAAAACTTATTTGATATCTTTAAACTTTTCTCTCAGTTCAAGTATAACATAGTGGAAAATTACGGAATGCACGCTTTCAGCAGTGCACATTTCGTTGAGCGGAACGTGTACTGTATGGTGTGCCATTTTAAGAAGCTTGCCGCCGTCATAACCGGTTACGCCTATTGTAACCAGACCGTTGTTATTTGCCCATTCAATAGCCTTGATGATATTCGGGCTGTTGCCTGAACCGCTGATAGCTATAACGTAATCGCCTTTGCGCGCGAAAGTGCGAAGCTGCTGCTCAAATATGGTGTCATATCCTTCATCATTTCCCTGTGCTGTGATAAACGGTGTGTTATCGGTTAAGCTAAGTGCTTTGAGCCTTCTTTGCTGGTCGGCTGATTTGCGTGTACCTTTTGCAAGATCCTGTGCTAAATGCGATGCATTTGCAGCGCTGCCGCCATTGCCTATCACATAAACGAATTTATCGTTCTTGTAAGCATCTACAAGCATATCCATCAGCTTATCAATTTCTTTTTCATTGACTGTATCAACAACTTCAGTCATCATTGTTTTATAGCTTTTGAAATCCATGCGTATTATTTTCTTTCTTTTAGTTTATAATTTGACAAATATAGTATAAAAAGTAATTAACTCAATGTAATTTGAAGCATATGCTGTATTGTGCGTTATTTGCCGGTTTTTGAGGGTTTTCTGACAACATCAAGGTTCTTCATTGTCTTTTCGGCATAGTCCAGTATATCCTGAATATCAGTCTGCGCATTCAGGTAGTCAAGGTATTCCCTTACACTATCTTCCGCGGTTCTGAGCGGTGACCAGCCCAGCGACTTAAGTTTGGAAATATCAGAACATGCGTTGCGTGTATCGCCGAAGCGGTATTCTCCGGAAATGTTAGGCGCAATTCCCGATTTTCCTGATTCAGCTGCAACTATCTCAGCAAATCCCTTTACGCTGTATGCTTTACCGCCTCCAACATTAAAAGCCTGGTAATTGGCCCGCGGATCCTGCATCACAAGAATATTTGCATCAACAACATCATGAACATTAACAAAATCCCTCAACATCATGCCGTCTTCATAAACAGTAGGCGCTTTATCGAAGTAATAACTTAGTGAAAATATCCTGCATGCGCCGCTGTACATGTTGTAAAATGATTGTCTTGAGCCCTGCACTATTGAGTAGCGCATCGCTACACTTGGTATATCGTATCTTTCCCCGAAGTTAAGCGCCATCAATTCCTGTGAATACTTCGATATTGCGTACTGGTTGGGCGGGCAGGCGTATGTTTCGGGTGTCCATATATATTCCATTTCATTTCCATCTTCATCGGTGAAGTTCCATTGGCTTTTTTCAAGCTGTTCGTTGGATCTTCTCTTGGGGTAAACAAATGTTCCGTCTTTTTTCCGGTAAATTCCCTCACCATTTACAAACTGTGAAGAAGCTACTACTATTTTTTTAATAGGAAGTTTTTTTGCTACGGCTATTTCATAGATCAGCGCAGTGCTTACTGAGTTGACATGAAAAAAAGTGGAAAAATCAGGAAGGTAATCCTGGTATGCCGCGAGGTGGAAAACATAATCAACGCCTTCGAGCGCTTTTTCAATAGTATCCCTATCCCTTACATCACCCAGTATAAACTCCACTTCATCGGGAATGTAAGAAGGTTTTCCCTTCATGTGAACAGGCTTTTGCAAATTGTCGAGGATTCGCACTTCGTAGCCAATTTTCAGAAGTCTATCTACTGTATGTGAACCAATAAAGCCGGCACCGCCGGTTACTAAAACTCTTTCCATTTTGTGAATGTGGATTTATTTATTTGATGTCGTACCTGGTTTGGTCGAATATGATCTTGCTGCCGTGTTTTTCGAGGAAAAATGGCAGCTCTCTGTATTTGCGCATCTTTTTTCTAAGGCCGTCCTGTTTATCACGTTCGCAGTAAACCAGGAGAAAGCCCCCGCCGCCTGCACCTGATATCTTCGCACCAAGTGCGCCGCCTTCCATTGCGAGCGAGTGCATCCTGTCAATTTCAGGGTTAGAAACATTGGAAGCAAGCTGTTTCTTCATTTCCCAATTGATCTTCAGATTCTCACCCACACGGTTGATATCGAGGCTGTTGAGCCCTTCGAGGGTATCAAAAGCAAGCTCTTTGATACGGTGATGAAATTCCAGCTTGCTCAATACATTTTTGCTTTGCTCTTCAAGTATCGAAGCGGCTTTGCGCGTTGTATCCGTGAAAAAAAGCAAAAGGTTTGAGCCGAGTTTCCTTTTAGGTTCACTCTCAAGGTTCAGGTCATTTACTTCAACAGTTTCATCTTTGCAGAACTTAAATGTCTTCAATCCGCCGTAAGCTGCAATATACTGGTCTTGTTTTCCTATGGGCCTGTTTAACAGTTCAATTTCTATTTTACAGGCTTCCTGTGCAAGATGCTCGGCTGTAACAAGTTTACCAAGGTATTGATAAAATGAATGCAGCAATCCAACTGTAAGGCTGCTTGAAGAACCAAGCCCTGAGCCTTCTGAGGGTATATCTGCAAGCATTAGCACTTCAAAACCTTTCTTTAGGCCTGTAAGCTTTGCCGCTTCCCGAACCAGTTCATGCTGTATCTCATCAACCGATGTGACTATTTCCTTCTTGGAATAATCAACATAGATGAGCTCGTCAAATCTTTCCTTAATAATTACATAAATATATTTATCAATAGCAGTGCTTACTACAAATCCTTCGTTTGGATTGTAATAGTTTGAAAGGTCGGTACCGCCGCCTGATAAACTAATTCTGAGTGGTGTTTGTGATATTATCATTATGCCTCAATAACCCGGTCTGTTTCTTTCGGATCAGTCGCTTTTAAAAGTTTATATTTGTTATTTTCTGAATCAACTGCGCAATTGTTTGCATCGAATTGAAGCTTTTCGCCAGTTCTTGATACCCAATACCTGAATCTGGCTGGATTGCCGGTAACAAGCGCAAAATCCGGAATACTTTTTGTCACCACAGCACCCGCGCCAACAAGGCAGTATCTGCCAAGCGTAATTCCGCACAGTATGGTTGCATTTGCTCCAACGCTAGCTCCTTTTTTCAGAAGTGTTTTCAGATAGTTGCCGCTGTGTCTTTTGCTGCGGGGAAACATATCATTTGTAAATGCCGCGTTGGGACCAAGAAAAACATCGTCTTCAATTTCCAGCCCGTCCCAGATAGATATTCCGTTCTTTATTGTAACCCTGCTGCCTATCTTAACTTCATTTTCAACAAATACATAATCGCAAAGATTACAATCTTCGCCAATTACAGCGCCCTTTAGAACATGCGCAAAAGCCCATATCCTTGTTTTTGCGCCTATGTTCTCTGACTCAACCAGAGCGTTAGGGTGAACAAAAAAATCCTTTTCCATATAATTTAATTCCTGTTAAAAGATTCGCTAGAAGTTTCGAGCAGTCTGACAACTTCAAGCCCAATCTTCCCGTCATTTACGGGCACCTTATCTTCAATTATAGAATTTATAAACTCCTGGCACTCCAGCCTGAGCGGTTCATGCTGTTCCAGCGGGATCATTGTGATCTCGCCGGCTTTGTATGATAGCGCACCGCTATCGCCATCTTTGCTTTTGATACGGTTATCAATACCAAGTCCGTATAGCTTAAGCTTGCCATCAAGAGCCAGCATTTCATCGTAAACCAAGGTACCTTCTGTACCGAATACCTGCATCAGCCGGACTTTGTTGGATGAAAGCCATCCGAGATGTATGTGAGAGGTTATCCCGCTCTTAAAGCTGAGATCGATGTGCGCGTTGTTTGTAAGTTTGTTCTTGTTCTTAGAGCCCGTGCCATTAAACGCGCCAAAAGGATACTCATTCCTGTTGGATTGTATCTTCCAGGGAGTATCACCAAGCAGGTAAAGTACGATCGAAAAATCATGCGGCCCGAGATCCCAGATAACATCAACTTCTGTTTCGGGAGGCCCGAGGTTTATCCTTGTTGAAGTTATGTGCAGAACTTTGCCGATAACTTTTTTGCGTATCAGCTCTTTGATCTTCCTTACAGCAGGAGCAAACTGGAAAACATGACCCACGGCAAGTTTTTTGCCAAGCTTTTCTGCGGTTGAAACCATAAACTCAGCTTCTTCGGTGCTGTAGGCCATAGGCTTTTCAACAAACACATGTTTGCCTAAAAACATTGCCTCTTCTGCAAGCTCCCTGTGAGTTGTAACCGGTGTTGCAATTACAACGGCGTTAATTGATTTATCTTTCAGTATCTCACGGTAGTCACGGGTAGTTTCAACTGTTGGAAACTCTTTCCTGATGAACTCCAGCCTGCCGGCTTTAAGATCGCTTACTTTTTTAACCCTGCAATTGGGAAGGCTGAGAAAATTCCTGACGAGTTTTGGTCCCCAGTAGCCGCAGCCTATTACCCCGATATTGATTATTTTTCCCTGGTTCTTGATTTTATATTCCTCCCTTACCAAACAGCATTACGGGAATAGTTTTAAAAAGAATTTTCAGATCCAGCCATAAAGACTGGTTATCTGCGTAATAAAGATCAAGCAGCACTGAATCGCTGAATGTTACATCTTCCCGGTTCCTGGCTATGATCTGAGCAAGCCCTGTAATTCCCGGGATGACTTTGTATTTCAGTTTATGCCACTCTTTAAAATGTTCATACTCATATGGCAGGCACGGTCTTGGTCCAACCAGGCTCATGTTGCCTTTAAAAACATTGAACAGCTGAGGCAGTTCATCTATGCTGAACTTCCTGAGGAATCTGCCAATTGGTGTTATCCGCGGATCGTTTTCCAGCTTTTTGTAACCCTTGTTTGAAGTGATCAGCATTTCCAAATGCGCTTCATGCACTTTTGCATCATTATTGGCAAACATTGTGCGGAACTTATACCACTTGAATTTCCTGCCGTTCTTTCCGATCACATCTGTTTCATAAAAAACCGGACCGCTGGAACTAAGTTTTATCGCAAGCGATATCATAAGCCATAGAGGGAACAGGAGCAATATCATTACACCCGATACTGTAATATCAAAAATCCGTTTGAACCTCTCGGAGTATAGCGGCGAGACCCTTGGAGATACTGAGATAACTTTAAGGTCATGGTATTCGCCTTCATCAAGTTTCGCGCTGATAATATCAAAATGGTTTGATACCAGGTTTACCTGGCAATTGGTGAGCTTGCATTTTTGAATAAGGTCGAGCAGTTTTTTATTCTCTATGTTCTGAATTGTAATGAATATCTCGTCAATTTCCTGCTCTTCAACAATTTCTGCAATTTTAGAAGCTGTACCCAGAACCGGAACCCTGTTAACTGTTTTGTCTTTTTTGTTAAGGTCATCATCAATAAAGCCAACAAGCTCAATGTGATAGTGCGGTTTAACTGTCAGAATTTCAGCGAAGAATATTCCAAGGTTTCCCGCGCCAACGGCAATTGCCCTTCTTGTAAGAAATTCTTTAATATTGCCGCCAACAAAGTTAGCCCTCAGGACTCTTCTCAGTACCAATACCCTGCTTACGAACAACAGGGTAAATGCTACTGCAAAATATATGATTACCTGTGTACGCGAATCATGCAGCGCTTCCTGGGTTTTGACAATAAATATGGCAAGGATCACAATTATGCTGTTTATGAGCAGCCCTTTTAAGATAAGCAGCGTCTGTTCTCCTACACGAAGAAAATATTTATGCTTGTACAACTGGTAATACCTGAAGATAGGTATTATCAATATTGCCCCGGCGAGGAATATCACCAGCTTTTCGATAAATGAGATCTCTGTAATATACACATCAAGCCCGGGCGCAGTAAAATACAGCGCTATTATAAAAGCCGCAGAAGTGCACATAATATCACTTACTGAAAGGATCAGCTTTTTTGCTCCCCACTTTTTTATAAAATCGTCCAGCATTTAGCTATAGAATTTTTTTATAGTATTACATACATAATGAATCATTTCTTCGGTCATTTCAGGGTACATCGGGATCGAGAGGATTTCTTTGGCATATTTTGCCGCAACAGGGAAATCTTCCGGCTTATAATTCAAGTGCGCATAAGCCTGCTGCATATGCAGCGGGAGCGGGTAATGAAGCCCTGTTTGCACACCGTTCTTGTTCAGGTATTCAGAGAGCTTTTCGCGATCGTTAACCCTGATAATATATAGATGATAAACCGGGTCCACATTTTCAGGATGGTATGGTGTAACAACCTGGTTCAGTCCCATATCCGCAAAAGTTTTTGAATAAAGTTTTGCATTTTTTCTGCGCATATCAGTCCATTTTTCGATGTACTTAAGTTTCACATTCAGCACACCGGCCTGTATCTCTTCCATTCTGTAGTTGTGACCGACCATTTCGTGAACATATTTTTCAATTGAACCGTGCTGGCGGTATTTCAGCATATAATCATTAAGTTTTTCGTCATTAGTTGTAACCGCACCGCCTTCGCCGTATGCACCCAGATTTTTTCCCGGGTAAAAGCTGAAAGTACCGATAACTCCCAATCCGCCGATCTTTTTTCCTTTATAGGTTGCAAGGTGTGCCTGTGAACAATCTTCCACTACGTGAAGCTTATGTTTTGCTGCTATATCGAGTATAGTATCCATTTCAGCAGGCTGCCCGTAAAGATGCACCGGTAAAATGGCTTTCGTTCGGGGAGTAATTGCAGCTTCTATTTTGTTAACATCAATATTGTAAGTTCTTTCGTCGTTATCTACAAATACAGGTGTTGCGTAACAAAGTGAAACGCCTTCTGCAGTTGCAATATAAGTGTTTGCAGGAACGATAACTTCATCGCCCTGTTTTATACCCAAAGCGTGTAATGCTACATGCAAAGCGTCTGTTCCCGTACTGAGGCCAACAGAGTGTTTTACATCATGAATTTTGGCGAAGCCTTCTTCGAATTTTTTTGCTTTCTTTCCGCATATATATGCGGTGCTATCCAATACTTCGTTTATTTCACTGAGAATTTCTTCTTTTATGCCCTGGTATTGGGTTTTGAGATCTACAAACGGAACATTCATTAAAATACTTAACTTTCTATTTAATTTGGATTCAGTATCCACAATTTATGAAAAATAGACAAAAAATAGCACTTTAGAAACCCAAATTGGATAATCGTTTTACGGTATAAATTGAACTTACATACCGATTTTAACTACTTTTAGCCGAAATTCTTTTGTTTTGGATTATGGATATCAACACGGAAAGTGCAAGCACCGAAAGGATCACTATTAATGATATGAAAACTGGTATGTGGTAGCCGGGGAAGGCCATTGGAATAAGCATCTTGATACCTACATAAAACAGGATTATACCTACACCCTTTTTCACAAATTCAAATTTATCGGCAATTGCCGCAAGCAGGAAGTACATCGACCTTAAGCCCAACACTGCGAGAATATTTGACGAAAACACAATGAATGGATCTGTCGTGATAGCGAATATCGCGGGTATTGAATCAATTGCAAAAACCACGTCTGTAGATTCTATAACCAGCAGGCAAACAAACAACGGAGTGGCGTAGTTTACACCATCCCGTTTTATAAAGAAATGGTCACCCTGGTATTCCGTAGTGACTTTGTAAAATCTTTTGAAGAGCCGGAGAACTTTATTCTGTTCGGGATGGATCTCTTTTTCTTTACCAAATGCCATATTATAACCGGAGTAGATCAGAATCGCACCAAAGATGAATAAGATAAAGCCAAAATTTGAGATTAGCGCAGAGCCCAGAAGAATGAAAATACCTCTGAGGATTATCACCCCAACAATACCCCAGTTCAGCACCCGCCGTTGATGGTGGGGGGCTATTTTGAAGTATTTGAATAATATCAGGAATACAAACAGGTTATCAACACTCAGCGATTCTTCAATTATATAACCGGTAAGGAATTCAATTGCTTTTTGCTGACCTAAAAAATAATATACACCTGCATTAAAGGCTAATGCAATACTTATCCAGAATATTACCCACTTCAGAGCTTTTTTGGGATGCATTGAGTTCTCTTAGGCGGTTATGGAATGTTTTCGAAAGGTGTTGTGAACTCAAAAGAGTCTTTCTCTTTGTTGTATTTCAGCACTGCATCATCTGATGTTGCTTTGCCTGTTTCGTTTGCCATTACAATATTTATTTCAAGGGGTTTTTTGGTTGTATCAAATCTGATTATGTAACCATCTTTAGCGTTTATCTGGTTTACCAGCAGGTCACCGGAGGCGCCCGTTAGCTTCTCTTCCATTTTTAAAATAGGCTTCCATTCGTTTCCTTCTTTCCTGATCAGGCTGCCTTTTTTGATCCAGTAGCTGTTATCTGTCTGTTTTAGAACAATAGCCGCAATTGCACATTGTTTTCCGCTTCCAAGCAGATCACCTTTTGCGATCACTTTTACATCTTCACCATACAGGGTCAGCGCAAACTGCTTCTCTTCATCAGTTACTCCTGAAAGATTAGACTGAGTTTGTTTTGTATCTTTCCCGCAGGAATAAAGCATAAAAATAGCTGAAAATAATGCAATTATGCGAAAAAATCTCATCAATTGTGTTTTTAGATTTACGAATACGCAAATATAACCCTATTAAATCTAAGGGTAAAGTAGAATAGTAGTCTTATAATTTGGTGCAGATTTACTTACTTTCAAGCTCCGCAATTTTTTCATGGATCCACAGCCTATCTGTATATGCGAGATTTACGCTGTTCAGTTCTTTTTTCACGCCTTCAATGCTTGTTTTACCTGATCCAGTTCTGGCCAAAGCCAGGTGTTTCAGTATATTGATCATAGACAATTGCCTCCGGGCTGAAATTTCTGAAAGCGTTCTGCTGCCCGAAACAAAATGCCTGAAACTATCTATCATATCAAGCAGCTGTTCGGTAAAATTGAGCTCGTAAAAAGTCTTAAGCAGCAGATTTTTCACGTCAATTTTAAAGGGTGCGTAGGTAAATGAAATTATGCTGAGAGTTTCAAGAACCTTTTCGAACTCACCTCTCACAAACAAAAGGCATGCGCGGGAAAATCTTTTTGCATCTTCGCTGTAACCCGGGTATAAACAGCCGGAGAATTTTTCGGAAAGTTCTTCCATGAATTCAGTATCTTTAAGGCAAATTGATACCAGTACTGAATTCCTGAATGGCGGCATTGGGATTATTCCGTTTTCGAAAATTTCCTTGTTTCTGAAATACTTCCTGTATGAATCCAAAAGCTCGCCTAAAAGGGAGAGATCGCCCAACTGCGCTTTTTTCAGTATATAACTTTGCTGCCGCGAAAGGAAATTGCTCTTTTCGAGCTTGTTCACATCATTAAATATTTCTTCGTATGAGGATTTGAAATATCTATAATACTCTGCAACATCAGGATGAAGTGTAATGAGTATGCAATACACATAATATTTT
The DNA here is from genome assembly GCA_014879675.1 of Ignavibacteria bacterium. Taxonomy (GTDB): domain Bacteria; phylum Bacteroidota; class Ignavibacteria; order Tepidaquicellales; family OLB5; genus OLB5. The sequence continues at coordinate 24,494 of JACSRQ010000110.1, forward strand.
AAATACCTGCCAAGCCTGTTCTCTTCAAACTCCAGCCCGCTAATGAGCTTTTCGATATCTACTGATTCAATGAACCTGTTTGCGTTGCTGGATCTGTATTCATAATTGAACGCATTGAAATTTGTACGCATATCCCTGTTCTGTATCATGATCCACATCAGAGATTGATATGCGAAGTAATTACCTCTTTCAATTATATTTTCACAAACATCCTTCTGGTCGTCGGCATTCATTTTAAATTTTATGTAAAGAGTTATTAGCATTATCTTCTTCACGAAGATCATATTATCAAGGCCTTCTTCCTTATCCAGGTACGAGTACACCTTCCTGTACAAAACACGGAACTGCCTGCCAAGATTCCTTTCTACAAACTGGGTTAACAGGTTGAAATCAGCTTCGAACCTTTCATGCCGGCTCATGATAAATTGATTGCCAAGATGGTTAAGCGCAGAATTGAGCTTTTGGAATTCATTATCATTGTACTTCCTGCCCGGGTAAATGTGCGCAAAAATGTTCTCCCGCGTGAAGCCCCGGCCTGCAAAGGAAGGATAGAATTTCCTGAGGTACGAATAATACCTTATTACATCTCTGTGTGTATTGTAAAATGGTGAGCTGATGAATTTTCCGAAGCTCTTGAACTCTTCTGCAGAAAAAGTTCTTAGCAGCGAAATGAGATTAGTAGTAAACATGGCCTGAGGTTATTTGTTTTTTTAGCTTACCGGATGAAAGTGACCACCAAAAAAACCTGCCATTTGTGAAAGATCTCAAAGGAAGACCTGTATGACAAAAATAGCTTATTTTTTGTCGTTTTCCTACATTTTTATGCTTCCACACCCGGATTTCAGTGGTAGAAAACCCAAAAACTTTCTTTGTTTTACCCGAATACCCAATTGTATTTTTGTATTATCACAATAACAATTTTTCATTTCTGAACCATGTTAAAGAAAGTTAAGCTTGGGCTGCGTGAACTTGATACCCGTTCCAAAGCGGATAAAGCAAGGGATATTATCAGCCGCCTCGAAGGCAACCCCATGTTCCCAACCCCCGAACCATCGCTGGTTGAAATAATGGAGCTTGTTGATATGATGGAACTGAAAAAAAGAGAGCTTGAGCTTGAGCGGGAAAAGACGCACCGCAAAACATGTGAAGTTAAGCAGGCAGAATCTGAGCTTGATAAAAAGCTATGGCAGCTTGCAGTATATATTGAAAGCAGCGCTAAGGGAAATACTGAAATTATAAAAAGCGCCGGGCTGGATGTACGTGCCGACCCAAAGCCGCTTGGAGTTCCGGGAAGAGTCACCATCATATCAGTCAGAGAAACGGGCAACCCCGGTGAGATCAAGCTGATATGGGATAAGGTTCACGGGGCGAGAGTTTATAATGTTGAGCTTAGCGGAAAAACTAATTTGCGCTGGCAGATGTATGACGCTACAACAAGGACCAGGACAACTATTGAACACCTCAAAAGCGGTACACAATACTGGTTCAGGGTACAGGCTGTAGGTTCTGCAGGCAAAGGAGAATTCAGCGAAGCAGTTGTAAGATTTGCACCATAAAATATCTAATAAAAAATTAATAATTACGCCAATGAAACTGAAAACATTTTACATTCTGATGATCTTATTCTTATTGCTGCCGGCAGTTACCGCGCAGGATAATCCCGGCGGTCAGTTCCGCAGCAATCCGCCATCTTCAATTGAAACAGGAAGGGAATCATATTTCGAAAGGGGGCCATTGTTCTCTCCGGATATGGAGCAAAGGCTTAAGGCAGCACAGGAAAGCGGAAACACCTCAGAGGCCGAGAGGCTGATGAATGAAATGTACTCTAATGTACCGGATGAATATCTTTATAAAACAGATTTTACAGGCAGCAGGCCCGAACCGGTAAGGAATGTTGAACCACCGTTTATCAGCGACTGGTACACCAGTGATGTTTCTGTGTACAGCGGGGATATCAAATACGGTAATCCATATTTCAGGCAAATGGATATGAAAATGGGAGAAGACGGCAATATGTACATTGCTTTTAACAGGGCTTCTATAACAGGCGCAACAGGAAGGATCGATGTGTACAGGTCATCAAACGGAGGAGCAAGCTGGGTTTATACCCAGGGATTGCTGTATACATCAGGCGCATATATTGGTACTGTAAGTTTACTGGTCGAACAACGGGATGAAGGTAATAACCCGGATTCGATAAGGATATTTGTGTTCTTTACAAAAAGCGCAACCGAAAACAATGACAACGCTGTTCTGGCATACGGAAGCTGGAGGAGAACCGGCGCCGGATGGTATGCAGGTGAAATTGCAGCACCGCCTTCAGGTCAGGAATTCTCATTCGTTTCTGCGGCCAGCGATGGCGCTTTTTATAACTCAAGCACATGGATAGGCGCTTTCTGCACACAATCAAACAACGCATTAACTACAACCAACGATTTCAAGTATTACCGCAGTCTGGATTGGGGTGTAACGTGGACCGGTGTAACAATCAGTACAGCATACAACGATTTCTATCCAAGTGCAGAGCTGAGGCCATCTACAACATTCACATCTGATTCTGTTTGGATAGCAGTTGAAAGGAGATTATCTTCCACTCAATATGAGATCAGGATAATCAGAACTCCATGGACTCCAACCGCATCTTCAAATACATATTTTGTTACAAGCGGTGGATCAAATATATATTATGAAAAACCGGCACTCACAGTAAAGCAGAACCGAAGCTGTGACTCGGCAATGTTTACAACCACACGGGATGGCTATGCATATTATTACTTCACAACCAATGGCGGCGCTTCGTGGAGCGTGCAGGCAAATCTTGGAGGTACATCAAACGGAAATAACAAATCATTTACATGGTGCTCGTCTAGTCCCGCCGGGCCAAATCATTTCGTAGCGATCTGGGTATCCAGTGATGGCGATTCTCTCAATCTGCGCCGGGGAGTACTGGATCAGATGGGAACAAATGTATATAAAAGGAACAGCAACGGTACTTCTACTTCAATATCTCCAACATGTATGATATATAATCCCTCAGCAGGAATTAATTACTCAGCAATAGGTTATGCCGGATTTGGGCCCACAAATATTTACACCAATCAGGAAAACCTGCTGACCGGACTTGAACCAATATCAACAGTTGCAGAGAGGTTTGAGTTGGGCCAAAACTATCCAAATCCGTTTAACCCGGTTACTACAATAACCTTCTCGCTTCCAAAAGCCGGGTATGTAAATATTACTGTTTATGATGCCGCCGGAAGAGAAGCTGCATCTTTGCTTAACAATGAGCTTGGTACGGGAACATACAAAATAGACTTTAATGCAGGTAAACTGGCAAGCGGTGTGTATTTCTATAGATTAGTAACTGATGGTTTCACGGATGTGAAGAAAATGGTGCTGATCAAGTAACGCAGGTACAAAGCAAAATTTTCCGGCAGGGCAGCATACCGGAATTTTCATAACAGGGATATTAACCATATTCCATCAAATCACTTGTTCTCTGGCCGGAGGTTCCCCGCCTCCGGCCATTTTATTGATGGCGGATCCAATTCGTGCTATTTCATTGTTAATCATACCACTATTAACTAACTTTGCTCTTAATCAATACAAATTATGGGACTTTTTGATAAATTAAAGCAGGGTTTGAAGAAAACCCATGAAAATATATTCAATAAACTGGATAACCTAGTTAATGCCAAAAGCGATATTGATGACGATTTTCTGGATAACCTCGAAGAAATACTGCTGAGCTCTGATGTGGGTGTAAATACTTCTGAGAAGATAATACAAAATCTCAAAGAGCGGGTGAAGGAAGAAAAATACCAGCGCACCGATCAGCTTAAAGCGATCTTAAGGGACGAACTTAAGAAGGTATTCATAACCGGCAATGAACAGAAAAAGGATCCGTTCAAAGTTGAAAAGAAACCATACGTTATTATAGTAGTGGGTGTCAACGGTGTCGGAAAAACTACATCAATTGGCAAGCTTGCGTACAATTACAAAAATGCTGGTTATTCCGTTCTGATTGGCGCTGCGGATACTTTCCGCGCCGCTGCGAACGAACAGCTTGAAACCTGGGCAAAAAGATCGGGTACAGAAATTATCCAGCTTGCACAGGGCAGCGACCCAAGCGCGGTTGTGTATAATACAATCCAATCAGGCATTGCCAAAGGATATGATGTTGTGATAATTGATACTGCCGGCCGCCTTCATACCAAGATTAACCTGATGGAAGAGCTTGGCAAGATCAACCGCGTAATACAAAAACAAATTCCCGAAGGCCCTGACGAGGTATTTCTCGTTCTTGACGCAACCACCGGACAAAATGGTATGGTGCAGGCAAGGGAGTTCAGTAATTCAATCCCATTAACCGGACTAATACTGACAAAGCTGGATGGAACTGCAAAAGGCGGCATAGTGCTTAAGATAAGCAATGAAATGAAAATTCCCGTTAAGTATATTGGCGTGGGTGAACAGATCGATGACCTGCAGGTATTCGATAAAGAAAGCTTCGTACACGCATTGCTTGAGGATTGATAAATCCTGAGCGAGTGCCGAAGGCAGGAGAGAAGGATCCCATTAGGTTAGCTTTAAAAACTGGAATCAATTTTGTTTTTACAATTTATCAGAGTTATTTAAAATTTATCATATTAAAATCAGATCCTTCACTGCGTTCAGGATGATAGGCAACCAAATCAAAATATTACCCCAGTTCATAGCTAACCGCATAGCGGCAGGCGAAGTTGTGGGCAGACCTGAAGCAGTTGTAAAAGAGCTGATAGAAAACTCGCTCGATGCCGGCGCTAAGCATATTCAGCTTATAGTTCGCGATGCAGGCAAGGCGCTGATACAGGTGATTGATGACGGCAGCGGAATGAATGAGGATGATGCGATACTCAGCTTTCAGCGGCACGCTACCAGCAAAATTTCCGAAGCTGATGACCTTGAGCATATCAGCACACTTGGGTTCCGCGGTGAAGCGCTGGCATCAATATCCGCTGTGGCACAGGTCGAGCTTAAAACTAAACGCACGGGCGACGAGCTGGGCACACTTCTTAAAAATCATGGCAGCGAGATCACAGAACACTCTAAGGTTCAGTGTGAAAAAGGGACTTCGATCGCAGTAAGAAACCTGTTCTATAATACACCCGCAAGGCGGAATTTCCTTAAGACCAATCAAACCGAGTTTAAACATATTTACGAGACTTTTGTTAGGCTGGCAATATCGAACCATAATATTGCATTCACTTTCATTAATGAAGATGAAGAGCTGTTTGATATTCCCGGCGCCGACCTGAAAACAAGGCTTACGCAGATCTATGGTGCGGAATTTACGGAGAACCTCCTGGAGGTAGAGTATATTCATGAATTGCTCTCGCTTCGTGGATTTGTATCAAAGCCCAGCTTCACCAAAAAAAGCAAGCAGGACCAGAACCTTTTCCTCAACGGCCGCTATGTGGTAAGCAAAGCGCTTTCGTTCGCAGTGCATACGGCTTATGAAGATCTTATAGATAAAGGCGACTATCCGAATTTTTACATCTTCCTGAATATTGACCCCGCAAAGTTCGATATAAACGTTCATCCCTCAAAGCTGGAAGTGAAGTTCGAAGAAGAACGCGCTCTGTTCAGCTTTGTGCGCAAGGGCGTATGGAGCACGCTCGAAAAAAATGATCTGATATTCAGCGCGAAGCTTCCCGATACGGGCGATTCACAGCAATTCGGCAAACGCCCCGCGTATAACGCCAATATTTTTTCATCTTCCTCGTTTACTAAAAATACCGGCGGCTCGTCAAGCGGATTTACATTCAAAAAACATGAAGGACCAAACCGCGACGATACCGTAATCCACGAGATGTTCGGCGATAGAACCGAAGAACAAAAAGAAGCTACGGCTGAAGAGCTGCTGAAGCAGGCGGAAGATGTACTGCAAGGCAAGCTGCATAAACACAGCGATACTGATAGCCTTGTTAACAAAAGCGAGATATGGCAGTTCCAGAAAAAGTATATAATGTACCAGCTCGATAGCACGTTAATGATTATCGACCAGCATGCGGCGCATGAACGCATTCTGTACGAGCTTGCTATTGACCGCCTGAACTCAAACGCGAACTTAACGCAGCAACTGCTGATTCCGATATATGTTGAGCTGAATCCCGTAGATTACGAAGTGGCGAGATCCATAGAAAAAGAGCTTGGCGCGCTTGGATTTGATATTGAGCTGCAATCGAAACGCAGGGTTAAGATAAAAGGAATACCTTCTGATGTTAGAATTGGCGATGAAGGAAAAATAATGCAGGAGCTCATCGACCAGTTCAAGGAATATGATATTAAGCTGAATCTCGAAAAAAGGGATAACCTTGCAAAATCATACGCCTGCAAGCATGCGATAAAAGCGGGTGATTATCTTTCGGAAGGGGAGATGTTGAACTTGATCGATAAATTATTTTCAGTAAAGATGCCATATGTTTGTCCGCACGGCAGGCCCACAATTGTAAAGCTCTCCATGGATGAGCTTGATAAGATGTTTTATAGAACTGGTATATAATTCATTCCCGCGCAGGCGGGCGTAATCCATTCCCGCAAAGGTGGGAATCTATCTCTTTTATTCCCGCGAAGGCGGGAATCTATCTCTTTTATTCCCGCGAAGGCGGGAATCTCTATCTCAGTAAACACGCCTAAGTAAAAATCCCCATCGAAAATTTTCTCAGTAGAATTACTAATTTACAATCCTGTTTAAAAGTATTCCCCATGATCTGCTCCCCACTGTCAGAGCCAGTCCTACGGCTTCTAAAGGGGGATTTGAAACAACTCAGCTATTTTTCCTTATTGTATCAGGCAGCTTATCAATTGAATCTATCATGAACGCAATACCATTGAATTCATCCTTGCTCAAATGATCTCTCACCCATTGGGGAGTATGTTTATGCAGCCTCTGTATAACTTTCAGTTTGCTGAACCGTTTATCATTCACTCTTAGATAAAGCGGCAGCGCGAGATCAAGCGAGAACACATCGCCGATAACAAAATCCGGCATTTCCTTCAGAAGTATATTGAAATAATTGCTCCTTCTCAGGCCCACTTTGTACCGCTCAGTGATCTCATAGTGCTCCGGCACTTCGGTGAAACTGTTATCAATAACAAATTTCCTCGCATCGCCAATTGCATGCAGCCTGCCCCTGATGATCGACTTTTCATTGGTTACAGTTTGTCCTGCCTTGCGGAACAGGTGCTCAATTTTTTCCGTCTTAGAGTTTGAGGCAACAACAATTTCCACACCCGCGGAATTCAACGCTTTTACAATTTCTCCCGCATTATCAATTGGCTTTAGCTTACCTTCAAGCTTGAATTGTGAAGTTGACTTCAAAAAACAATCGTTTGAAAATTCCGCCAGCGTCATTTTACCTTTTGTCTCAATTGCTTCTTTTATTCTAGCCAGCTCCTGCTTAAAATGCGAATACGATTTTTTGCTTGCAGCCTTGCCTATGTAATCGAATATCGCATTGTTATCACCGAACGGGTCTTCCTGGTAATAACATGATACCGCGTTATTACTGAACCATCCATACTCATACGGAGTTGAGTCCATTTCCTTCTTGCTTTCCTGCAGAAGAGCATCTATAGTTTCAGGTCTGTCTCCGCTAAATGAGGCGGCTGCATTCAATATGTAGTTCCAAACATATGTTGCTTCTGCATCCTGGTTGGTCCATACTCCGTCAAAATCAGAAATCAATTTTACAATAGGCATAATTTACTTTTTAAATATGTGTTAAACTGTTATCTTCGGGGATTAATTTTCAAATTTACTATTAAAGGTTAATTAAAATAATGCAAGAATCCGGTTCAAAAAATATCAAAGCAATTGTGATAGTAGCCGCGCTGGGCTATTTTGTCGATATATATGACCTTATACTATTCAGCATTGTGCGCATTTCTTCGCTGAAATCACTTGGCGTTCAGGGCGATGAGCTGCTATCAAGCGGGGTGTTGCTGCTGAATATGCAGATGGCGGGAATGCTCCTGGGCGGCATTATTTGGGGAATCCTCGGTGATAAGCGGGGAAGGATCTCCGTTCTCTTTGGCTCTATTATAATGTACTCGGTTGCTAACATACTGAATGGTATGGTTACCGATGTTACGCAATACGCGGTGCTGAGAGTTATTGCAGGTATTGGGCTTGCAGGTGAGCTTGGCGCAGGAATAACGCTCGTCAGCGAAGTAATGTCAAAAGAAGCTCGCGGGTATGGTACTACTATTGTTGCCTCAGTTGGAATTTTAGGCGCAGTGGTTGCCGCGCTTGTGGCAGACTATTTTGAATGGCGAACCGCGTATTACGTCGGCGGGGGATTAGGCCTGATGCTGCTTTTCCTGAGAATTGGCGTTTATGAATCGGGGATGTTCAAAAATATCAAAACTGAAGAAGTGAACCGGGGACAGTTCCACCACCTGTTTACCAATTGGGCAAGGTTTGCCAAGTATCTAAAGTGCATTATGATCGGCGCGCCGCTTTGGTTCGTTGTTGGCGTATTAGTTACATTTTCGGATGCTTTCGCGAAAGCGCTGGGAGTTCAGGGAATCGCCCCCTCGAAATCTGTTATGTTCTGCTACATAGGGCTTGCTTTCGGTGATCTTTTAAGCGGATTCTTAAGCCAGTACTTTAAATCCCGAAAGAAAATTATCCTGGCATTTGTGATTTCAACCAACATACTGATTATCCTTTACCTGTTCGTGAATTCATTTGGAGCATTTTATTTCTATACGATGTGCCTGCTGCTTGGCGTAAGCTGCGGTTATTGGGCGGTATTTGTAACCAATGCTTCGGAGCAGTTCGGAACTAACCTGCGCGCAACTGTAACTACAACAGTTCCGAATTTTGTGAGGGGTTCTGTAGTTCCGCTTACGCTGCTGTTCCAGTTCCTGATCTCTTCGGTTGGCATAATATACTCCGCGGCTATTGTGGCGGGACTCGCACTTGTTCTGGCATATGTATCCGCCGCTAAAATGGAGGAAACCTATGGCAAGGATCTGGATTATATTGAAATGATTTGATCAAATAACAAATACCAAATATCAAATAACAAAGAACAAATACCAAATATCAAATAACTAAGAACAAATACCAAATATCAAATAACATAAGTCTAAAATTCTTTCTCCCCCTCTCCTCAGAGGAGAACTGCACCAGCAGTCAGGTGGGGCCGGGGGTGAGGTGATATAATCAGAAGGTACTCGTTCCACGTAATTAGAGTCAGAAGGAAAACTAAGAGAGGAACAAATGGCTGCTTGAACCAATCACTCTTTGGTATTCGTGGCACGAGAAATGTTAACGATCCATTGAAACATTTAACATGGTTTTTGCATTTTACATTTTACCACAATAAGTTAATTTTGAGAAATAAAAAATCATAATGAAAAAGATTTTAATAGCTGCTTTAGTAGTGTTTACATCATGTATATATGCCGACTATACTACGCCTAATACTTCGGTTAGCTGGAACCTGAACGACTTGGTTACAAATTCCGCCGGGGCTGTAACCTTTTCCGGAGGAACGTACTTTGTAAACTCAAACCTGACTATTGCTTCTTCCGATACTCTCAAATTATTGAGCAATGCCACTGTTAAACTGACACAGAACGTTGCTTTTCTCGTAAACGGAACATTGAAGATCAATCCCCCTGATTCAGTTAAATTCACCAGCGCAGATACGACGCAAAGATTTATGGAGCTTAGGCTTGACGCGGCATCAAATACATCAATGTTCAATAAATTCATATACGAATACAGCCATAACGGTCTGCGGCTTTTAGATGTGAGTCCGGCATTTACAAACTGTACATTCAGGTTCAATTGCGGGAGCACAACCACTGCAACAACACCTGCTCTGAACCTGTTTAACTCCAGCCCGGTAATAAGCAATTGCCTCTTCTACCGCAATAACCGCGGTGCGATTGCCGGCGGATCGAACATAGCCAACGCGCCGCAGATACTTAACAGCCAGTTCATCGAAAATAATGTGCTTAATGGTAATGTGCCGCAGATAAATCTCGGGGCATCGGGTTCCGGTACAACGATAATTCGCGGAAATACGATACGCGGGCTTTACACAAATTGCGGCGGGATCGCATCATTGCCATCCAATCCACTTAACCTAATTATTGAAAACAATATCATCAAAAAGAACAGGTATGGTATTGCACTCAATGGAGCAACGACTGCAATAATCAGAAACAATGTTATCGATAGCAACAATATTCAGGGAATTCCAAACCTGGGAGGAAGCGGCATAAATATAGTAGGCGCCGGAGTGAATGCAAAAGTTTCTAAAAACACTATCAGATGGAATTTGTGGGGAGTTACTCTGCAAAGTAATGCTGCGCCGGTTTTCGGAGATCTTTCTAATCCCGATACAAATTACCAGGGTATGAACCACATCTATAATAATTCGAACTCGGGAATAATTTATGATCTTTACAATAATACACCAAACCTGATTAAAGCTGAGAATAATTTCTGGGGTACAATGATCGCAGATAGCGTTGAAGCTCATATTTTCCATCAGCCGGATAGCAGCGCGTTCGGGCTGGTTGATTATTTACCGCTATGGTCTCCGGTTGGGATTTCTCAATCCGGCAGCGAAGTACCCAATACATTCTTGCTGCAAAATGCATACCCGAATCCGTTCAACCCTTCAACCACGATCCGCTTCAGCATACCACAAAACGGCAGCAGCCAGGTTAGCGCCAGCTTAAAGGTTTACGATATCTCCGGCAGGCTTGTATCTGTTTTGCTGAACAGCAGGCTTACGGCGGGAAATTATGAAGTGAGCTTTGATGCCTCGGGCTTAGCGAGTGGATTGTATTTCTACACACTTTCTGCAGAAAATTTCAGCGAAACCAAAAAAATGATATTGATTAAATAGCGGTCATTTCAATAGTTTCTGCCTCAGACTTAGTATTCTTCTTGAATTAACATACAGTTTTGCATAACTTTGGATACAATCCATAAATAAACCAAAACGTACATATGAATTCAAGAAGAGTACTGTTTGCTCTATTAATACCCATCTTGGCAATTGGCCTATCCCTTGTGGGCTTTCACAATAATTCCGAAAATACCGAAATACAGGAAAAACATTCGCAGGTAAAGATCTTTGCGTCAACAGATCTTGATATCAAACGTATCGAAGATGCCGGACTGCATATTGATCATGCCGAAAACAACGGCGATCATTTGATCACCTGGCTTTCCGCTTCGGAAATTGAAATGCTGAAGAGATCCGGGGTTGCATACCAGATTACTGTGGACGACTGGATGGCTTACTACAATGCATTGCCTAAGATGACAGAAGCCGAAATGCAGGCAGCGATAACGAATTCAACTTCAGATGTTGCGATAACACATTCCGTTTACGGCTCAATGGGCGGATACATGACGTATGCGCAAATCATAAATAAGCTTGATTCAATGCGGCTTGAATATCCGGGGCTTATCTCAACGAAATTTTCTATCGGCAGCACACATCTTGGCAACCAAATGTGGACAGTCCGCGTTTCTAATTCTCCCGATGCACCAACAGGCAGGCCCGAGGTCTGGTTTCACTCGCTTATTCACGCGCGTGAGCCGATGAGCATGACACAGAACATTTACTTCATTTACTGGCTGCTGGAAAATTATAACCGCGATCCGCTTGCAACATATATATTAAGATACCGCGAGCTTTACTTTACCCCGGTATTTAATGTTGATGGATATCTGCATAACCAGACAACAAATCCAAATGGCGGCGGAATGTGGCGTATCAGCCGCAAGCCGTGTACCGGCGGAACAGGCGCCGATCTAAACAGGAATTACGGTCCGTATGCATTCTGGAATTTTGGCGGACCCGGCGGCAGCGGTTCATCTACAATTTGCGGCGATGAAACATTCCGCGGCGACCTGCCTTTCGACCAGGTTGAAACACAGAACGCTATGAACTTTGTGAACTCAAGGAATTTTAAAGGCGCGTTAAGCTATCATACTTACGGAAATTATTTCATCAGGCCGTGGGGACACTCGGGTGTGCCTTCACCGGATGAAAATATATTCCAGAATTTTTCGGCGGATATGGCTTTGCATAATCACTACACGCTCGGCAGATCGCTTGAAACTGTCGGTTATACCGTACGTGGTACAACCGATGACTGGTATTACAGCGATTCAGGCCACGCGAAGATAATCGCAATGACACCCGAAGTAGGTACAGGGACAGATGGCTTTTGGCCCGCTCAGAACAGGATACTTCCGCTGGCACAATCAACAGTTTGGTCAAATACATATTTTGCGCTTTCATGCGGCGGTTATGTTGCCCCGGTTAATACACAGCTGAATAAAACATCATACAATCCCGGTGAATCGGGCAGCATAAAAGTAAGCTTCAAAAATAAAGGATTAATGGCATCACAGAATGTAAAAATAGAGCTCGCTTCACAGAGTCCGTATATTAACATCACTTCTGCTACATTCAATTACAATTTTGTGAATTCATATTACCAGGATAGCCTTACCCTGAATTTTAACATACTTGGTTCTGCGCCGGTTAATATGGGTTTACCGATACTTCTCACGATAAAACAGAATGATACTAGCATAGTTCACCGGCAGAAAGTTTATGTTTGCATTGGTGCGGGAACGAACACACTTTCCGATAGCGCCGAAAACGGAATGACGAACTGGACAGCAACCGGTGGTTGGAATACCAGCACCGTGCAGTCGTATTCACCAACGCGCTCATTTTCAGAAAGTCCGACCGGCAACTACACCAACAGCTCGGTTAGAACTATGACGCTCACCACCGGAAGGAATATATCCACAGTGCCAGTAACGATATTAAGCTTCTTCACCAGGTTTAACATCGAGCCACTGGATAATGCCTATGTGGATGTATCAAGCGATAACGGTACAACATGGAGCTCTGTTAAATATTTTAACGGCGTGCAGAATGAATGGAAGCAGGAAGTTCTGGATATAACAGAGCTTGCAAACGGATCAACCACACTGAAGATACGGTTTACAGTTGTAACCAACCGCAATACTGTTGCCGACGGCTGGTATGTTGATAACATCAAGCTCACAAATTACCAGGATGTTTTGACTGGTATAAGTTATGTGCCCGAAGTGCCGAATGTATTTTCGCTGGAACAGAACTATCCCAACCCGTTCAATCCTGAAACAAAGATAAAATACAGTCTGCCGAAGACTTCAATGGTGAAGCTGGTTGTGTATGATGCGCTTGGCAAAGTTGTTAACACGCTTGTGAACGAAGAACAGGCAGCGGGAATTTATGAGATCAATGTTGACGGATTAAAGGGCCTTGCCTCGGGAATTTATTTCTACAGAATTTCTGCCGGCAGCTTCACGGATGTGAAGAAAATGGTACTGATAAAGTAACGAAACTGATTCAGTCAAGCGGCGGCTTCCGCAGAATAGCAAAATAAAAAATATTATTTTTAATGATATTCATTAGATAAAATTTCATCAGAAGTACTACAAGCCTGCTTTGTTAAGCAGGCTTGGTTATATATTGAGGTAAAAAAATGAAATATATGAGACATTTGTTCATCCTGTTAACTGTAGTTATCACATTGTCTGTTTCATATTTATACTTATTTAAAACAGATCAATTGCCGCACGGAACTAAGGGAAAGATTCCCGGCGCTCCGGCAGAAGATTGGTTCGAAAAACAGCGCGCGTTCCCGTATGACGAAATTCCCCCGAACAAATACCCAGAAGCTATAAGCTATGTGAAACAAATGCCGGCCTATTTGCATGATAACCCGCTTCCATGGGTTCTGGCAGGACCGACAAATATTGAAGGCAGGATCACAACAATTGTTATACATCCAACAAATCCTCAAATTGTGTACGCAGGTACAGCCAATGGCGGTATATGGAAATCAACCAATTTTTGCCAGAGCTGGGTAAGTGTATTCGATAACCAGAATACTTCCTCGATCGGGGCGCTGGTTTTGGATCCGGTAAATCCAAACATCCTTTATTGCGGGACCGGTGAATCAAATTCTCTGAGAAGTTATTACCCTGGAACAGGGATGTATAAATCGACGGATGCAGGAGCATCATGGAGCTTCATAGGATTGGGTGACGCATATAGTTTTGGGAATATTGCTATTAATCCGTTAAACACACAAGTATTATATGCTGCTGCCGTAGGCTCGACCCGCAGAAAAAATAATGAGCGCGGTGTTTACCGTTCTACAAATGGCGGGGGATCTTGGATCCAATCGTTATTTATCGCTGATTCAGTTGGCGCGATTGATGTTGTTGTTGACCCTGTAAATCCGAATAAAGTATTTGCCGCAATGTGGGAAAGACAGCGCAGGGAGGATTACGTTAAATACGGCGGACCCATGTCTGCTTTATATCTTTCCACTAATGCCGGTGTAAACTGGAGCGTTGTTAACGGCGGGTTCCCATCAAACTCATTTGATATGGGAAGAATATCGCTGGATATTTGCGCTTCAAATCCGCAGGTAGTTTATGCTCTGACTGCTTATGCAAATGGCAATTCAAGGGGTTTGTATAAATCAACTGATGGCGGTGTTGCATGGGTTTTAATTAACAGCTCGGTTGCGGGTTCATCAAATTATGCATGGTTCAACAGGATATGTAAAGTGGATCCTGCTAACCCTAATATAGTTTATTGCGGTGGTCTTAACATGGAAAGAAGTACCAACGGCGGAACATCATTTTCAACTATCGGGGCTTCACATGTTGATCATCATGCACAGGCATTTGCTCCTTCAAACCCGAATTTTGTTGTAAACGGAAATGACGGGGGCATTGATTACTCAACTAATGGCGGTGTAAGCTGGCTAGCCAGCAATTCTTTGCCGATTACTCAATTTTATGCAGGTGAGATTGATAATAATAGTCCGGCAACAATTCTGGGCGGAGCACAGGATAACGGCACAAACAGAACTACAGGCAGTCCCGGCGGCTGGCAAAGCATTAATGGAGGAGATGGATTTTACTGCCTGGTTGATTATACAACTTCACAAAGAGTTTATGCGTCTTCCCAAACCGGAGGATTGGTACGCTCAACAAATGGGGGAACGAGTTTTTTAAGCGCAACTTCCGGGCTGGATCTTTCCTATACCAACTGGATGACACCTTATGTTATGGATAAAAATAATCCGTTGGTGCTTTACTGCGGTACTTACAAGATACACAAAACTACAAATGGTATGCAGAGCTGGACTCAGATAAGTCCCGACCTGACAAACGGGCATGTGCAGAATCTGGGAACCATAACAACTGTTGATGTATCTGCTTCAAACCCGGCAGTAATATACTGCGGAACTGACGATGCGAATGTGTGGGTAACAACAAACGGGGGAGGGAACTGGGCAAAAATAATTACTGGTCTGCCTTACAGGTGGGTAACAAGAGTTACAATTCATCCCACGCTTGCCAATGTTTGTTATGTAACGCTCTCAGGGTACAAAACTGATTCAACCGGTGCGCATGTTTTTAAAACTACCAATTACGGCTCCTCATGGATTTCAATTTCATCTAATCTTCCCAATGCACCTGTGAATGATCTGGTAATTGATCCGGTGTTGAATCAGACTTTATATCTTGCTACTGATGTTGGAGTGATGCTAAGTACAAATGATGGCGGCTCGTGGTCGCTCTTCAGCCAAGGGATACCTTCGAGTGTACCTTGCCATGACCTGACAATTCATAACGGAACCAGGAAACTTGTTGTATGGACACATGGCAGAAGCGCATATTCAACCGATATGGTACTTGTTGGTATCGAGCCTGTAAGCAGCGAAATTCCGGATGTATTCAAATTGTGGCAGAACTATCCCAACCCGTTTAATCCGGTAACGAAGATTAGATTTCAGATAAGCGGTTCATCAGCAGCACAGACATTCCTGTCTGTGTATGATATAAACGGCAAAGAAATATCATTACTTGTAAATGCAGACCTTAAACCGGGAACTTATGAAATAAGCTTCGATGCATCGGGACTTTCAAGCGGCGTGTATTTCTATAAGATCTCAGCAGGAAGGTTTACGGATGTGAAGAAGATGATATTGGTGAAATAGATGAGTAGGTGAGTGGGTAAGTAGTGAAATAGGTGAGTAGTAAAGTAGTTGAGTAGGAAGCGGCAA
>JACSRQ010000072.1 GCA_014879675.1 Ignavibacteria bacterium
CTGTGACGAGTTTATAAAGGCCTTTGAACAGTCAGGCTACAATTATTCATCCCGGAAGACGGTTATTCAGCAGCCTGCGCAGAATAAAACAGTCATTGATACTTCAGCAAATTTTGAAGCAAATAAACTCCAGCCCAAAACTGCAAACAAAACAATATTCATGGTTGTAGGCGGTTTTTTTTTGCTTTTCCTGCTTGCTGCGGTATATTATTATATTTCAAGTGATGATAAAGTAGAAAAGAAAATTGTGCAAACTCAATCGGCCAAACCAATATCCGATGATGAGCTCAAAACATTTATTAATACATGGCTGGGGCTTCAAAACAATAAAGAAGTAAGCAAATATCTATCTCTGTACGCACCTGATTTCAACGGTGTAAAAAGAACAAAAAGCGGTAAAACTTCTTACATGAATTTCTACGAGTGGGGTGAAGACAGGAGAAAAATGTATGAAAATGCTGTTGACCTAAACATATCAATTGGTGATATAAATATTATAGAGAACAATAGACAGAATGCAACTGCAAAGACCGAATTTATTCAATATTATTCCAGTGCTAAGTACCAGGATGTAGGCAAAAAGATCATTAATCTTAAAAGAGTTGAAGACGGATCTATAAAGATCGTATACGAAGAAATGGTGTATTCCTCAACATTAGGCGAATGAAAGTTAACAGGAAAATAGCAGCCTTAGTCTCGCTCGTGTTTTGTTTTGTTTTAAGCAATGGCTGCCGAGAAGAAAAAATAGTCCTCCAAAAAGTTGATAACAAGTTTGGAAGTAAGCTATTCGCGGTGTCCAGAATTCCAACGCCGGTATTGAATACACAATATTTTGACAGTATATACGGCGGCAAGGATGGACGAACACTTAAAAAGAGCAGTTCAGGGCTGGTAAAAGAACTTGAATATGTTGCATACCCCGGCACAAGCTTTGAGATCTTGAACATTATAAATAAGGGTAACCATTCTATATATAGAGTTTACGCAGAAGATTACAGCATTCCTGAGTTGAAGATCGAGCTGTATATTGATTCCAGATTCACTGATACAACCAGAATCAAACCGTCTCCGAGAAAAGTGGACCTGCCTTCAAAGAGCGAGATTATCAACTATATGAAGACTAATACCGGTTCACTATATGTTTGGGGAGGCAACAACGTTGAAGGTGTTCCGGAAATGTTTGAATTCTATCCGCCTTCAGGCAAGCTTGATGAAAAAGAAAGGAAAGAGTGGGGATTAAAAGGAGTGGATTGTTCAGGATTAATATATCAGGCAACAAATGGTTTTACTCCCCGAAATACTCATCAAATGGTTACATACGGGGAGGCTGTAGAAATTGAGGGCCTCTCCAGCGATGAAATTGCAAAAAAACTTCTGCCACTTGATCTGATTGTTTGGAAGGGTCACGTAATCATTGTAATTGATAATGGAATAACTATACAAAGCGCACACAGCTCATGGGGTGTTGTTCAAAAAGGGCTGAAAGAAGTATTAAAAAGCCTGATGGCAAAGAGAACTGCTTTAAACGCTTGGAATGACGATGAATCAAAGAAATTTGTAATCAGAAGGTGGTATAAAGAAAAAAACTAATAACTATGATAAACACATTAGTATTAAATTACAACGTCATCTCTCTCATCGGCGAGGGCGGCATGGGATCGGTGTACCTTGCCGAACACCAGACACTTGGCAGGAAAGCTGCAATTAAAGTACTGCTGCCTGAGCTTGCACGTAACCAGATGATAAGGGATAGGTTTATCAATGAAGCAAGGACACTTTCCCTGCTCAATCATCAGAAT
>JACSRQ010000046.1 GCA_014879675.1 Ignavibacteria bacterium
CGACCCCACCCCAGCCCTCCCCGAAGGGGAGGGGGGTGTTAATTGTCAATCCCGCGCAGACTGGAATCTCTATCTAAACTTTAAACTAAATACTTTTTCACAACAGAGAAACAGAGTTACAGAGAATCCCACAATCGCTTGTCATTCCTGCGTAGGCAGGAATCTTATTCTTTTGACATTTGAGCTTTGTCATTTGACATTGCGATTTTTACAGCTCCCCATACCGGGGAAAATTCCGGTTTAACCAAAGTTATATTTGGAGACAGTTTTTTAGCTGACTTCTTCAATTCTGCCATAAGAAGTCTTTCTTCAGTCAGCAATGAGCCTGCCATTGCAATAGTGTACTTTTTCTTTTTCAGCGGGATAAAATGTGTCAGCAGAACCTCGGCGGCGTTTTTTATAATATCACGGGAAGTTCTGTCACCTGACTCTGCGCACCTGAATACATGTTTAGTAAGCTTTGATATTTCAAATCCGTTATGATAAACATGCTTAATTATATTACCGCTATGAATGCCGAATTCTGACTCAAAAATCATCGCCAGCCTGTCTGCTTTCAGCCTTCCGTCATAATGTTTGGTTACACGGTACAGCGCTTCGCGGGCTATCCAGTGACCCGAGCCCTCATCACCAATATGCCTTCCCCAGCCGCCAATGCGCTGGATGCTGCCTGAGCTATCTCTATAATAGAGTATGGAGCCTGTTCCAGCGATCAATATCCCGCAATTGCGTCTTTCGGGCTCAAATGCGGCCGCGAGAGCAATCTCGGTATCAGGTAATATTGAAACGCTTTTGATGCCGGAAGCCTTTTTCAGAGCCGAAGCAATTTTCTTCCTGTCTTGCTCATACCTGGCACCCGAAATACCCGCTGCAATTGCAATGATGCTGCCTTTGCCGGCGGCCTTAGCCATATCCTTGACGATTTTCTGAAGGCGCTTAACCGATTCATCAAAGCCAAGCAGGTTCAGATTAATGAACGGGTACTTAAAAAGTCTTGCTTTCGCCTTAGAAAACGGATCATCTGTTACGGGACAAAGCAAAACTTCGCTTTTGGTAGCACCGGAATCGATTGCTAAAATGTAATTCAACTGGCGTAATTATGAAATGTTGTATAAAAATAAGGATAAATGCATAAAAAGAATATGACTTAAGATTTCTGATTGTAAATACGATGTTGGTTTTAATTATCATTGTTTACCCTTTATTTATCACTTAAATTCGTGTAAAGCTCAATTCAGCTTAATCCATCCTCTTGCAGATATTACTCTGCATCGCAGTTATGTGTTAAATTCCAATAGTCTTTTTGCAGCCTCAGTTTTTTTCAACCCATAGAAATATTTGTTTTTATTCCTGAAAATTTCTGTATAAAACAATATTTAAGAAATGGAAAAAATTGCTAAGAGCTTTTTAATCGCGCTGATCTTTGCGCTTCTGAATATTTCCGCGGCTTACTCCCAGTGGCAAACGGATTACAGGCTTACTAATTCAAATCCGGAAGATTACCTTTGCATGAGTAATGCACACTCGGTTGCGGCTAGCGGTGATACGGTTCATGTAGTATTCGGTGAATTCCGTGACCAGACAAATTCCATATTTTATAAACGCTCTCTTGATGGCGGTGTAACATGGTCACCCGATATCATCATTTCCGGAGCGATGGATAATAACCGCGATGCGAGCATCGCTGTGCTTAACGGGCGTGTACATGTATCGTGGGTAAGTGCCCTCACCGGTCAGCACGAAATATATTACAGGCTTTCTACAAACGGCGGCTATGAATGGCGCGCAATGGTTAGCATTGTAAATTTTTCATCTATCTCTGTGCAGAATCCTTCGATTGCCCTTTCGGGCAGCTATGTGCATATAACCTGGATGAGTGAAGTCGCAAAATCTGAGTCTTTCATCTCGTACAGGAGTTCCTCCAACGGCGGATTAAACTTTGGCACATTGCAGCAGCTAACCGTTGGCGGATTGAAAGGCCAGCCCTCTGTATGTTCTACAGGTGATAAGGTAATGATATTCTTCCATAATCACGATTATGGTAACCGCGAAATAAGTATGATGCGTTCTACCAACTCAGGTTCCACATGGCCGGGCGGACTCACAAGGCTTACTGACGATCCTGCCGCATCACAATTTCCTTCTGCCGCTGCCGCCGGGGATACTGTATATATAACATGGAGCGATAATCGAACAGGCGACTACCAGATATACTTCAAGAAGTCAGCTAATGGCGGACAAACTTGGCAAACCGATCATAAGCTTACAAGTACCGCAGGCAATAAGAACTATCCCAGCATTGCTGCGTGGGGCACTTATGTTCACCTAACATGGAGCAACAATACGGATCATGATATCTATTACCTTAGAGGAATTTACAGCGGAAACTCATGGCAGCAGATAGTACATTTAACAGAAGCAACTTCAGTTTCTGAAGATCCATCCATCGCTGCTTCGGGTCCTGCGGTCCACATTCTCTGGCGGGATACCCGTGACAATAATGGGGAAGTTTACTACAAACGGAATCCAACAGGTAACATGATAGGTATAACTTCTGTCAGCAGTCAAATTCCGCTTAGCTTCGAATTGTACCAAAACTATCCCAATCCGTTTAATCCTACAACTAAAATTAAGTTTGATATACCACGATCCGGATATGTGACTCTGAAAATTTTCGATGTTCTCGGCAGAGAAGTAAGTGTGCTGGTAAATGAATTCATTAAGCCCGGTGTTTACGAAACCGATTTCAATGCTTCCAGACTTCCAAGCGGGGTATATTTTTATAAGTTGGTTTCAGGAGATTTTTCAGAAACGAAAAAAATGATATTGCTGAAATAAGCCGGGATTATCTTCTGCAAAATACATAGCTGAGCCGCAATATTTAATGCAGCGCAGCTATTTTTTTATTTTACTTGCTTTGAGTTTTTCAAGAATCCAGCTTCTAAAAAGAATCCGGTTTTCTGTTATTTTTTCTATTTTGCTGATTATTTTTGTTTTTTCTTTTGGATTTGTGGAGTAATTCAGCTTCACAAGTTGGTTAACAGCCTTGATGAATCCCCCGCATGTATTCTTGTTTGTATCCCTATTACGCACTATGTTTGATTTATCCAGATACTTTTTGAATGTCTGAAGATAATATGAAAGCTCATTATATCTTTTAAGTTCATAATAATTTATTACTGTTAAGGAGTCAATATCAATTTTCAAATTTCCCTGGTTTGTATTTATTAACAGCAATTCCTTTAATGACTCGTTGTATTTACCTCTGGCATTTAACAGCTTAGCTTTTGCCCAACTTAATAGTGCAGTATTATCCCCTGAACTCACCAGATGTGTACATTCAACTATAAACTTCTCTGTCCACTCTGTTTCATTTTGAGCCAGCCCGTTATTTATTATACTGAGGTAAACAGGCCAGCTGAATTTTCCACCTTCTTCGATTTCAATTTCTATTTGTTTTTTGAGATAATGCCACTTCAATGACTTGAATTCAGTCAATATGAATTTCTTCGAAGTAAGAATAATGTACTGGGAGACAACCCAAAACAGGAACGATTTTTCCTGGTTGCTGATCCTGGTTTCAATTCCGGCAATCTCTGAATGCACAATGTGTAAGAGTTTCCTGCTTTCGTCCATTTCCAAATTGAAAAGTCGGACAATTTTACAATAAATACTTATTAAAGGCTCGTCTTTGAAGAATCCTCCTTTTTCCAAAGACAGCAATTCTTCGAGTAATAAGTTATCATTTTCAATATTATAGATCACTTTGTAAATTTGATTCACACAAAAGATCTGCATAGCCTTCAGTGCGAAATACTTCGTCAAGCTCACCAGTTCAATGGTTTTTGATTGTGGGCTGTGATTACCTTTGAACGAATCAAAATGCGTCAATAGGCTATTGAAACAGAAGCGGTAATAGTAATAATCTTCATCTATTTTATAAGCAGGGTTCGTTAATATACTTCCCCAGTTCCGTAAATGTAATTCATTCTTGTAAAAAAAACTCTTCGCTTTTTTGAAGTTCAGGAATGCATTATACATCTGATTTTCATCTTTGGTTAATCTTTCGACCGAAATGTATTTTTCCGCAAGCAAATTCAGATCAGAAACGAGCTTCCTAAACTTTACATCATTATACTTCTCGCCGGGAAACACTTTAATATAAATGTTCTGTTTTGTGAAATGTGCAGAATTGAATTCTGGATAATGCTTCCTGATCTCGCTGAACAGTGATATTGCAGCCGTGTTGCTGTTAAAATACGGCGAAGCAATAAATTTGGAAAATGACCTAATATCACTGAGTTTAAAATAATTCAATAGCTGAATAAGATTTGTATTTTTCATATACTTCTTGCCTAATTTCTTCTCACAAAGATAACGTAAAAAATACTGATACATGGCGTATTTTACAGAAAATGATTTGGAGTGAATGTTAAAATTTCTCACAATTGGTTGGATTTTTCTTTGAATATGGCTTCAGACTCTCATAATTTTGTCACTGTAACGCACGAATGAAAAAAATAACTCCATAAATCAACAATATTAACGAATATGAAAAAAAGTATTTTACTGTTCCTTCTGACGCTTTTATCATTCAACACCTTTTCACAAACGGGCTGGGTTTGGCAAAATCCATTGCCGCAGGGCAATACGCTTCAAAGTGTATGGTATTTAAATGCCCCGACCGGTATTGCAGTTGGAGGTTCGGGCACAATTCTCCGCACGACAAACAGCGGCACAAGCTGGGAGTTTATGAACAGCGGAACAACAAGTGATCTATATTCTGTATTTTTTATTGATGCTAACACGGGTGCCGCTGCAGGTGTGGATGGAACGATACTAAGAACAACAAACGGAGGAGTAAACTGGAGTATCCAATCAACCGGAACAGTTGTAACTTTATTGAGCATTCATTTTATTAACGCAAATACAGGTACCGCTGTTGGTGAAGGAGGCACCATCCTCAGAACCACAAATAATGGTGCCAATTGGAGTACACAAAACAGCGGTACCGTTAATATGTTATACAGTGTCTTTTTCTCAGATTCTAATCTTGGCACAGTTGTGGGTGAAGCAGGGAAAACATTGAGAACAACTAACGGCGGGACGAACTGGATACCGCAAATAAGCGGAACATCTTCATTCCTGCTGGATGTTTATTTTGCTGATGTAAACACGGGAACTGCTGTTGGAGTCCTGGGAAAAATACTCAGAACCACAAACGGCGGATTTAACTGGGTTTCGCAAACAAGCGGTACTATAAACATTCTTGCTAGCGTCAGCTTTACAGATGCAAACACGGGCACCGTTGTAGGAGAAGGAGGTAAAGTGCTTAAAACTACGAACGGGGGAGTTAACTGGATTTCTCAATCCACAGGTATTCCGTTCCTATTATTTGATGCTTCTTTTGTTAATTCAAATACAGGTTTTGTTGCAGGATATAACGGCTTTATTATGATGACGACTAACGGCGGAACAAACTGGGTGCAGAAATCAAGCGGATTTGTTAATGAGATGCGGAGTGTTTTCTTTTCAAATATCAATACAGGTAATGCGGTTGGAGATAACAATGTTATCTTAAGAACAACCAATGGCGGAACAAACTGGATAATGCAGGCTAATGGTACGGCAAACCATCTTTACTCGGTTTACTTTACAGATGTTAACACCGGCACTTCAGTGGGTAAGAACGGAACGATCTTACGAACAACAAACGGTGGAAGTAACTGGTCTGCTCAAAATAGTGAAATTACAAATACACTTAGGGGAGTTTGTTTTACTGATGTAAACACAGGCATTGCAGTTGGAGAGGCCGGCACTATTATTAAAACAACCAATGGCGGAAGTAACTGGATCCCGCAAACCAGCGGAACAGCCAATACTATGTATAGTGTGTGCTTTATAAACGGAAGCACCGGATGTGCTGTAGGTGATAACGGGACTGTTTTAAGGACAATCAACGGAGGAGCAAACTGGACCGATCAAAGCGGTGAAACGCCAAGTGCGTTGTTCAGTGTGAGCTTTGTTGACGCGAATACCGGCACTGCGGTTGGAAACTCCGGCGCAGTTATACGTACAACCAACGGCGGAACGAACTGGAGCGCACAGCTGATAGGAACGCTGGACGTATTGACATGTGTGAAGTTCACTGACGCGAATACCGGCAATGTTGTTGGGGATCTCGGGGTAATTCTAAGGACTACGAACGGAGGCAGCAATTGGGTATTTAAGCCCAGCGGTACAGCCAATAATTTGGCGGGCGTGTTCTTTACGGACGCAAACACAGGCACTGTGGTTGGCGGCGGAGGAACAATACTTCGTACCACTTCTGGCGGTCAGATAACAGAAATAAACCAGGTAACAACAATTACACCGGAGAAATTTAACCTTTCTCAAAACTATCCGAATCCGTTCAATCCTTCAACAAAAATCAGTTTTGATGTTTCCAAAGCCGGAAACGTGAATATGAGAGTTTACGATATATTGGGAAGAGAAGTGCGGGTTCTTGTAAATGAATCCCTAAAGCCCGGTTCATACGAAGTCGATTTCAATGCAGGAGCGCTTCCAAGCGGGGTATATTTTTGTAAGCTTTCTGCGGGCGAGTTCACGCAGACAAGAAAAATGATACTTCTTAAATAAAGAAGTTCATTCCGCTTCATCAATATCATAGCTCGGCATAAGGACGATCTTTTTGGAATCCCAAACTATGGTTGTGGTTTTCGCTTCGGCGCGGACCGGGCACTCGGGCATGCTGCATATGTGGCAGCAGTTCGGGTTGCAGGGGTCTAAGTGTATCAGCGACTCCACCTGTTTTGTGCCGAGCGCGTTGATGACTTCGCGTTCAACAGCATCAACAGTTACATGGCTTTCCTTAACGCTTTTATAGTATGGTACGATCAGATGGAAATCTACCATATACTTATCCCCTGATTTCCAGTATCTAAGCCTGTGTACATCGATCCAGTCCGGGTAATTTTTTCTGTCGTCTTCCAGTTCTTCGGCTATTGCGCTTATTATTTTATCATCATTTTCATTCATCAAACCGCCAATTGATTCCCTTACCAGATGCTTTCCTGTCCAAAGAATATTCAGACCAAGAATAATTGCCACAATAGGATCAAACAGCTTTATATCCGTAATGAGAACCAGCACCAATGCAGCAACTGCTCCGAAGCTGGTTATTGAGTCGGTCATAACATGTTTTCCGTCAGCGATAAGTATAATGCTTTTTGTTTTCTTCCCTGTGCGTATAAGGTATAAACCAAGCAGCAGGTTAACAACACTGGCAGCGGTGATAATCACAGCGCCCGTATCCAGCGAAGAAATTTCCCTGGGATAAACTATATCGCGTATTGCATAAGCTATTATAGAGAAGGCTGCTACAATGATCATTGCGCCTTCAAATCCTGCGGAGAAGAATTCAATCTTGCCATGTCCGTATGGATGTTCTTTATCCGGCGGTTTGGTAGATAAGATGAGGCTGTAAAATGCGAAAGAAGTTGCTATGATGTGAACAACCGATTCAAGGGCATCAGAGAGAACTGCTGCAGAACCTGTCAGATAGTAGGCGCCAATTTTACCGAAGAACATCAAAAATCCGATAATTAAGGATATTGACGCTGCCTTTTTCTTCAGGGTTATCTCTTTAGTTTCCATTACACCACAAATATATGCTAATTTTACGTTAATTTTTGGAATAATAATTTACCACTTGACAAAGTAGTTTCCATTAATTATTTTGGAAACTTAAGAAACGAAAATAGTTTCCATAACCGCATTAAGGATGGCTGAAGTAACCGAAAAAGAGAAGATACTTTATTTTACACATGCAAAATTCATCACAGAGGGATTTTACAAGACCACTATGGATGAAATTGCACGTGACCTGCAGATGAGCAAAAAGACGATCTATAAGCATTTTGATTCCAAGGAAGTATTGCTCGAAAATGTCTGCTCAATGAGAATGAAACTGATGGAAGAATTCCTTGATGAAGTTGCCGAGAGTGATGATGACGCAATAACCAAGTTCCTTAAGATAATTCACAAACAGAAAAGTATGTCTATGAACTGCTCGCCGGTCTGGTTCCGCGATCT
Organism: Ignavibacteria bacterium; assembly: GCA_014879675.1. Classification (GTDB taxonomy): domain Bacteria; phylum Bacteroidota; class Ignavibacteria; order Tepidaquicellales; family OLB5; genus OLB5. Next base: position 8,095 of record JACSRQ010000046.1, read on the forward strand.
GGAGGTTCATGCGCCTCATTTAAGCAAAGAATTCGCAAAAGTAAGGCAGGATAAAGTAACAAAAATTATGTCAAAGCTCCTTGAGCAGGGCAAAAAGGAAAAAGTAGTCGAGCACGTTCCCGTAGATATTATTATAACCGCGCTTAACGGGGCTATTGAAGCAGTGACACACGCTGATTTTGTACTCAACAGTAAATATTCATTCCATGAAGCCATGAGAATTACAGCAGAAATTTTCTTCAACGGTTTTTTGACTGAACTTGGCAAGGAAAAATTTTCAAACACAAAAAAGCTGTTTGATAATGTTCTGCAAAACTAACACTAACTTAAAATTTCCAAATAAATCATAGATTAGTTTTATGAATAAATTGATCACCGCATTGCTCCTTTTTTTAATATTCGTTTCGGCTGTTTACAGTCAGAGCGTCCGTACGCTCACCCTGTATGACGCGATAAATCTTGCAAAAAGGAACAATTCAGATTATGTAATAGCAAAGCTGGATAAGCTGAAAGCTGAAAAACAGGTATCAGAAGTTTACAGTGAGAACCTGGTTCCCAGCATAACGTTTGGTTCAAGATACACGAGGTCGTTCAGAAAGCAGACTTTGAGCTTTAGTGGGCAGACTTTCGAAATAGGCTCGGATAATAGTATAACTACTACACTTGACGTCTCCGAGCCTATTCCTTTTTTGGGCACCCCGGTATTTAACGGAATTCGAATTGCAGAGTTCTATAACAGGATACAGGAAGAGAACCTGAAAAGCGTTGAAACAAAGATCAAATCTGATGTTAAGAAATCTTTTTACAACGTACTGCTGTTGAAAGAAGTGATTGTGCTAAATCAGCAGAGTATTGATAACGCGCAGGAGAATTTGAGGGTGGTTGAAGCTCGCTACCGCGCAGGAGTTGCACTGGAGTATGATTATATCCGTGCGAAGGTGAAAGTTGAAACACTTAAACCCCAGCTCACACAGTCTGAAAATAACCTTCAGATCGCAAAGCAGTTCCTGAAGAATAATATCGGGCTCAAGGATGAACAGAACATAGATGTTACCGGCAGCCTGGCTTATGACAGCCTGGAAGTATGGGGCTCAACAGATGAGCTTATAAAAAAGATCTCCAGCAGTAATGTAGCGATCAGGCAGCTGAAGCTCAGCAAAAAGATCAATGAACAGCTTGTTGATATTGATTATGCCAACTACCTGCCTAAGTTTTATGTATTCGGCCAGTGGTCTTCGCAGGCAAATGAAAACGACGGGCGATCTCTTACAGGTTACAGATTTTATAATTCTATAGTTGCGGGCATAGGCGTTAACTGGGACCTCAATCTTTTCCGCAACAGCTACAAAGAGGAGCAGTCAAAGATCGAAGTATTGAAATCTGAAGAACAGATCGTGAAAACAAAAGAGCTGCTGAAAACCCAAACCATCAGTGTTATACTGAAGATCGAAGATGCAAAGAACAGGATCAGGTCACAGCAGGAGATCGTTAATACAGCACAGCGCGGATATGACCTTGCAACGATTAGCTACAAAAGCGGCGTGCTTAACCAGATAGATGTAGTAGATGCCGAATTGGCTTTAAGCCAGGTTAAGCTTGCATATATCCAGGCAATTTATGATTACCTTATAGCAAGAAGCGAACTTGAGGAGCTTCTTGAGAAGTAGATCCGGAAAAGTCCGAAATATCAAAACTAAAGCAAAAAATTTTTCTAAACATAATATTAAATGAAAGAAATAAAATTCATTCCTAAATTTATTATTGCAGCGTTTTTAATAATGGTTTCCTTTATCCTCTATTCCTGCGGGAGTAACGATGGAGAAACTACGCAGAAACCCGATGAAAAAAAGTTACCTGTTGTTAAGGTGCAAACAGTCGAAACATCGACATTTGCTGATGATTTCAGGGTACTGGGTGTTATTAAGCCATTTGCCTCTGCAAAGGTTTCATCTGAAGAGGGCGGGTTGATAGTCAGCCTGACCAAAGATAAAGGCAGTTATGTGGGCAGGGGCGAAATTATTGCACGGCTTAAAAAGGATGTCGAAATGGCTTCACTTGAACAGACTGAAGCACAGGTTGAGCTTGCCAGAATGAACTATGAAAAGCAAAAACAGCTGTACGAAGATAACGCAACCACTGAAATTCAGTACTTAACAGCCAAATGGCAGTATGAAGCCGCTGTAAGGGGAGCTGATATTCTGAAAACGAGATTAAAGACGGGCTTTATAAGGTCACCTATAAGCGGTGTAGTGGATGAAAAATATATGAACAGGGGAGAAATGTCAGCGCCGGGCTCACCAATTGTGAATATCATTGATATTTCAAAAGTCAAGATCTCAGCAGGCGTGCCTGAAATGTATCTGACCAAGATAAAAATGGGGCAGTCAGTTAATGTTACGGTTGATGTACTGCCGGGAGTAGAGTTTGAAGGGAAAATAAGTTACATCGCTCCTTCACTTCAGGGCTCCAGCCGTACATTTGAGGTTGAAGTGATAATCAACAACAAAGAAAAACTTCTGAAACCCGGTATGAACGCAAATGTACTGATACTTGAATCAACTCAGCCGAATTCTGTTACAATTCAGCAGGACCTGATAGTTGATTACGGTGAAGAACAGTATGTGTTTATTGCCAATGGCGATGTTGCGCAGAAAAAAGTTCTTAAACTTGGCGGACGCAACGGTAATATGGTGCATATACTCGAAGGGCTCAATCCCGGGGACCTGCTTATAACCGAAGGTTTCCAGGC
>JACSRQ010000216.1 GCA_014879675.1 Ignavibacteria bacterium
GGCAAAGCGCCGTGGACGCTCCATCATCACCCGGATCACGCCAAGCTGAAGAAAGCCAGCGAATGTCCGAAAATTGAGTATCCCAAGCCAGATGGCAAAGTCAGCTTCGACCGATTGTCATCCGTGTTTATTTCCAACACCAACCATGAAGAGGATCAGCCTTGCCATCTGACGCTGAAGGAGGCCAGCGTACCGATTCAGGTCAATCTGGCGCTGTATGACGCGCCGGAGCAACGCTATTGTCCGGCGGGGGTGTATGAGATCGTGCGGGACAGTGATGGGCACAACCCACGCTTGCAAATCAACGCCCAAAACTGCGTTCACTGCAAGACCTGCGACATCAAGGACCCGACGCAAAACATCACCTGGGTGACTCCACAGGGCGGCGGTGGGCCGAATTATCCGAATATGTAACCAGCCGGCTTCTCCGGTCATCACAGCATTGAACCCGCGCCCGGTCTTCGGGTGAGCTGTGGCGTCAAAATGACGCCGTCGTGATGACCGGTGGCAGTTCCTCCCTGACAAACCGCACCAAAGCGCCGATCCGCTGCTCACCCATGGAATCGAACTCGATCAGTGACAGCGTTTCACCCGGCTCCGGCGAATCCGGAGGCAGCCTGACGCCGAGCCGGTTTAACCGCAGGGCCAGCGAACGAACCTGCAAATAAATCTCCGGCTGGCTCAGCACCTGCCGGATTTGCTCCAGGTAATCATCCAAAGTTCCCAACGGCTTGCGGGCCGCGACCAGTTCTTCCTCGGTCTGGAGCAACCGCTGCTCTAGCACCGCAGCGCGGCGCTCGTCGGCGTCGTTCGTCGATACTAAGGGCCGCAAACCCTGCGCATGTCCCCGCAGCGCCCGTAACTGCGCCTGCAACTGCCGCCGCTGCTCCTCCAGCGCACTGCGCCGGGTCCGCAGTTCATTAATCCGCTCCAGCGCCCGCGTCGCTAGAAACACCAGCATCCGCTGTTTCAACTCTTCACGCAGCTCGGCTTCGCTCGCCGCCGGGAAAAATAGCCGATGCTGCGAAAAGCTGACCAGGATGCGCCGGACATCGCGCACCACTACATCGCCGCTCAGCACCGCGCCAAACGTTTCCGTCTCCCGCTTGACCATCAACATCAAGGCGAAACACTCAGCGTGACCACCGTCTGTGAAAAAAGTGTGAATCGCCGGGCTCTCGCCCAGGGTAGCGCGCACATCATCCACCGTCGCGAAAAAGGCGTTGACCTGCGGGTCCCGAGACCAGGCGCGAGCACCCAGCAACACCGCTAGCGGCAACTGCTGCAACACGCTTCCAGAATAATTCAACGCCGTTTCCACCGCGTCCACCAACTTCTCGGCATAGTTGCCGACCAGCCGGATGCGCGGCTCGCTGGCGTCTACTGCCTGCTCAATCGCTTCGCGCAGCGCTGTCAACCGCTCCTGACGTTGGCGATGCTCAGCCAGGTGTTGCTGGGCGAACGTCGCCAGACTGCCGAAAACCTGCTGTAGTAAACCTTGACCGTTGGTCATTCCCTGCTCACTCAGGACCAGCCGATCAGCCGCTCGTGCAACGGACTCGACCGGGGAAAATGCGCCCGCAGAAAATCCATTTGATCCGCCAACACCCGGCGGCCCTGCAAATACACATACTCGGCATGATTGGGCGTAAAGGATACGTAGGCGGGGTTAAAAACAAAATTCTAAATAGATCGTAACTTTGCTTTAATTAAAATTTGGTTTTTTTGTAAAAAACAAATCCATTGAAAGAAAAGAAAAAGATTCTCTTAATATGCGGGTCTAACAATCAAACAATCATGATGCATAAGATAGGAATGCACTTGAAAAATTATGAATGCTATTACACTCCGTATTATTGTGATGGCTTTTTGAAGCTGCTTTATAAGGCAAACCTGCTTTCGTTTACTGTTATAGGTAAACAGCATCAGCAAAAAGTTATAGAATACTGCTCGAATCACGGACTCAATATTGACTTTGGCGGAGACTCCCGCGATTATGATCTGATTATAACATCATCTGATCTCATAATTCAGAAAAACATAAGGAAGAAAAAGATCGTTTTAGTACAGGAAGGAATGACTGACCCAATAAATGTTTTCTATTACTTAAGCAAATACCTTGGCTTACCGCGCTATCTTGCCAGTACATCTACGGCAGGATTATCTGATGCATATGATAGGTTCTTCGTCGCTTCTGATGGGTATGCAGAGCACTTCATAAATAACGGTTGTGACGCATCCAAAATATCAGTTACAGGGATACCAAACTTTGATAATGTAAATGAATTCCGCATCAATAGCTTTCCATACAAAAATTTCGTACTGGCTGCTACAAGTGATACCCGTGAGACTTTCAAGTATGAAAACAGGAAAAAATTCATTTACAGGGCTCTTGATATCGCAGGCGGAAGAAAGCTTATTTTTAAACTGCATCCAAATGAAAATTTCAATAGAGCTACAAAGGAAATACAAAAATATGCGCCGGGTGCTCTTGTTTTCTGCAAAGGAAATACTGAACAGATGATCGCGAATTGCGACGTTCTGATCACAAAATATTCATCCGTGGTATATATTGGTATGGCTCTCGGAAAAGTTGTTTATTCGGATTTTGACCTTGATATGCTGAGGAATATGACACCCCTGCAAAACGGCGGCACATCAGGAAAGCTTATAGCGGGCCAATGCGCAAGACTGATAGAAAATGAAAGTGTTGAATTCAATAAAAAAACAGAAGCTGAAACAATTCCCGGGATAATTCAGGGAAATATCACGGGGGAGGCAGCCTGATGATTGAGAGAGTATTAAATATTGTTACCATAATCCAGGCGCGTACAGGTTCAACAAGGATGCCGGGGAAGGTAATGCTTGAAGCCGCCGGTAAACCATTGCTGCTGCATATGATTGAAAGGGTGCAGCAGGCAAAATTTGCAGGAAAAATTGTTGTCGCCACTACTTGCGAACCTGAAGATGATATAATTGCAGAATTGTGTGCACATAATAATGTTGAGTGTTTCAGGGGAAGTACCAACGATCTGCTGGACCGCCACTACAAAGCGGCTCTTTCGTTTTCGGCTGATGTTGTACTTAAGATACCCTCCGATTGCCCTCTTATTGATCCCGCAGTTATTGACAGGGTTATAGAGTATTTTATCAGGCACCGGAATCAATTCGATTACGTGAGCAATCTGCACCCTGCCACTTATCCCGATGGTTTTGATGTTGAGATATTTTCATTTAATGCGCTTTATAAAGCGTGCAGAAATGCATACAAAGAATATGAACGGGAACATACTACTCCGTTTATATGGAATAATCCGGGGATGTTTAAACTGGGAAACATTGCATGGGAAACCGGCAAAGATCTATCGCGATCGCACAGGTTTGTGCTTGATTACTCTGAAGATTTTTACGTTATAAAAGAAATATTTGAGCGGCTGTATTACTCTAATAAATTTTTCACACTTGAAGATATCATTGATCTTATCAGCGTGTATCCATTAATTGGTGATATAAATAAACATTTAAATGGTAAAACTTGGTATAACGAATACCTGCATGAGTTCAACAAAGTCAGTAAATATTCCGGTCAATTACATCTTAGCCAATGAAACTAGAAGAAAAAGAAATGAGTGAGCTCAAATACAGGGCACTAAAGGTCAGAGAGCATATTATCAGAATGTCCACGAATGGAGGCTGCTTTACAGGTGCATCGCTTTCATGCGCTGATCTTATTCTGCTGCTATATTCCAGGATTCTGAACAACGGCAATTCGAACTTCAGTGACCCTAATCGTGATTACCTTTTCCTTTCCAAAGGTCACGATGTTCCCGCGCTTTATGGTACCTTTGCCGAGCTTGGAATTATTGAGCCTGAAAGGCTGAAGAACCATCTTAAGACCAATGATGACATTTACTGGCATCCGAATACAAGGATCAGGGGGGTTGAGTTTCATTCAGGTTCACTGGGACACTTGCTTTCAGTTGCAATGGGTGTTGCTTATGATATTAATTTAACTGGAACGAGCAATAAAGTTTTTGTTATACTCGGAGATGGTGAACTCAATGAAGGCTCTGTGTGGGAAGCTCTGCAGGTTGCCGCAGCCTTAGAACTAAGTAACCTTGTGATAATTGTTGACAGGAATGAATTCCAGGCTAACATAGAAACCGAAAAGCTGATACCACTTGAACCGCTTGAGGAAAAGTTCAGCGCATTCGGTCTGGATGTCAGGCGGGTAAACGGTCACGATTTTGATGCAATGAATAATATTTTCACAAAGCTTCCGTTTAATGATAAAAAGCCTTCGGCGGTTATTGCTGATACAATAAGAGGAAAAGGGCTGCCAAGCATTGAAAGAAGAGCAGACAGGTGGTTCTGCAATTTTTCAGATGACGAAGTTAAGCAGCTGATAAATGAACTGAACGGCGGCAATGCTGCCGGCTTGGTATCTGAAACATTAATTGTCAGGTAATTTAAAATATCAACTATATGAATTACGAATCATTACTAAAAGATCTTGTTTCCGCGGATGACCGCTTTATTATAATGACTGCGGAAAACCGCGCGGCTATAAGGAATCTGCCTGAAAAAATTGGAAATAAGTTCATTGATACGGGGATTACTGAGCAGACAATGATCGGTATGGCTGCAGGACTTGCCCTTCGGGGAAGGATTCCCGTAACACATGCGCTTGCCTCATTTTTGACTATGCGCGCCTTTGAATTCATAAGGACAGATGTGGGGATCCCGGCGTTACCGGTTAAACTGGTTGGAGGGGTCGCAGGTTTGCTTTCTGAAGCAAATGGGCCTACACATCAGGCGATTGAAGATATCTCAATTATGCGCGGCATTCCGAATGTGAACATTTTCGCCCCTGCTGATGAAGAAGATATGCTGATTGGGTTGAAAGATGTGCTAATTAGTGATAAGCCGTTCTACATCAGGTATAACAACTTAAAAAGCGCATTAAACCATTCAACGAAGTTTGAAATAGGTAAGGCCGAAACAGTAAACTATGGTGATGATGTTGCGATCTTGACCTACGGCACACTGCTAAGGCAATCATACGAAGCGATGATGATACTTGAATCTAAAGGTATCAGCGTCAGGCTCCTGAATATGCGTACACTGAAACCTTTAGATGAGGAAGCCGTAATAAATGCTGCAATTGAATGTTCCCTGGTTGTAATTATTGAAGATCATTTTGTTACCGGCGGGTTATTTTCAGCAGCAGCGGAAATTCTGCTCAAGAACGGAATTAATGCTAACGTAATGTCAATAGGTTTAGAAAGCTGGTTTAAACCTGCTTTGCTTCAGGATGTTTTGAAGTACGAACAATTTACGGGGCCCGATATAGCTTCCAGAATTGCCTCAAAGCATGAAGAAACTTCAGACAGGATAAAAATAAAAAGTCTAATATAACAAAAATGCCAAACACAGTTAAGTTTAACAGCGCGTACCCTTCAATAGCAATATCTGATAAGCTCTACGATAGAGCCCGGAATCTGATCCCTTCAGGGACCCAGACACTCGCAAAGGGACCGGGACAATATAGCTGCGGTGTTGCACCCAAGTACATTCATAAAGGTAAAGGCTCGCACGTTTGGGATGTTGACGGCAATGAATTCATAGATTATAATATGGGTATTGGACCCGTTCTGCTGGGCTACTGCTATGAAAAAGTGGATAAAGCAATTATTGAGCAGTTAAGTTCGGGAATAACCTTTTCTATGATGCATCCGCTTGAGTTGGAGGCCGCAGAATTGATACAGCGTGTTATACCAAACGCAGAAAGCGTCAGGTTCAGCAAAACCGGCGCTGATGTAACAAGCGCCGCTGTAAGGCTGGCACGGGCGTTTACCGGCAGAGATAAGATCCTGTGCTGCGGATATCACGGCTGGCATGATTGGTATATTTCTACCACCGACAAAGATTCAGGAATTCCCCAATGTATCAAAGATAATACCTACACAATAGAGTACAACGATATCAGCTCAGCCGAAGAAGCTATTGATGATTCTGTTGCCGCAGTTATTCTTGAACCGATGGTTTTTGATGAACCCCGCGATAACTACCTGCACAAACTGAAAGAGCTTTGCCATAAGAATAACACGCTTCTCATATTTGATGAAATGTGGACAGGCTTCCGCCTGCATCTTGGAGGCGCGCAGGAATACTTCGGAGTGAATGCTGATATTGCATGCTTTTCCAAAGCCGTTGCAAACGGCATGCCTGTATCAGTGTTAACAGGCAGAAAGGATGTTATGGAGCTGCTTGAAAAGGATGTATTCTTTTACACAACTTTTGGCGGGGAGACTCTTTCACTTGCAGCGCTTAAGGCAGTAATAAACGAAATGTCTGAAAAAGACGTTGTTTCTTACTTATCATACCAGGGCAGCAGGCTTAAGGCCGGTTACAATGAAATTGCAGAAAATCTGAATATGGGTTATACACGATGCAAAGGTCATAACTCACGCACAATTATCACCATAAATAGAGCACCCGCAGAGCAGCTTGAGATTAAGACTTTGATACAGCAGGAGCTTTTTAAACGAGGTATCTTATGGTCGGGGTTTCATAATATTTCATTCTCACATACTGATGAAGATATTTTATATACACTTAAAGCTTATGAAGATGTCCTTCCAATAGTTGCTGATGCTGTTGAGGATAACGCTGTTCGTTCACTGCTTCGCGGGAAAGTACTTGAGCCCGTTTTCAGGAAGACGGGAAATTTCCACACAAAACCAAAAACCGGAGTTGCGGCGTAAATGAATAAATCATCAGTATACAGGCTGCTGTTCTCAGTATATTTTCTATTCATGATATTTATATCAATTGTATTTCTTCTCCTCAAATAACAGATGTTTTATGAGTAATATTCAGAACAAATTCTCGCTTTCAGAAAAAATAGCTGTAGTCACAGGTGCGCTTGGTTTGCTTGGCAGGCAGCATTGCAGGGCGCTTTCAGAAGCCGGGGCCATTGTAATTGTTTGTGACCTTGACCGCATCAAGTGCAATGAATTTGCCAAAGAACTTCCGGGTATTGCCCACGGCTTTCAGCTTGATGTTACGGTAAAAAACTGCATTATTAATCTGAAAACATTTATTCAGCATAGGTATGGCAGGCTCGATATACTTATCAATAATGCGGCTATTAATGACATGTTTGAAAACAGAAATGCTGCCTTTGAAAGTTCTAAGTTTGAAAACTACCCGCTTGAAATGTGGGATAAATCAATTAAGGTGAATCTTACAGGTATGTTTTTGTGTTCGCAGATACTTGGAAAGCTTATGTTTGAAAGGAAACAGGGAAGCATAATTAACATTGCATCTACTTATGGCGTGGTTGCCCCAGATCAAAAACTTTATACCCGCCCCGATGGCACACAACCGTTTTTTAAATCACCGGTCTATTCAGTTACAAAAGGCGCGGTCATTGCTTTCACTAAATACCTTGCAGCTTATTGGGGCAGTTCAGGCGTACGTGTTAACACTCTTTCACCCGGCGGAGTTGAAAATGGACAGGAAGAATATTTCATTAAGAAGTATTCAGATAAAACCCCTCTGGGAAGGATGGCCAAAGCCGATGATTATATGGGAGCAGTTGTTTACCTTGCAAGCGAAGCTTCTGCGTATGTAACCGGTGCCAACTTGATTGTGGACGGAGGATGGACTATATGTTAGGTTACAGGAATATCGAACCTGAACTGATTGAAAAAGCCGCAAAAATAAAGATCCTGTTTACAGATAGCGACGGTGTTTTGACGGATACAGGCGTATATTATTCAGAACGAGGCGAAGAAATGAAACGCTTTTCCATCCGTGACGGAATGGGTGTTGAGCGTTTAAGAGAACTAACAGGTGTTGAAACCGGGATAATAACCGGTGAAAATTCAGGCTCGGTTAGAACGCGCGCAGAAAAATTGGGTGTTATTGAGGTTCACATGAAAGTGAAAAATAAGCTGGAAAAAATGCTTGAGATAGCCCAAAGAAGAGATCTGAAACCTGAGAACATTGCGTATATTGGCGATGATACAAATGATGAAGATGTAATTAAATATGCCGGCTTAACCGGTTGCCCTTCTGATGCTGTGATTCAGATCAAAATGTTAGTTGATCATATTACAGAAAGCAGGGGAGGTAACGGTGCCTTCAGAGATTTTGCTGAACTAATAATACACTCAAAGTTATTTCTGAAATGCAAATAAATTAAAGGGCTATAAATTAAAAATTGAAAAAATGGAAAATCCAAAACCCGAAGTAAAAATTGGCGATAGATACATTGGCGAAGGCCACCCGGTTTATATCATTGCTGAAATAGGGATTAATCACAACGGCTCAATGGAAGTAGCGAAAAAAATGATAGATGGTGCGGTTTTTGCCGGCGCAGATGCCGTAAAATTCCAGAAACGAACACCTGAAATATGCGTTCCCGCAGACCAGTGGCTTATAGAAAGAGAAACTCCATGGGGAAGAATGACTTACATTGATTACAAAAGGAAAACCGAGTTTACAATGAAACAATACTTTGAAATTGACCAATACTGCAGACAAAAGGGCATAGATTGGTTTACTTCGTGCTGGGATATCCCTTCCGTTGAATTTATTGAACAATTTGATACTCCTGTTTACAAAATTGCATCCGCCTGCATTACAGATATGGAACTCCTGGCGAAGATCAAAGAGACAGGCAAGCCGGTAATGATCTCTACAGGAATGTCAACAATGAGGGAAATTGAAGAGGCAGTAAAAATTTTAGGCAGTAAAAACACTATGATCGCTCATTCAACTTCGGCTTACCCGTGCAAGCCAAAAGAATTGAATCTGAATATGATAAACACACTTAAAAGAATTTACCCTGAAATCCCTATAGGGTACTCCGGCCACGAAACTGGGCTTGCTACCACCTATGCTGCTGCCGCGCTTGGCGCATGTTTTATTGAAAGGCATATTACCCTTGATAGGGCGATGTGGGGTACTGATCAGGCTGCTTCTGTTGAAATTATGGGATTGTACAGGCTGGTTCATAATATCAGGGATATCGAAAGATCACTGGGTGATGGTGTAAAAAAAGTTTACGAAAGTGAATTGAATTCACTGAATAAGCTAAGAAAGATCAAAACAGAAAAAGTAGAAATAGCTGCTTAATTGTAGTTTATGAACTTAGATGATATAAGGCTGCTGAACTTTGGATTGATTGTTTTAGCGGCTGCGATACTTGTTATTTTGGAAAGAGTTATACCTTACAACCGGGGACAGAAGTTTTTCAGAGAAGGCTTTTTTAACGATTTTATATTATACAATTTTGTTCAAAGTTTCATTCTTGGTTTGCTGATCTCATATCTTATTCAATTTCTTGATAGTATATCCGGACTTTCGCACTACAGGCTTCTTTCGAATTGGCCGATTTGGTTTCAGTTGTTCTTTTTTACAGTTACGCATGATATTTATATATACTGGTTTCACCGGCTGCAGCACCGTAACAAATTTTTGTGGCGGATTCATGAAGCGCACCATTCTACAAGAGCAGTTGACTGGTTATCTGAAGTTCGCTCTCACTCGTTCGAAATTATGATAAACCAGACGATCGAATTTGCGCCGATAATCCTGCTGGGCGCATCGCCTGAAACAGCCGTATATAAAGGAACAATAAGTGCTGTCTGGGGAATGTATATTCATTCCAATATCAATGTACGAACAGGATGGCTTCAATACTTTATAAATGGACCTGAAATGCACAGGTGGCATCATAGCGAAGATGAAAGTGAAGCTCACAATAAGAATTTTTCTACTAAAATTGCTGCTTGGGACTGGATCTTCCAAACAGCATATTTTCCCCGGAACAAAACAGCTAAAAAATACGGATTGAGCAATTTCGATTTCCCTAAAAATTATTTTAAGCAACATCTTTTTGCTTTCCGCAAGTTCAGGATACAAAAAAAGAGATAACCTTCGGGTTATCTCTTTTTTTTACAATTGTATTAATAGGAAATACTAAACTTCTTCTTCCTCTTCAGCGTGTTTATGCTTTTTTGTGTGATGTGCTTTACCGTTGCCGTTACCGTTTCCGTTTGAATGGTCTCCATTGGAATTTTCGCCGGAACTCAAATGATCTGACTTACGTGTCTCAGCTTTTATCCTTCTGTGGCGCGTCAACAGTGATAAGTAGAAACCTATAACCATAATAATTGTGCCGCCCCACACCAGGTTTATAAACGGCTTAACGCTTGCGGTCAGTATCAGTGTTTCGGGCGCGCCGTGTGAATGCTCCATTTTTTCTTCATCAATTACTGCCAGCTCAACTGTAGCTTCAGTTTCAACGCTCATTTTTGTGAAATAGAAAGTGTACTTATCGTTGCCGGCAGGTTTCACTGGCAGGGGGTTAGCACCGTTATTTGATATTTCCTGTTCAGCGATAATCTTCTCAGTCTTACCGTCTATTGTAACTTCGAACTCAGCCCCCATTACGTTAAGCTTACCTGATTCCATTTCATCGCGGTTGAATTTTGTCCGGTCAAAATCAACAAACTTAACCTTCATGCCGTTAATATCTTTCTCTTCACCCTTTTTGAATGAGTGCATGTCATTAGGCGTAAATTGACCGGGTTCTTCAAGCGCCATTGGTGAAAGATAAAGATCTCTTGTTACAAGGTTCGCTATATCAGGGTTCTTCATGATGCCTTCGGAGTATTCGCTGTAATACATTACC
>JACSRQ010000002.1 GCA_014879675.1 Ignavibacteria bacterium
CAGTTCAGGGTAGCAGTAGTATCATCGGTAGCAAATACTTTTGGCGATGGTTACAGCGATTCAGGCTCAACTGTTCAGTTTGGAGTTCTTTCCAGAAATATAATTTTCAACGGCACACCATATTCTTTCAGAGGCTGGACAGGCAATGGTACAGGCTCTTATACGAGCTCTGACAGCACGGGAAATGATACTGCTGTATCTGTTTTGATAAGGAATCCGATAGTTGAAACAGCAAGGTGGACCATACCGATCGGTATACAGAATATTTCCAGTGAGCTGCCAACGGAGTATAAGCTGCACCAGAATTTCCCGAATCCATTTAACCCGGTTACAAATATAAATTTTGATATTATAAAACAGGGTGTGGTAAAGATAACAGTATATGACCTGCTTGGAAGAGAAGTTGAAACAATTGTTAACCAGGATATGTCACCCGGCAGATACAGGCTTGATTTCAACGCAGCCAATTACGCAAGCGGTATGTACCTGTACAGAATTGAAACCGGTGATTTCAGTGATGTGAAGAAGATGCTGATAGTGAAGTAAAAGGAAGGCAAAAGGCAAAAATTAAACTAAAGCCTGCTTAAATTAAGCAGGCTTTTTGTTTATCATTTTATTTTAATTTTATGACAAATATCTTTGCACTAATTATAAACTATTAATTAATATACAATAAGAGGGATTATAAAATGATCACAGATACAAGAGCCTGGATAAAATCAATAGGCAAAACTATTGACGCAAAGGATGCAAAAGGTTTTTCGGAGTTCTGCACCGAAGATGGTGAATTCCGTTTTGGCAATGCAGAACCTGTAATGGGCAGAAAGAATATTGAAGATTATGTTGCTGCGTTCTTTGGTATGATAGGCGGCAGCAGTCATGAAATTCCGAACTGCTGGAATACAGGCGAACACATTATCTGGGAAGGCAAAGTAACCTACACAAGGCTTGATGGCAAAGTAGTGCCGGTAAACTTCACCAATATTTTTTACATGGAAGGTGACCTTATAAAAAGGTATTTGATTTTTATCGATAATACTCCCCTGTTTGCATAGGATTTTTTATTCAGAGTTGGTATTTATTGACCTTCAACTCCGCTAGGGGCGACCAATAAAAGTTATAAACAAAAAATAGAAATATATAAAATTAAATCCGGCAGGTTTTAAAAACCTGCCGGATTTTTGCTGTTAATAATGGCTCTATTTATGAGATCTTTCGCGAATTACAGCGTCGCTGAAATTCGCTCAGGATAATTGTGTTATTTCCTTGGAGGAGGGGTATGAAGAGCAACTTTGTTGCCTTCGGTATCCATGAAAATTGCGAAATCGCCAATTTCAGGAGTAATTGGTGTTCTGGGAACAACAACATTTCCGCCGGCTTTGCCGATTCTTTCAATAACTTCATCAATGATCCCATCAGCATTAAGATAGATCATAGCGCCTTTATCGCTGGGTGTGTATCCTTCACCGTGAACGATAGCGCCGCTTACGCCCTGTCCATCGGATGGAAGAAAGCCCATACGGTAGGGTCCCATCATCTGGTCTTCGATCTTTGCTTCGAATATCGCTTCGTAAAATTTTTTTGCCCTGTCAAAATCAACAACAGGCAGCTCAAACCAGTTTATTGTGTTTCTCATGGTGTAAAACCTTTCTGAATTAAGTTAATAATTATGATAACAAACATACTCAAACAGCCCGAGACTCACTTCTTAATTCTTGCTAATTTATGTTCAAAGCTGTTATAATCTTTCCGCATCA
>JACSRQ010000193.1 GCA_014879675.1 Ignavibacteria bacterium
TCCGCTCTGTGAATTTCATATCAACATTTTTGAATGTCACATTATTGAAATTACATCTTTCCAAATCGCAATTAGTTAATATCAGGTTACTTAAATTGGAGTTTTCAAAGTTCAACGCAGTTAGCGAAAAATTGGACATGTCAATTGTCAAAATTGAATTGGCTAAATCAATGTTTTTAAAGCAGTTTTCCGCCCAATTCGGAGATGGCCGATTGAAAGCATAATTCCAACTTTTTATTAAATCAAATAAAATATATGGATTAGTGACTTTCGAATAAGAGGTATTGTCAATATTAATCTTTTCACTAATGAGATTCTTTATCAACAACGTTATCCATTTGTCTATGTTATATGTTACTGAGTTTAAATGTTTATTGATTGAGATTATTTCGTAGTCATATAGACTAGAATGGGAATTGGATTTGGTAATTAACAAAGAATCATCACTATTAATCATGTCTATCGAAAAGTCGAGTATCCTGTATAGGTCGTCCCTTTCGAAACACCAGTTTACTAGAGCTTCTTTTGGTATTTCAATCAACAACGCTTCCTTTTTGAAGTATTCACTGAACCACGGGTAGATGTGATTTGAAAACAAGTCTTTACAGTAGTCTTCAGTTGCCAAGCTAGCAAGCAATGGAGCTAGAAGTTTTCTTTTCTCTAAAACCTCTACTGTGGTGTTAGTAATACAATCTATAAACAAGGTAACTAACTGGTCCAAGAATTCAATTGTTTGATCTGTTGGGATACCTAGAGTCAACTTTAATCTAGCTTTTTCTAATTCTTTAGGTTTATCCAAAGCATATTTAAGTATGATCTTGAAATAATACTCTGCTAATAAAATCTCAGCAAAAGATTGATGCTGAAATGTAAGGTTGTTGCCGCTCTCACCAAAATAAGAATGAGAAAAAAACTGAAAATCCTTAATTTCTTTGTATCTGTCTAAGACATCTTCTTCTCTTTCTTGTATATTTCTTGATTCAATGGTCCTGCATATATTCACTTTTGTTAAAGATTTCCCTCTAACTCTTTCATATTGCCATAATGCAGCAGTAGAATGAAGAATGTTTCTGAATTTAAACTCTTCCAGCAAATTTACATCATAACTGACATCATTTATGTACTTTGCTTCTTTAGTAAGTAGATTCAAAAAAGAAAGATAGATACCAATTTTCCCTATTTTTCTAAAATCTATGTTGTTGTTTATTAATTGATAAACCATGTAGGCAAATATTGGTCTTCTTAATTCAGAATAACTGAGGATTGATTCTGTAACAAATTCTTCATAAAAATTAACTTCTGTTGAACTTTGGATTTTAGTGAATATCTCTAAAGGATATCCGCTCAAGTTAGATAACTCTATATTTTTTTCTTTCAAGGTGTTGAATAACCACGCATTGAACTGATCTATCTTGAAACCATATAGAGAAATGAAAAAAGATTTCTTTCTGCCTTCCTTGTCTTTTTTCTCAAAAGGTTCATGGAATTTTAACTGAGACTCTAGGCCTTCATCAATTGGACGCGAAGTAACAATAATCTTGTTAGTTCTGCACGTTTCTCTATCTAGTTGTTGTATTAACTTAATGTCTTCAATGATTTTATTTATATTTTCAGATTTGAGCTCGCCACTTTCATCCAATGAATCAATTAAAAAAACGTATTCTTTTTTTTTGTAATATTCGGATTCGATGTTGATCCCATTATATGATAAATATTCAGCGATTACACCTAACCTATGACCGACGCCTTTAAACTCATTGTAGTTTTTTAAATTGAAATAGACTGGAAATGGGCCATTATTAGTTTGAAGATATTTTGTTGCAAGTTTCGAAGCATAGTGTTTAAGGAAAATAGACTTTCCTTTTCCGAAATCTGAAATGATAAAGAGGATTTTATTAAGATTATTTTCACTGTTCTTAAAATATTGTTCAATTAAAACCTCCATTGACAAAAGTTTTTTTTCAATTGAAATAATTTCTTTATACAAATCCATATAACTTTGAACAGCATACATTTCCTCGTCGGTTCTCCTATAATTTCTAACTTCTTCCCAATGTCCAAATGCATCCATGTATTTAAGATCTTCTCTTTCAGTAAAGCCAATTTTCCCAAGATCTTTCAGACTAACTAAGAAGTTATATTCACTTACTTCCATTATATCGTTTTTCATTTCTAATAAATGCTCTTCATATTTCTTCCCAAATTTTTCCTTAATTGTATTCTCAATGTTCTTATTGAAATCAGATTCAAAAATTGATATGACCTCACTTTTGATCTGTAGGTCTTGGAATAATTTTTTGAAACTATTTCTAACGAACTCAACACTTGGATGATTTTTAGGATGGAATGCACTGATTAGATTCTTATTGCCTAACTCTTGGATTTGTTCAGTTAACGAGTTTTCTACTATCGTCCTAAACTCGTTTGTTGTGACATTCAACTTCACCATTTCCGATAATAAATCAATCGATTTATTGGCTTGTAAGTATGCAGCTTCCAAATAAGTTTTAAAGCCGTGATTTTCAAGTACCTTCTGATCAAGTCCTTCAAAATATTTGTCCACAACTGGTTTACCGAGTAGTTTAATCAAAATAGCCAATGAACCATTTGAGTTATCAAAAATTTCTTGACCATTTTTTTCAAAGTTTGTTTTAAAGTAATCACCAACAAACTTTAATAGATCAGGAAATTTGTCAATGAAGTGTCTTGCGTTCTTTGGTTTCATTTCTATTAAAAAGTATAAATTTTTTACAAAAAAAGGCTAAGCCCCCCAAATGGGAGCCCAGCCCTCTATCTTTACGCGTGATGTGTAAACTTAATTAATATTATACATAAATGCAAGGTTTGTAGGGAGTTGCAACCATTCACTCCTTACCCTTCATCTTCTCCTCATCGCCCATTTCGAGGATTTCCAGCTTACCGAGGAACTGTACATTCGCGCCTTCTTTGATCTCAACGCCGCCCTTTATGGTCACGTTTGATTTCTCACCGAACACTACATTTGCCTTGCTGCCGATAATTACCTTTGGCTTTGCTGCGGCGGGTTCGGTTACCCGGTATATGGTTGAGCAGTAATTACACTTAATTTTGCTCTCACCCAGCTCGGCAAAATCATGCGAGCCGCACTGCGTGCATTCGTATTTTTTAAGTTCCATTTGAGATCTCCTTAATTTTATATAATCCATTCATCCTTCATTCATCCGATGACTTCGAGTGAAAAGTATTCCCAAAAATCTTTCGGTCTGGAGTCATCGGATGAATACTCATCCCAAGATCCTTCGGCTTCATTCATCCGATGACTTAGGGTGAAAAGTATTCCCCATGTCTTCCGGTCTGCAGTCATCGGATGAATATGCTTGGGATTCATCGGATGAATAATCACTCTATTATCAAACTCTTTTCTTTTCCGCTAACGTTGCGCCAGATGATAGCTCCAAAGATTATCGAGCCGCCGATTATCGAGTACACCGAAGGTGCTTCGCCAATACCTATGAATACCCAAACCGGATTGAACACCGCTTCAAGCGTGGCAATTATCATCGATTCCGTTGCCGAAACATACTTTATCCCCTCGTTAAATATTATATAACTTATGCCAATCTGCACCGCGCCCATGTAAAGCAGTATCAAAGCTTCGGTAAGGTTCAGTCCCAGATTGGGGAATATTACCGCGAACGCCAGCACCGCAACAAGCGCGTTACCCATCACAACCGTGCCCAGGGTGTTTTCGGACTTCTGCTTAACACGCTTGTATTTCAGCAGCAGGCTGAACATCGCGAAGCATATGCCGGAGCATATCGCAAGCAGGTTGCCGTATATGTTGCCAAGCTCAAGCTTGCCGAAGAAAAATAGTATCATGCCGGCAATGCTTATAAAAATTGTAATAATGTTCTTCGGACTGAACTTCGTCTTCAGAAAAATTGGCTCGAGCACAACCAAATATATCGGCGCGGTGAATTGCAGGAAGATCGCATTCGCAGCTGTCGTCATCTTTGTGGCAAGCACGAATAGAATCAGTATGCCCGCATAAAACACGGCGGCCAGGTTCGAGACTCCGTCGAACTCTATCTTCATTTTACCTTTACGCGCCAGTGTAATAGCAAGCACCGTTATGGCCGCCACCAGCGAGCGGTAGAATGATATCTGGAATGCGTCGATGGTAAGGTACTTAATGAAAAATCCGCTCGTGCTCCACAGGAACGCAGTGAACGAAATGTAAATCAATCCCTTGCGGTGGGATGGGATATGGCTACTCATCCGATGACTTAAGTTCATCGGATGAGTGTTTTAAGGCCTGCAGTTCTCGGATAACCATTATAACTAATATAATTCATCTCTTTTTTTCGGATCAATGTTCTGATATGATAATTTATAGAATTCTTCGGTGGTATTGAATTCAATAATCTCTTTCCCTAATTGTATATTGCAGATCGGGTTCCTGGATTTTCCGGCATATTCATTAAAAGATGAATACTCCCAGTCTTCGATCCTTTGTACAATACCTGCCTTCAAGGGATTTTGGTGTATATAATTGAAGCAAACCAGGCAGCACTCGCTTACGTTTTTAGCTTTTGTTTTCTGCTGAAAAAGCGAGCCAGTTCTACCCTCCTGTGCATTGATAGCCCGCGTATATGACCTCAACAAAACTGCGAACTCATTATTAAGACTTCTGCCTTCAATATCTTCTTTCACTTTGATCATGAAATGAAAATGGTTCGGCACAAGACAGTAACTTATGATATCAGCGAATTTGTTAATATGTTTACCCGCTTTGGACAGGAAAAAATCATAATTACGTGTTTGGTAAAAAACAGGTTCCCTGTTGTTGCCCCTGTTGTAAACATGATAAATATTGCCGGGTATGAATAACATAATGTTGTCTCAACTCATCCAATGATCCGGGGTTATCGAAAAGAATAACGGCACCGGCCAAAGGATTATGTTCTGCAATATCATTTATAAAACGAAGTAATTCAATGAAAATCCTAATTATTCATCCGATGACTTCGAGCGAAAAGTATTCCCCAAATTCTTCGGATTGGAGTCATCGGATGAGTATTCAACCCCAAATCTTTCGGCTAGATTCATCCGATGACTTTGAGCGGAGTTATCCATTCATCCGATGACTTCGGGTGAAAAATTGTCCCCAAACCTTTCGGATTGGAGTCATCGGATGAATATGGTCTGGAGTCATCGGATGAATATGGTTTGGAGTCATCGGATGAATATGGTCTGGAGTCATCGGATGAATATGGTTTGGAGTCATCGGATGAAAACTTTATATTTGTAAATGGATAAATGCACAAACTGCGGAACGGAGCTGACCGGCAAATACTGCCACAACTGCGGACAGGGGAAAGTGAAGAGGCTCGAAGTTAAGTCACTGGTGCATGATGTCACTCACGGCATCCTGCATTGGGAAAATTCTATACTGAAAACTTTCCGCAGCCTGTTATTCCGGCCGGGGCAGACCGCAAACGATTACATAGAAGGGAAAAGGAAACATTTCGTTAAGCCGTTCTCTTACTTTATATTCATGCAGACTCTTTTTGTGGTGGTGTTCCACCGCATGAGTGAAAAATATTTCGCCTTCCTGAACTATAATATTACTACCAACAGCCCGAAGGTTCAGGACCGCGTTATGGAAATTCAGCATCTTGTATCACAGTATGTAAACTACCTGAATTACTTCATGCCTGTTGTGGTCGCATTTTTCCTCTACCTGTTTTTTAGAAAGAAAAAGGGCATTAACTACGCAGAAGCGCTCGCGGCATCATTCTACTGGGTCGCAACTACACTGGTGTTCTCGATCGTGCTGATGCTGCTCTCTGTTATCGATATCAGGATATGGAATCTGAGGTTATTTATAAACCTGGCTTATTACATCATAGCTGTGAAAACGTTTGCCGGGTTAGGCTGGGGTAAAGGTATTTTAAAAGGACTCTCGGTAAGCATGCTAAGCTATGGTGTATTTGTGCTGTTTGTTGCTGTATTAGTTGTGTGTTACCTGCAATTTGTATTGGGTATCAGTATATTTCAATTTAAAAATGTACCGTAGGCTGCTTTTGAGCCATAAAAAAGGTGATCCGTGGATCACCTTCTGGTTTGAAAGAGCGGGACGAAATTTTATTGTTACCTGTTATCCTGGAAGATCGTTATCGGGTTAGAAGCTGTTTTGATCCGTTCCTTTATTTCCATCGACCTCATTTCAATTACCGCAACTGATGCTGAGCCCTGGCTGCACACCAGCGCGTAATAACCGCCATCCGTAAAAATTATATCTGTAGGCATCGGTATCCCGAAAATTGTTTTAATTACAGCATCGGTTTTTGGATCGATAACTGTCACCGAGTTATCCTTCACATTCGAAACCATAAGCACGCTGTTATCCGGCGAAAATTCAACCCACCGCGGAGAAGGGATATTCTTTATCTTCAGTACTATTTCGTCAGTGGTGAGATCTATTTTGGCAACTTCTGCGGAATCATAGTTCGCAAGGTAGCCAATCTTCTCATCCGATGATATTGCCATCGACATTGGCCAGCCGCCTGTTTCGATCTGCTTAATGATATGCAGGGTATTGGCATCAATAACCTGGATGAAAGGATCGAAGATCTGCGGCATGTATATCTTATCGGCAGTTTTAACATACCTCATAAACCCGCTGCATACTTCGTTAAGCTTAGTTACCGAGTTATCAAGAGTGTTTATGACACACATCCCGCCTCCGTCAGTCTGATGCGTTACAACTACTTTGTTCCTCCCCGGCAGCTCAAGCAGGGCAGTGGGATGCTCATAAGTTTGTACTGTGGCAATTTTTTTGTTTGTCTTGGGATCATAAATGGTAACATCATTTGAGATGTAGTTGGCTATGTATCCCTTACTGCCATCTTTGAGTATCAATACAGCGCACGGACCCTTGCCGGCATTTATTTTACCTTTGAGCTTCATTCCTGAAGGATCGATCACACTTACGAATTCACCCCCGGCATGAGGAACATACACCAGGCCGGGATCACCCTGGCCTTCATAGTAATCGGGCAAAACGTAAAGTTTCTGCTCATCGGTAAATATCTCTTTCTGGTTGCTGCATGAAGCAAAAAACAGGGCAGAAATGAAAACAAGTATTAAGGCTATCTGTTTCATAGATATGTTTTTTATTTTAGCAGGATCATCTTGTTTACTGTTGCGGATTCGCCGAAGCTCATCCGGCAGTAATAGATGCCGCTCGGATAATTTGTGCCGTCGAAATTAACTTCGTATGTGCCGGGGCTCAGCTCTTTATCTACCAGAGTTGTTATTTCTTTTCCCAGAACGTTATATATTTTCAGTATAACATTTTCTTTGCCGCTGCTTTGCGGAGTTGCAGGTACATCAAATTTGATATTAGTCATCGGATTAAACGGGTTTGGATAATTTTGTGATAATGAAAATTCATCAGGGATCTCAGAGCTTATGTTATTTATACTAACCGGATTTCCGGTTGGGTCAAGCTTGTAATATATCTCGTAGTCCCCATCCCGGGTATCTTCCCAAATTACGTGAACTATTGTGCCGGATGCTGCAACGGAAGGCTGCGCAGAAACGTGGATGTTATTGGTAAGACGGGCATCTGCACTCCAGCTTACGCCTCCGTCAGTAGAGCGCTTATAATATACCTCCAGGTTGCCGTCACGTTCATCCTGCCACACAATATGAATAACCATGCCGGAAGCCATTGCCGAAGGTGCCTCTGAATTAGCGGTGTTGTTTGTCAAACGCGAGTCTGTACCCCAGTTTAAGCCGCCATCGGTCGATCTTTTGTAATACAACTCAGCGTTCCCCCCGTCACGTTTATCTTCCCAAACAACATGTATCATAGCGGCTGATACGGTGATGGAAGATGAGGCCGAATAAGAAATATTATTGGTAAGCCGGGTGTCTGTACTCCAGTTCAGGCCTCCGTCACTTGAGCGTTTGTAGTATATTTCCGGGTTTCCGTCACGCTCATCAACCCAAACAACATGAACATTATTACCTGAAACAGCTATCGTTGGTGCATTTGATGCTGCTGAGTAATTTGTTAATCTTGTATCAGATCCCCAGCTTAAGCCGCCATCTGTTGAGCGTTTGTAATAGATCTCATAATTGCCATCCCGGTAATCATCCCAAACAACATGTACTGCCGTTCCGGAGACTATTACAGAAGGTGCCTGTGAAAGAGAAGAGTTATTCGTAAGCCGAACATCTGTTCCCCAGCTGCTACCGCCATCAGTGGAGAGTTTGTAATATATCTCCCTGTTCCCGTCCCGGAAGTCCATCCATACAACATGTACAGACTGACCCGAAACAGCGATTGCAGGGGTCATTGAATTCAAAGTGAAATTGGTAAGCCTGGTATCTGATCCCCAGTTTGCACCGGAGTTTGCCGAACGTTTGTAATAGATCTCATAATTGCCGTCTCTATCATCCTGCCATACTACATGCACAACCGTGCCGGATACAGCCAGAGCAGAAAACTCCGAATGAGCGAGGCTATTGGTCAGCCTAATATCAGCCTGCCATTGCGAATAACATAATGAAGACACGAAGAGTAATATTGAAATTATTGTTTTCATAATGCTGGTTATTGAATTTTTTGATCATACCTCACGAAGTCCTTAGTTGTAGTAATTTCCGCTGAGCATAAATCTCACTTTATCAAAACCATTTTTTTTACTTCTGAAAAACTGCCTGCTGTTAATTTATAATAATACACCCCGCTTGGATAGTTTGAAGCATCCCACTCAACTTCGTACGAGCCGGGTTGCAATTGTTCGTTTACTAGAGTAACAATTTCGCATCCAAGGATATCATACACAGACAGGAATGTCTGTGCTACTGATGTACCGCTTATATCAAATCGGATCTTTGTTGTTGGGTTGAAGGGATTGGGGTAATTCTGCCCTAATGAATATGATGATGGTATTTCTGTGCCTATGTTTTTAATTCCAACTAATTCCGAATATAAACGGCGCCAAACGGATTGGCCCTTTGTTCCTGCAAAGACATAACCGTTTGCAATTAACAATGAATTAACAGTTGTAACATTGCTGAATCCCTGATTAATATTTATCCAATTTGCTCCGTTATTGGTTGATAAAAATACACCGCCGCCTGATGTTCCTGCAAAAATGTTTGATCCTGAAGCTGCAAGTGCATAAACAGTTTGACTCGTTAATCCATTATTTATCGCAGTCCAGCTGTTTCCGTTATTGGTTGATGAAAAAACGCCGCCATAAGTCCCCGCAAATATGTTTGTTCCTGAAACCGCAATTGCATAAACATTCTGACTTGTTAATCCGTTATTAACTGCAGTCCAGTTTGTGCCGTTATTTGTTGATAAAAATACGCCACCCAAAGTTCCGGCAAAGAGGTTTGTTCCTGAAAATGCAAGTGCCTGTACATATTGTGAAGTTAATCCGTTATTAGCCGCAGTCCAGTTTGTGCCGTTATTTGTTGATAAAAATACTCCGTAGCCATTAGTCCCTGCAAAGAGGTTTGCTCCTGAAAATGCTAGAGTGTAAATATATTGTGAATTTAATCCATTATTTACTGCTGACCAATTCATTGGGATAATTGTTGATAAAAATACTCCTCCTCCCCAAGTCCCTGCAAAGCGGTTTGAACCCGAAACTGCAATTGCATTAACTTTTAGATTCGTTAATCCGTTATTTTCGGAAGTCCAGCTATTTCCATTATTTATTGATAAAAATACTCCGCTGCCATTAGTCCCTGCAAAGACGTCTGGTCCTGAAACTGTAAGTGACTTAATATCTTGTGCCGTAACTCCGTTGTTTCCGGCAGTCCAGTTATTTCCGTTGTCCATTGAAAAAAATACTCCGCCGACAGCAGTTCCTGCAAATATTTTTGTACCTGAAACTGCAAGTGCATTAACTCTTAGACTTGTTAATCCATTGTTAACCGCAGTCCAGTTATTTCCGTTATTTGTAGATAAAAATACGCCGCTCAAAGTCCCGGCAAATATGTTTGTACCTGAAAATGCAATTGCGTAAACATTTAAATTCGTTAATCCGTTATTAACTTCAGTCCAGTTATTTCCGTTATTTGTAGATAAAAATACGCCGCCCAAAGTCCCTGCAAATATGTTTGTTCCTGAAACTGCAAGCGTCATAACATCATTATTTGTTAATCCATTAACAACTGGAGTCCAATTGCTTCCGTTATTTGTTGACAAACAAACCCCTTCGTAATAATCCCCAGCAAAGAGATTTGTTCCTGAAAAAACAAGTGAAGTAATAGTAAGACTTGATAATCCATAAATAACTTGAGTCCAATAGTTTCCATTATTTGTTGATAAATAAACTCCGCCATCATAAGTCCCTGCAAGGATGTTTGTCCCTGAAACTGCAATTGCATAAACATCTAGATGAGTTAATCCATTATTGACAGCAGTCCAACTTGCACCATTATTTGTTGATAAAAAAACGCCGCCATTAAAAGTCCCTGCAAAGAGGTTTGTTCCTGAAACTGCAAGTGCTTGTACAGAAAGATTCGTTAAACCGCTATTGACAGCAGTCCAAGACGTGCGTGGGCTATGGGCAACTTGGGAGTGGCGCTATGGAGGTTGACGGGAAGCGGTTAGCGCAGCCGCACCGACACGCCGACGTTGGCGGTGGGGGCGACGTAGCCGCCGTCGTAGCGGTCGGCGA
>JACSRQ010000218.1 GCA_014879675.1 Ignavibacteria bacterium
GCAGGGTCTTTGGTTTCAGCATACGAGCTGAAGTTCCTTATATCAAGGAACATGATAGTAGCCTTAACTCTTTTTATATCAAGCCCGTCTTTTCTAAGAATTAGCTCGTCAACTATTTCGCGTGATACCTGCTGCCCGAAAAGGTTTATTATCTTTTGTTTTTCAAGCAGCTGTCTGAATGAATTAT
The DNA here is from genome assembly GCA_014879675.1 of Ignavibacteria bacterium. GTDB lineage: Bacteria > Bacteroidota > Ignavibacteria > Tepidaquicellales > OLB5 > OLB5. The sequence continues at coordinate 188 of JACSRQ010000218.1, forward strand.
GTACGCGCTTATTGATCTCAAACGCTATGAACCCGGCTGCTGCCCCGGTAAACAACATCAATATGGCTCTTACGTAATAGGATGCCGCAGGCATCGTTACCGAAATACCATTTGCCGGTATAATATATTGATAAATGTAATATGTTAAGAAGCCGTACTGAAGCGCGGACATAGCCCCAAGAAGAAAGCTCACCCTGAAATTCAGCTGAAGAGGGGATATGGCAATGAGCATGAAATACATAATGAAATACGGGGCATCAAGGAAAACCGAACGCTGCTCTATAATAGTGAGCATGAACAGCAAAATGCCGGGGAAGGATATTTCTATTAGTGTGTGAACAAGCTTAAGCCCTTCATTGATCGAAGTTTTGTTCTTTACATATTTTTTTAGAAGGAAAAGAAATATCAGCTCATAATTGAAGAAGAATAAGAGCCAGATAAGGATAGCATAGCCGGAGGATTTGTATTTGAAGAATCTCTGTAATCCGAAAAAATCCAGGTAATTATTGGCAATACCCATGAGCATGCCCGCGGCGAGAAGATAACAAATTATCTTAACGCGCTTGTATTCGCTTTGCGTTCTTTCGTATTCAAACTCATTTTCGAATATGCCTGCTGTATTCATTTCACCCGCCGTTTCAAAATGTCAATATTCTCCTGTGGTAGTTTATCTGGCCCACATGGTATGCAAAGTGCAGCGCCAGCCTTATTAGAGCATCATAGTATGTCTGGTCTTCGCCGTGTGACTTTTCCGGGAAGTCGAGCCTGAGTGACTCATCACTTTGTGCCTCAAGAATTGGAATCACCATTTCTGAAGCAGAGCGTATCTCTTTTAATATATCCGCTTTCGTTACACCGGCCTGGGAAAACTCCAGGTCACGGTTCCTAACATACCCGTTCGAGCCCATCACTGCGCCGATATTATGCTTCAGGTTGCCGCAGATATGCAGGGCAAGGTTGCCCGGTGTGTTTTTAAGGTCACCTGTCAGCTTCCAAATGTCATCTTCGTTATTATAGAGCGAGATCTCTTCTTCAAGCTTTACCAGGTATTTGGAAAATTGCGATGTAATGTATTTCATTTTATTTATTGATTAATTACCAAGGTACCATTTTCAAAAGCCACAGAATGTAAACCAGCGCAAGGATGAAAAAAACTATTGTCATAGCGAGGCGGAATTTGAATCCGGGCCGAAGCTCCTGCTGCGCTTCCTGCTGAAGTGATTGAGGAATTTTGTCCTGTCCCGTATTAGCTGTTTGCTGCGTTGTGCCCACGGTGTTAAGGGGATCGTTCTTTGGCTTCATTATTCCCATGCCTGATTTTTCCAATGCCGCGAATCCCTGTTTAACCTTTTCTTTAGCCTCAGGAGGAAGTGAATCTATATTGGAGTATTGGCTGCCATTGTAGAAAAATGTGCTGAAGTTAGCTTCCATTGGTGCTGTCTTTTTAAGATCCGCAGTGTTCAGCAATCCTTCGACGAAATCAGGTATGCCGTTGTTGTTTTTATCGCCGAAGATGACTTTGAATTCTTCAGGCACATCGTTTAATGACTTATATTCTTTTCCGTTTACGGTTATCATGTTTAGAATTAGAAAGTTCTGGTTTACTTACCCTGCCTGTTTGCCAAGCTGTTTTGAAACAGCATCGTTTTCCATTATCCCTACAACCTGCATCCATTTATGCTCAGGCAGAGTTTCAACTTTCATACCTAACCTCTTAAGTACGGCAATTGAGGGATTGTTATACAAATGTGTAATAGCAACTACACGCCTGAGCTTCAGCTTTTCAAATGCCATGTTTATCATTCCCATCGATGCCTCGTATGCAAATCCCCTGCACTGGTAATGTGATGATATTGCGCAGAAGAGCCCGACTTCCGGATAGTTCTGATCGCTGTCTTTCGCATCGGCGATGTAGCGGTAATAGGGAACGAGTCCAAGCGGGGCTAGGACCGGTACGAGTCCGCAAACGCCGATAAGCTGGAGGGAATCCTTCAGCACAATGGCATGATCACCAAAAGGCGGATTAAGCAGCAGGCGGTTTTGTTCATAGCTCTGTATCGTCCACTCAAGCCATTTTTTGCGCTGGCCGATGGATGAATCCTGCTTTGTTGAATCGATGAATTTCAGCTCAACATCAAGTATCCGGTATATCTCGCCGAGATCGGCGGGTCGAAACTCTCTGATAATGAGCCTTTCAGTTACAATGGGTTTCATATTTTTTGTTAATCCTGCAAATTACTAAATTTTTTGAACAGAATATACAGATTGGGATGAAGATACAATAGAAAAGAAAATTAGATTACATGGTGCAGCATTTATTTCCACGCACCGGGCTGGGAACTAATCAGTTGGATTCCAATATCAACTCATCATGTTGGAATTAAGCTATTCCTGAAAAGGTTCTTTTTTCGCAATCCCGTTAGGGATTGAATATGGGTAGAACCAGATGTCCCCTTTTTATTCCGTCCCGTACGGGACGGGATATTATTAGCAATCCAAAATCTACCAATATTTCGTGCCTACGGCACTAACGTATTTCCCTCGTTCCCAAGCTCCAGCTTGGGAACGTACTATGCTGATTGAGATTGCTGAAGTCCCCTCCTTCGGAGGGGATTTAGGGGAGGTCTTTATGATGCAAACGTACTCCACTTATTCCCAATACACACGTTTTGTGTTTTTAAATTCACAAAATCTTTCCATTTTTGAATGTGCTAAAAACCTTAGGAAAAAAATACCCGGCACTTCTGACCGTACTGCCTCTTATAGCTGGAATAATAATAAGCTATTACTCCGGCATTAACCTCCATGTTTTGAATGATGGGGTATTTGTTATTATACTCATTACAATTGCCGCGTTTATTATTGTAATGTACAACCTGTTCGCTAAAGGCGAGCTGTACTATTTCATCTTCATCTTTCTGCTTCTGCTCTTTGGAATTATCAGCTTTCAGTACGGGTATTACAAATCTGATCCAGACAGCATTACCTCTTTGCTCACGAAAGAAAATACGGATGGCGGTATTCCATTTAATGTTACATTGAAAGCGGTTGTATCTGAAAGTCCGGAAGTGACAGATGAAAGGATACGGCTGCTGCTTGATGTAATTTCGGTAAATGATTCAATTGCACATGGAACAGTTCTCGCATCAATTTATAAAAACAAGTTCAAGGAAGACGCGCCGGCCGGACTAAACTACGGCGATGTTGTTGAAGTAAAAGGCAGACTTGAACAACTGCCCGGCGAAAGGAATCCGGGTGAGTTTGATTATGGTAAATACCTGAGGATGCATGGAGTGGGTGCTGTTTTTACTTCATTCGGATTCGAAAACACAAAGGTAACCGGCAGGCAAGAACCAAACTTGCTTCGCTCATATGTGATTTGCCCGGTGAGGGAATACTCAATAAGCAGAATTGATGAGCTTATAGGCGGAAGCGAAGGCGAGTATCTGAAGGGATTGCTTCTCGGTGAGCGGAGCAATATTCCTAAACAGGTGAAGGAAAATTTCATCAATGCCGGCGTAGCGCATATTATTGCGTTATCCGGACTAAATGTGGCATACGTTATAATTATCATATGGGGGATTTTGCTTTTTGTGCCGGTCAAAAATACTTACAAGATATTCATAACTATATCATGTCTGCTGTTTTATATGGAGCTCACCGGAAATACTCCATCAATTATCCGCGCTGTCATAATGGCATCAATATTCCTTATTTCTCAAATAGCTGAGCGCAGGCCGAACAGCTACAACATAGTTTCATTTGCGGCGCTGGTAATTCTTGTTATTGATCCCAGGCAGCTGTTTGATGCGGGGTTCATTCTTTCCTTTACAGCAATACTATCGCTTGTTGTCATCTACCCTTTGTTTGATAAATGTCTGAGGCAGATCCGCTGGTACAGCTCACTTGATGATAAGAAAATGCCGGTGAAGTTCTTTAAAGCTGTAACAACACTGTTTGCGGGAACACTTGCCGCACAATTGGGTACACTGCCCGTTACTGCCGTGATGTTCAAAAAAGTCTCGATAATTTCACTTGCGGCAAACCTGTTTGCAATACCTCTTTCGAATATTGCGCTGGCGATCGGTTTTATAATGGTATTAGTATCACCCTTAAGTATCTGGCTGGCATCGATATTTGCTGCTTTAAATTCCATACTGCTGTACGTTCAGCTTTGGTTAATAGAACTGTGTGCTTCGTTTGACCTGGCATATGTTGAAACATACTTTGTTGATGTTATAATGTTTGTTTTCTATTATTTAGTGCTGGTCCTCGGGTTAACCATCAGCAGAAAGAACTTTGTTTATAGGGTCACTATCATAGCATTAATCGCAGCAAACTATTGGGTATTCAGAGATGTGTCAAAAAAGACTGATGAAGCAGAGCTTTCATTTCTTTATGCGGGAAACTCAAACAGTACACTGATTAAAATGCCGCAGGGAACATCTGTGCTTGTGAATGCGGGTACATCTACTGTAAAATATAATTCTGCCGAGCGGACAGTTATACCGCAGCTCAAACGCAGCGGTATCACAACGGTTGACCTGCTGGTACTGAATTCAATGGATGCGAATGAATTCCGCAACCTGCTTTTCTTCAAGGCAAATTTCAGAATTGATAAGATAATGCTCCCCGTGTATTACAAGCCTGTTATGGGACGCAAGGCTTTTGCGGGAAACTTCAGGGATGTACAGATTGAATATATTACCTCTTCTAAAGTTGTCAATCGAAAAGGCAGCTTCAGGCTTTACATTTACTACGATAGTTTGACAAACGGACCCGCTATGATGAGCCAGTTTATCTATGGCGACCAGTCATTTATATTTAACGATGCGGCCGGTGAGCAGGAAAATATCTTCAACACTGCTTATCTATTTCATACAGATCTCATCACCCAGGTATTCCGCACTTCCGGCGCGGGTTCATTTCACATAACGCCAGCGGAGCTTTTGCTGCAGTGCGGGGCGGAGTATGTAGTTATTGGTGAATCACCCAAAGGCAGAACGCGTGTGGGCAGCGAATCATTCTCACAGTCGCTAGTTGAATCAGGATTCAACGTGCTCAACACATCAAAATCCGGTGCTGTGATAATGCGGACCAATGGGGATTATACCAGGATTGTTGAATGGAAATAATTAAAGCAGAAGTAAAAAGTGAAAAGGCAAAAAAAGAATCAAAGGCTTTAACCACCAATTGCACGAATGACACGAACATAATTATTAACCCCACCATTTATGGTGGGGGAGAAGAGTCATGGTATCGGCGGGCTTTAGCCCTGACATCTGGTCAAAGTATTATTCAAAACAACTCCGAAGCAGTGACATTATTGTAGAAATGGATTATTCCGATTCCTGATAACCCCGAAGGGGTGATATTATTGTATAACGATTGCAAGAGATGATTCAGAAGAAAAAAATTGTTTTAAATCCTATTTTGCTTTAACAGCAACACACACCAGCAGCACACCTTTTTTCAGCTTAATGCTAACTGTTTCGCTAACCGATTCATTCAATGCGCCTTCACGTTTTCCCATTTTCAGTGCTTCATTGTTTAAGGGGTATTTGAGTCCGATGGTTTTTATACCTGCCGCCTTTGGCATTGGAATCAGCGATACTACCGTACCAATGGCACAGGTTAGTTCAATTTTATTCCTCACAAAATAATACCTGAACTTATCATCATACATCCTAAGCACAGTTTTTTTTGAATATCTAAGCAGTATACTAAGGTTGTTCAGTGAGTGATCAAACCTTTTGCCTGTAAATCCAATAACATTTACCTCTGTGTATTTTTCTGATAGGGCATAGTCCAAAGCTTTTTCTAGATCATTTTTATCCTGTCCCATTTGTTTAATAACCGGAATACCCGCGGCTGTTATGCTTCTCATGGTTACAGCGGATGCTGAATCCATATCACCAATCACAACATCCGGAGTTATTTTCTCCTTCACCAAAAAATCAGAAGCCCCGTCACAGGCGATAATATCTATCACCTTGCGGGGCTTATTTAATTTCGTGAACCTTTCAAGCTCAGCTTTTGTAAGGAGTCCGTTAGCAGCTATGAGGCATTTCTTCAAAATAATCCCTTCATTACGGCAACATAACAGCGCCAGAGATCACCGTTGTCCAAATACCGGCACGGTCGCCTTCAGCGGATTGTGTAATATTGAATGTTTTGTATATCTGTCCGCTGGCCTTATAAACCTGCTCTCTTTCATCCCATGCCTGTTCGGGGTCGAACTCAATTCCCAAAGTGGTTGCAAGCATCTGTGCCGCGATATCTTCGGCATACTCACCGGAGATCTTTTCAGATTCACCGAACGGATGATGCTCTGAAATATAGCCGTATTGGTTGCCATCGCTTGGCAGCGCAACACCTATAGAGGCGGCAATCAGTCTGTTCGCTTCGTTTGTGGAATTTCTCGCCATAACGCAGAAAGTTATCTGTCCGGGCTCAAGCAGCTTCACGCCTTCTTCCTTTGAAAGCCTCCTGCAGCCTGCAGGAAAAATGCTTGATACCGATACAAGGTTGCATTTTTCAATGCCTGCCATTCTTAATGCTAACTCAAATGACTGCAGATAATCCCTGTGTCTTCCAACACCCTTGGTGAAAAAGATTTTAGTAGGTTTGAACAATTTCTTTTTGTTTCTCCGGTTTTTTTGGTTGTCTGAAAAATAGGTGAGTTACAATGCGCAAATATAATAATTTTAATCTAAATCAAACAGCATATATCAAATATCAAATAGCAATTAACAAATAGCAGATTTTAATATTATTTAAATTAAAGCTGAACACAAATCAAATAAACTTCGTATATCAGACTTTAACCCGTAAAAATCTGCGTTTGCCCACTTTCAGTACGAAGTCCTTTTCTGGCTTAACAATATGCTTATCGTCGGTGATCTTCTCGCCATCGATAGTTACGCCGCCCTGCTTTATCAGCCGGATTGCTTCGCCTGAAGATGCAGCCATGTTGTTTTCTTTAATGATCGTGACCAGCTTTACTTCCTTCGCATCAAGTTTGAACTCGGGGATATCATCAGGAATTTCTTTCTTGCTGAATATCTTCTCAAACTCTTCCTGCGCGTATTTTGCAGATACTTCGTCATAATACTTCTTCACAAGCTCATAACCAAGCCTTACCTTCAGGTTACGTGGATTAGTTGCGGGATTATCAAGCTCTGTCTTTATTTCCGCCAGCTCAGTATCGCTGAGCATAGTGCCAAGTGTGTAGTATTTCATTATAAGCGAATCAGGAATGCTCATAGCCTTGCCGAAAATATCCTTAGGCAGGTCAGTAAAACAAATGGCGTTGTTAAGCGACTTGCTCATCTTCTCAACGCCGTCGGTGCCTTCAAGCAGCTCGCAGGTTACGATGCACTGGGGAGCCATTTCATAAGCTTCCTGTATAGCGCGGCCAACCAGCAGATTGAACTTCTGATCGGTGCCGCCAAGCTCAACATCGCTTTTCACGGCAACGGAATCCATAGCCTGGCTTAATGGATAGAGCAGCTCATGCAGACTGATCGGTGTTTTGCTTGCCATACGTTTGGTGAAGTCATCGCGCTCTAAGATCTGCGCAACAGTGTATTTGCTTGCCAGCATTATCACATCGCTGAATGTCATCTTATCGAGCCATTCTGAATTATATCGTATCTCAAGATCTTTCTCAAGCAAAATTCTTGATGCCTGTTCGAAATATGTTTTGCCGTTTATGCGTGTCTCTTCAAGTGTTAGAGCCGGACGGGTTTTGCTTTTGCCGGATGGATCGCCTATCATAGCGGTAAAATCACCGATGATAAGCACAGCCTTGTGTCCGAGATCCTGGAAATCCCTAAGCTTCTGCAGCACTACGCCGTGGCCAATGTGCAGGTCCGGACGCGAGGGATCGCATCCGAGCTTTATCCTGAGCGGTTTGTTATCCTTTATGGATTTTTCAATCTTCCGCACAAGTTCTTCTTCGGGAATTATCTCAACCGTGTTGCGTTTGATGAGATCTATCTGTTCGTTTAATGTTGGGAATGCCATATGTTTTTATTGCCATTCCCGCGAAAGCGGGAATCTATATCTTTCTGTATTAGTGTTTTTTTGTTTGCTTCTTTTGGGTTATCTTAATTATGCCCTTTCAGGGCTTTGAATCGCTGACTTGCTGCCGATGGGCTCCGCCCATCGCTGTTATATCACACCCCTTCGGGGCTAAAAACAAAATTGTTTCTTTTGGAGTGCAGACACTGTGTGGATGATTAATGCTTCTGTTGAAATCTAAACTCCCACCTATAGCCTAATCTTATATCTTAACTCTCTTCAGTTTACGGTTCACTTCTGCCTTCTTGATCGATTCGCGTTTATCGTATTGCTTCTTGCCTTTACCGAGTCCAAGCTCAACCTTAACATATGGACCCTGGAAAAAAAGCTTCAGCGGAATAAGTGTAAGGCTTCTATCCTTAAGCTTTTCGTTCAGCTTTTTTATCTCACTCTTCTTCATCAGAAGCTTGCGGGTGCTTGAAGGCTCATGATTCGTGAATGTGCCGAGCTTATAAACCGCAATATTGGCATTGTATAGCCACACTTCGCCCTTCTTCACCCTCGCATACGCATCAACCAGACTGGCTTTATGGTCACGCAGCGACTTTACCTCTGTTCCCTGCAGCACAATGCCCGTTTCATACTTATTCAGTATTTCGAAGTCATGGTAAGCCCTTTTATTTAAAGCAATTACAGTCTCTTTTCGGGGCTTGGGTGTGAGAGGACTATCTGAACGTTTGCCTGTTTTATCGTTCTCTTTCATTGTAAATTGCAAAAATATCCAAAAAAACAGTTAATAACTATACATAAAATCATAAGCCGGAGGCTAACCCCGGCAGAAAAATCAAAATGCGCACCAAAACATTTACGGTTAACCCGTTTTCTATGAACTGCTTTGTTTACTGGGATGAAAATTCGCATGATGGGGTTATTATTGATCCCGGAGCGTTTGAAGATTTCGAAAAGAAAGAGATACTGAAATACATTTCTCAAAACAATATTAACATCCGCTTGATATTAAATACGCACGGACATATTGATCACATTATGGGAAATGATTGGGCTAAGAAGATGTGGAGTGTCCCCCTGCTGATGCATAAGGATGATATGCCACTTATCGATAAGGCGCTTGACCAGGGCGCGATGTTTGGAGTAACATTCCCAAAACCGCCTGCTCCGGATGAGTTTATTGATGAAAAGAGCGAAGTGAAATTAGCGGATACAGTTTTTAAGATTCTGCATACGCCCGGACACTCGCCGGGCAGTGTATGTTTTGTGGATGAAAAAGAGAAGGTGATCTTTGCAGGCGATACGGTTTTCAACGGATCGATAGGCCGCACGGATCTCTGGATGGGGGATATAAATGTTCTTATGGATTCAATACAAAATAAAATCTTCAGGTATACCGATGATTATATGCTTTACCCCGGACACATGGATGAAACTACAATTGGTGAGGAAAGAGCGAACAATCCGTTCCTAAACGGCGAGTATGATAAGTTTGCGTAAGTGAAGTTGGTGTCGAATCAACTTCACCGGATTTTCAGAATATCTCGTAGGTTGAATCAACAAGCTCAAGCAACTCCGGTTTTGGCGGTTCAACTGGTTCGCTTTCCTTTAGCGCTGCCTGGAAGTTTTTAAATGAATCCAGTCCGTTCAGCTTCTGCTGACCGCTTTCATCACTGAACATTGCCAGGTGAATAAATGTTTGCCCGTCACCACATGTAAATGCTGAATATTTTATCCCGTCATCATTTAACTCACGTAGCTCCTGCATCACCTTCGAAATATTCGCTTTGTTTGTTTCAGCGAAGCCGGGCTTTACTCTATATTGTACTTTTACTGTTTTCATTATTACTTTGCCCTCATTCTGTTATTTCTCGGATTATGTTCAAGCTCAGCAAGTCCCAGCTCTTCCATCAACGGGGGAATGTACATTCCGAACCTGCCGCGAAGTCCTTTCTTCAGGCCATACCAACCGCCAACGGGATTCTTGGGTGACCTTCCCCATGCTTCCACGGTACCATCTTTAGCTGGTTTTTGTTCATCTGCGCTTCCGAGCTCCATCCAGTCGCCGTGTTTCTTCAGCATATCATGCAGGTCCTTCAGGCATCGGGCATCATAAAGCAAAACAGTTTTGCCTACTGTGCATACTATCACTTCTTTGCCATCCTTTACGTCTTTATACATTTCGTAATCAGATGTTCCGGGAGGAGTTTTGAGTTTCCAGGGTGATTCCTTGGTACCTTTATCTTTTGCCATTTGGTAAATATTAATTTAGTTTATTGGTTAAAATTTCTTCGAGATGGCTGAACATGAAGTTCCAGCCCTTTGTCCTGCCTTCGGCTTCAATGGTTTTGTATATCTCCTGGTTCAGCAATATTGTGGTAGCAGCTGTCTCTTATACACATCTG
>JACSRQ010000139.1 GCA_014879675.1 Ignavibacteria bacterium
AGTTAGCTAGGTAAGGGTGGCTAACGTTTTTAGTACGAACGCTCCCAGTGTTCCGAAAAAACCTGCTGCTTTTTTTTTGCCCAAAATTCGGGTTTTAGCGATTATTTTTAGATCGTTTCAGGGTTTGAGAAATGAAAAGGCCTCTTTCCGGTTTCCCGAAAAGAGGCTTTTAAATTCTACTGATTTAAAGAATAATTATACTACTTGCCTGCTGCTGCGCTATCGCCCAGCTTTTTTTCGATGAAAGTTGTTACTTCACCTATAATGTATATGCCGTCCTGGTCGCCCGGCTCATATATAAGTCCGAAACGTTCTTCTACTTCCACCATGTACTGAACCCGTTCTTCATCTGATACGATGCCGATAGATGCAAGCACCGTGCTATCGTTGAGGTCTTCCGGAGACGTATGGGTGTATTCTGCTGTGAAATTAATTACTTCCTGATCAATACTGTTTTGGCCACTATAATTGGTCATAATGAATTCCCTTTCATAAATTTTTCAAAAAAGGCGAAACTACACTTATAAATATACTAAGAAATATATGAATTTGTAACATTTCGCCCTTTATGTTAGATAGGTGGCCTATAATCTTTATTCAATACACGCCGAAGTCAGATAAATTAAAAAGTGAATTGCTTTGAAAAATCTATAATGTCTTCGATCATTCCGTTGCTGTCGCAGATCCTAAGCTCCGCATTTTTGTGAAAGAGCGTTTTTTCTGCGAAGTAGAGCAGGAGGTTTCTGTGCTTAGCTTTCTTTACAACAGAACCTGAGCCTTCTTTTCGCATCACCCAGCCACTTATCCCGAAACCGGGCTCGATAAAGTATCTTTCTTTTATTTGGAATGAATGTGCTGACATCTTTTTACTTTTTATTCATTGATTGTTCCAATGCCATGATGCTTTTTATATAAAACACAGTTGCTGGCTTCATATTGGTGTTTGTTTTAAGTAAATCCTAATGTTTGAATTACTCAAATATATAACACAATTTGAAGTCATGTAAAAGAAAATAAAACAAGAATGTCGAAGCGAGAAATTTTAAAAAGCATGGAAAAATCGAATAAATTGTATTATTTTGTAGTCAAATGTCGAAGCGAAAATGAGAATTGAAACTACAAAAATTGCGGAACTGCTTCGGAGCTTGAACGAAGAGGAAATGGATAAACTGGGGATTTTCCTTAACTCACCATACTTCAATACGAGCCAGCAAATGACAAAACTGTTCGGTCTTCTGAGATCTCATCACTCTTCATTCAAAACTATAACCAGAGAAGAGATCTATAGAGAATTTTACGGGGATGAGCCGTATAAAGATAAAAGAATAAGAGACCTGTTTTCGAGGCTGCTTGAGCTCTGTCACGATTTCCTTGCTCAATGTGAGCTGGAAAAGAAAGTACATGTGAAGAAGAGGCTAACGCTTGAACAGCTATATGTTCGTGAGCTTGAAAACAGCTTCAACAGCGTAATGAAGGACGCAAGAAAAAAGCTTTACGCTGAAGGTATTCTGGATGAAGAGTATTTTATGAATGAGTATTATTATTCACGGGTGGAAAACGACCTATACTATGCTATCGAATCCAACAAACGAAAAAAGTCCGTGACAGATTATGATGACCGCGATATATATCATTTTACAAACTACGCGCTATACAGATTCCTGCTTTATGCTGTGGTAAACTTCTCGGGCCGTTTTATCAGTGATCAAAGGCCGGAGTATGAGATAATCAAGATCATACTTAAATATTTCGATAGCCATCCTCCGATAGAGAACCCCACTATCTACATCCTGTATAATGTCATGCTTCTTGATAAAGAAGAGACAGACAGGGAAACTTATGAGAAGATTATAGGCCTTCTTGAAGAAAACAAAGATAAGCTCTCGGCTTCTGAAAGGAGATTTGTTTTCATAGTGCTTTATAATTATTGTACAGTGCAGTATGCACGTGGAAACTCCTTTTTCAGGGGAGAGCACTACAGGCTGCTGAAATATTCGGTAGAACATGAACTGTACCCGCGTGAAGGTAAATATTTTTCGGATACTTCATTTATTTCGGTTGCATCAACTGCAATGATAAGAAAAGATTATGAATGGGCTGAACAGTTCATAGAAAAGTACAGGCTTCAGCTTAGACCTGATCCAAAAGAAAATGCTTATACATACTGCAAAAGCCAGCTGAATTTCAGGCTAAAAAATTATGAAGAGGCTTTGAAACTACTCGGAAAGGTATCCATCGAAAGTGACGAATACCAGGGCAGGGTTTCTAATCTTCGTTTAAGAATACATTTTGAAAAAGGCGACTTTGAAATTTGTACCAGTATAATAGATTCAGGTCTTCATTTCCTTTCCCGCTCTAAAGTTCTTACCCAGTACAAAAAAATCAGGAATATCAACTTTCTTCATTTTACCAGAAGGATACTGAATGTACATCTTGGTGGGGACAGGAAAAACCTGTACGAGATCCGTAAGGACCTGTCTGCCATGGAAGCCGAAAAGATAGAAAACAAGATCTGGTTGCTCGAGCAGATAGATAAGATGCAGATTTAGCATATGTTTACAATTTTGACAGTATACCCTGTTTATAATCTTGACTTTTTTGTATAGATAGGCTATTTTTGTACAATAAAATCAATTCAACCTAAAATTTTCACTCTATATATAGATGAGCACAGAACTAAGCAATGTAGAAGAGCTTGCCATAAAAGACTACAAATATGGCTTCCAGACAGATATTGAAATGGATATAGTCCCTAAAGGACTAAGCGAAGATACGATCAGGATAATATCAGCAAAGAAAAATGAACCGGAGTGGATGCTTGAGTGGAGATTAAAAGCATATAAGCATTGGCTTACACTGCATAACAGCAAGGAACCCACGTGGGCAAATATTACATACCCCGCAGTTGATTTCCAGGATATAATATATTACGCAGCGCCTAAACATAAGCCGGAGCTGAAGTCGTTGGATGAAGTTGACCCCGAGCTTCTGAAAACATTCGAAAAGCTTGGCATATCCCTGCAGGAACAGAAGAGGCTTTCCGGTGTTGCAGTGGATGCTGTATTCGACAGCGTTTCGGTAACAACAACATTTAAGGCTGAGCTTTCGAAGCTTGGAATAATTTTCTGCTCAATGAGCGAAGCTATACAGGAACATCCCGAACTTATCAAAAAATACATCGGCTCCGTTGTTCCTTATACTGATAATTTTTACGCAGCGCTGAACTCAGCGGTATTTACCGACGGCTCATTCTGCTACATACCAAAAGGTGTAAGATGCCCGATGGAGCTCTCAACATATTTCCGCATAAACACCAGCGGCACCGGACAGTTTGAAAGAACACTGCTCATTGCCGATGAAGGCGGGTATGTTAGCTACCTCGAAGGCTGCACGGCACCTATGAGAGATGAAAACCAGCTTCACGCGGCAGTTGTTGAACTCATAGCAATGGATGATGCCACAATAAAATACTCAACCGTTCAGAACTGGTACCCCGGTGATAAAGAAGGCAAGGGCGGTATATATAATTTTGTAACAAAGCGCGGTGCATGCAGAGGCAATAATTCGAAAATTACGTGGACACAGGTAGAAACCGGTTCCGCAATTACATGGAAGTACCCGAGCTGCATTCTGCAGGGTGATAATTCTGTGGGCGAGTTTTATTCGGTTGCTGTAACAAATAATCACCAGCAGGCAGATACCGGCACCAAGATGATACATCTTGGCAAGAACACAAAAAGTACGATCGTATCAAAAGGTATATCCGCAGGGCTGAGCAATAACTCATACCGCGGTTTAGTAAAAGTACATAAAAATGCCGATAACGCGAGGAACTTCACGCAGTGCGATTCCCTGCTGATAGGTGATAGATGCGGCGCACATACCTTTCCATACATCGAGGTAAGCAATCACTCGGCAAAAGTTGAACACGAAGCAACAACCTCAAAAATAGGTGAAGACCAGCTGTTCTACTTAAGGCAGCGCGGTATTGCACAGGAAGATGCTATCAACCTGATAGTGAACGGATATTGCAAAGATGTATTCCGCGAGCTGCCGATGGAGTTTGCAGTAGAGGCGCAGAAGCTTCTTAGCATTTCTCTTGAAGGAAGCGTAGGATAAGTTCATGGCTGAGCTCAATAATAAATGGCAGCATTTCATCCTGAGTGGTGAGTTTCCCGAAAGGAGACGCATACTTGAAGGATTAACCGTTGAGCATGCTACAACACCGCCGGCTGAGGGAATGCATACTATCTATGATGAGCTGTGGCATGCTGACGGTTGGGCTCAAATAGTCATAAACCGTGACGAAGAGCTTGATAAAAAATGGGCAAACGGCGAAGTATTCCCTTTGGAACAGGCTAAAACACAGGAAGAATGGGATAAACTCGTTGAGCATTTCCTCGGGCTGCTTGATAAAATGATCCGGTTCACAGGTAACACTGAAGAGCTTAAAAAAGAAGATGAACCCGGTTGGCTTGTTGAGGATTACGTTGTTTCACTCATCATACATAACACATATCACCTTGGTAAAATTGTCGCGATCCGTCAAATATTAGGAGCATGGCCTCCCCCGGAACAGAAATAAAACTATAAAAATATATAATCACAAAGGAAAACATCTTAAATGTTAACAGTAAAAAACCTTTTTGCAAGGGTAGAAGAAAAAGAGATTTTAAAAGGAATAAACCTGCAGGTAAATGCAGGTGAAGTTCACGCCATCATGGGACCAAACGGTTCCGGCAAAAGCACGCTGGCAAATGTGCTGGCAGGTAAAGATGGATACGAAATAACCGGCGGCGAAGTATTGCTTGACGGTAAAGATATCCTTGAGATGTCTCCGGAAGAGCGCGCACGCGAAGGCGTGTTCCTTGCATTCCAGTACCCGGTAGAAATTCCCGGTGTAAGCAATGCAACTTTCCTTAAAACCGCGCTGAATGAGATACGCAAACATCACGGACTCGAAGAGCTTGACGCGATGCACTTCCTGAAATATATGAAGGAAAAGATGAAGCTAGTTGGCATCGATCAGAAGCTGATAAACCGTTCGGTTAACCAGGGCTTTTCAGGCGGCGAGAAAAAGCGCAACGAGATATTCCAGCTTCAGATGCTGCAGCCCAAACTTGCTGTGCTTGATGAAACCGATTCCGGACTTGATATCGACGCGTTAAAGATAGTATCGAACGGCGTGAACCTCTTCCGCAATAAAGAAAATGCTGTGATAGTGGTAACACATTACCAGAGGCTGCTTAATTATATCGTGCCCGATTTTGTTCACGTGCTGGTTAACGGCAGAATTGTTAAATCAGGCGGCAAAGAGCTTGCACTTGAGCTTGAAGAAAAAGGATATGACTGGGTAACCGAGCCGGTCGAAGCTTCTGTTTAAAAACTGCAGGATACAGGCTGCAGGTTGCAGGTTAAAGGTTGCAGGTTAAAGAATCAATTCAGTTAAAAAGGAAAAATGGATAATTCACAATCAAAAAATAAGTTTATAAGCGCATTCAACAATGTTGAAGAAAGAATGAACGGCGAATCAAAGTCACCGTTCCACCAGCTGCGCAAGGCTGCCATCAAAAAATTTGATGAGCTCGATTTCCCCACGGTAAAAAATGAAGACTGGAAGTACACCAATATTGCGCCGATACTGAAACATGACTTTATAACTTCGGCAGATGTAAAGACTAACAAGAAAGCGATAGAGCAGTTCCTCATACCCGGACTTAAAGCAAGCCTGATAGTATTTGTGAACGGCAGCTACTCCAAAGAGCTTTCGCATATTACCAAACAGGCAGCCGGTATTAGGATAGAGAATCTTGACGCGCTGCTTAAAAATGAACCGGAGCTTGTGATGCAGTATTTCGGCAGGTTCGCGGGTATTGATAACGGCTTCACCGCGCTGAATACCGCATTCGCGAAAGAAGGTACGGTTATTATTGTACCCGATAATACTGAAGTTGACGGCCATATACATATACTGAACCTGTCGGGCGCATCAGGAAAGAACCTGATCTCGCAGCCCAGAAATATTATTGTTGCCGGAAAAAATTCACGCGTGAAAATAATTGAAAGCTATCACAGCCTTTCAGAAGAAGAAAATTTCACAAATACCGTGAACGAAGTTTCAGTAGGCGATAATTCATACGTTGAAATATACAGGCTGCAGCGCGAGAACATGAAGTCATTTCATGTTAACCGCACACAGGCGCGCCTCGGAAAGAATTCAATATTCACGCATTACAGCGTAACGCTGGGCGGAAGTATCGTGAGGAATGATACCAACATTCTGCTTGATGACGAGCACTCAACGGGTAACCTGTACGGATTGTACCTTACCGAAGGCAGCCAGCATGTTGATAACCATACGCTGATTGACCATGCAAAGCCGAATTGCCAGAGCAATGAAATGTATAAAGGCGTATTGAATGATAGTTCACGCGGAGTATTCAACGGCAAAGTGTTTGTTAGGGAAGATGCGCAGAAAACCAATGCGTACCAGTCTAATAAGGCAATATTGCTTTCAGATACCGCTGTAATAGATACAAAGCCGCAGCTTGAAATATATGCGGATGATGTAAAATGTTCACACGGCGCTGCGATAGGTCAGCTTGATGATGAGGCTGTGTTCTATCTCCGTTCACGCGGAATTGGCGAAGAAATGGCAAAAACAGTTTTGATACGCGCATTCGCAAATGATATTTTCGAGACAATTGAAAACGAAGTGCTGCACGATCACTTGAATCATTTAGTACACGAAAAGCTGAAATAGCCTGAACAGATTCTTCCTTGCGCCCCTCTCCTTTCAGGAGAGGGGACGGGGGTGAGGTAATATTTAGGGCAGTTTGGATGTACTGAAAAAAAATAATTTAAACTACTCAATTGCAGGATACACTGATTAAAAAAATATTTGATGTTGATGAGGTTCGCAGGGATTTCCCCATACTAAACAGGGAGATCGATGGCAAGCCTTTGGTCTATCTCGATAATGCCGCCACCTCGCAAAAACCGGTCAGTGTAATAAATGCAATTTCGGATTATTACTCACGCTATAACGCAAATATTCACAGGGGCGTTTACTCTATAAGTATGGAAGCATCCGCTGCCTATGAAAATGCACGGATAAGTGTAAAAGAATTTATCAACGCCGCTAGCGAAAGAGAAATAATATTTACACGCGGCACTACCGAAGCTATCAATCTGGTAGCATATTCATACGGCCTTCAGAATGTGAACGAAGGCAGCGAAGTAATAGTATCAGAGCTTGAGCATCACGCCAACATTGTTCCGTGGCAGGTACTTTGCCAAAACAGGAAGGCACACCTTAAAGTAATTCCCGTAAACGAAAAGGGTGAGCTTGTAATTGAAGAGTATAAAAAGCTGCTATCGGATAAAACCGCAATTGTGGCAGTTTCGCATATTTCAAATTCACTCGGCACAATTAATCCGGTAAAAGAAATTGTCAGGCTTGCAAAGGCTAAGAATCCAAAAATAGCAGTACTTATTGATGGCGCGCAGGCGATCCACCACACCCATGTTGACGTGCGTGATATCGGCGCGGATTTTTATGCTTTTTCCGGCCACAAGATGTACGGTCCAATGGGTATCGGTGTTCTTTACGGCAGAGAATCATTGCTCGAAGCTATGCCGCCTTACCAGACCGGCGGTGATATGATAAGCCGTGTAAGTTTTGAAGGCACTACGTATAACGAGCTGCCGATGAAGTTCGAAGCAGGTACACCCAATGTAGAAGGCGCAGTTGGGCTGAATGCAGCGATCGATTATATAAATTCTATCGGTTTCGGAGCAATTGAAGAGCAGGAAAAAATGCTGCTTGATCATGCAACGGAAGAAATATTGAAAATTGATGGTATCCGCATAATAGGTACTTCGCAGAATAAAGCGAGTGTTCTCTCGTTTGTAGTAAACGGATTGAACGCGCTTGATATAGGTATAATGCTTGATACACACGGCGTAGCAGTTCGTACAGGCCAGCATTGCACAGAGCCGCTTATGGATAAGCTCTGTTTGCCGGGAACTGTTCGCGCTTCGTTTGCCTTCTATAATACTAAAGAAGAAGTTGATGTATTCATAAAGGCATTGAAGAAAGTGATTGACATATTAAAATGATAAATGGATTCCCGCCTTCGCGGGAATGCAATACAAAAGAAGTTTTTACAGATAAATGAAATTAATGGATTCCCGCATTCGTGGGAATGACACAATTGAAGTCGATACAGGAAACAGAAGAAGAAATAACCGATGAGTTCAGTTTTTTTGATAACTGGCAGGATAAATATGAATACCTGATAGAGCTTGGCAAAAAGCTAAACGACTATCCCGAATCTGAAAGAAATGATGATAACAAAGTTAAAGGCTGCCAGTCGAGTGTATGGCTTACCACAACAGGTTCAAATGGCACTATAGATTTTAAGGCAGATAGCGATTCAACAATAGTTAAAGGGCTTATAGCACTTCTTGTAAGAGTACTTTCGGGCAGAACGCCGGATGAGATACTGAACGCAAAGCTTGATTTCATAGATAAGATAGGGCTGAAGCAGCATCTTGCACAGACGAGGGCCAACGGCCTTGCTGCAATGATTAAACAAATGAAAATGTATGCCCTGGCCTATAAAGCCAAACAGCAAAATTAAAACAATGGCAGAAAACACAGAACAGAATACGGAAGAAGTAAAGTCACCCGCCGGAGAAACCAGCGGCCCTGTTGATAAGGCAGAGCTGAACAATGCAGTGGTTGAAGCATTAAAGAGTGTCTATGACCCGGAGATACCGGTAAACATATACGAGCTCGGGCTGGTGTACACAGTTAATATTGATGATGAAGCAAATGTAGATATTGAAATGACGCTTACTTCGCCGGCATGTCCCGTGGCAGGTTCTCTGCCGCCGGAAGTTGAAGGCAAGATCCGCTCTATACCCGGCGTAAAAGGCTGCACGGTGCGGGTTGTTTGGGATCCGCCATGGGGTATGCACCTAATGAGCGAAGAAGCCAAGCTTCAGCTGAATCTGTATTAGCTGTTGCTGATACTGATTTACACAGTTCAAACGAAAAAAAGTTTTTCTAAAAATCTAAATTATAAAATAACATGTTCCAGATTAACACAAGAGGACCGATATACGACCCGGAAGCGGTTCAGCCTATGAGGGATGAATTAACCGCGGCAGGATTTACTGAGCTGCTTACACCTGCTGATGTTGATAAATACCTCGGCGAAAAAGAAGGCACAACATTTGTTATGATAAACTCCGTTTGCGGATGTGCAGCCGGCAGTGCAAGGCCGGGTGTAACAATGGCATTGCAGAACGGCAAGATCCCCGACAGGATAACAACAGTATTTGCGGGGCAGGATAGGGATTCAGTTGATCACCTTAGATCTGTTTTCCTCCCGGGCATTCCGCCATCCTCGCCATACATGGCTTTGTTCAAAGATGGAGAGCTGGTTTTCCTGATGCAGAGAATGAACATTGAAGGCAAAACCGCTGATATGGTAGCCGAAGAGCTTACAGCGGCATTTAATGAGCATTGCAAAAAAGAAGGCCCATCGGTTCCGAAGGAACAGTATGATGCCATACTTCATGCAAAAGCATGCGGTTCAAAAATTCCGAAATACAGCGGTAACTAAGCGGAACTGAAGAAATGAAATTCAGCACACAGGAAGAATACGGATTAAGATGCCTTCTGAGGGTAGCGCGTGAAGCCGGTGAAAAGGGCCTCACAATTCCCGAGATCAGCAAAGCAGAAGGTATCACCACGCACAATACCGCGAAGATACTTCGCGCATTGAGGCTTGGCGGGTTCCTCGCAAGCTCACGCGGGCAGATAGGCGGCTATACGCTCAGCCGTCCCGCGGACGAGATACTTGTGAAGGATGTGCTTGATTCGCTTGGCGGAAAGCTCTTTGATGATGAGTTCTGCAGCGATCACAGCGGTTCGGCTTCGATCTGTACGCATTCAATTGATTGCTCCATCCGCAGCCTGTGGCAAATGCTGCAAAGCGCTGTTGACGGCGTGCTGAAGGATTTCACGATTAAAGATCTGGTTGCAAGCGACGAGAATATTGTGTCGCAGATCTCGAATATCGGCAGCGAAGAAACAATAAAGCTGTAACACAGAAAATATTTCATGTAACACAGAAAATTTCATGTAACACAAAGCCGGGTTTTCCAACCCGGCTTTTTTTATGGGCGGCTTACTCATCCGATGACATGGAGCCCTGAAAGGGCGTTATACATCAGCGATGGGTGCAGCCCATCGGTACAAAAACACATGAAATAAAAAGCCCTATAGGGGCGTGATCAAAAGCCGTGTTCCGAAGTTTTGCATTCCGGACCTCCCCTAAATCCCCTCCGAAGACCTTATGTTTAAATAGAAAGCCTCCTGAGAGTTTATTATTTTTGTATAGCGAACACA
>JACSRQ010000219.1 GCA_014879675.1 Ignavibacteria bacterium
ACTGCTTACATTGTGCGTATGGAGACGGTGGATTATTTCCATTAATATACCATAAATGTTGGCAACAAGACCCTGAAATTGCAATTTCAACCATATCGCCATTTTCATTAATACAGCATAAACCGAATTGGCTAACACCAGGAATATAACCATTGTTGCAACAAGGTAGGTCCGATGTTGGGCAAGTTAATGAATGATTCAGGTTATTGACAATACCTTTTGAATCTTTAAAAACTAGAAATATTGAAAGTAAAAGTGCGAACAGGAAAAGTGTTTTTTTCATTTTACTTTATGTTTTAATGGTTAGTAATTGTATTAAGTTAAGTACAAGGAGCTTTATTTCAAGTTAGAAATATAATAGTTGCTTAATTTATAAATTAGGTTTATATTTATTGTTTATGAAAATCATAACAGGCGGTGCGGGATTCATCGGAAGCGCGATTTGTTGGAAGCTCAATCAATTGGGATTCACAGATATCTTTATTGTTGATGAAGATACTAAAGGTACCAAGCAAAATAACCTTTCAGGGCTGAAATACACTGATTACTTCGATAAGCTTGACTTGCTCAAACAGATCGAAAAAGGCGCAATAAATTACAGTGTTGATGCAGTGTATCACATGGGGGCTTGCAGCTCAACCACCGAAAATAATATGGAGTACCTCATGGAAAACAATGTTGAGTATTCCAAATCACTTGGCAAGTGGTGCCTGAACAAAAACGCGAAGTATATCTATGCATCCAGCGGCGCAACCTATGGCGATGGCGGTTTTGGTTTCAGCGATGATACTGAACTCATCCCCAGACTCAAGCCGCTAAATAAATACGGCTTATCCAAGCAGTTATTCGATCTCTGGGTGCTGGAAAATAAATATGACGGCAAGTTCGTTGGGCTGAAATACTTCAATGTGTTCGGTCCAAATGAAAACCATAAAGGCGATATGCGCAGTATGGTGAATAAAGCTTATTCGCAGATAAAATCTACAGGTAAGCTTAAGCTGTTTAGATCATTGAAGCCTGAATTCAAAGATGGCGAGCAGCAGCGCGATTTCGTATATGTAAAGGATGCTGTGGATATGACATTGTTCTTTGATCCCTCGGATAAAACCGGCGGCAGTAAAACCGGAATCTATAATATCGGCTCCGGAACGGCCTCGTCATGGCTCCAGGCAGCAAGGGCTGTGTTTGCCGCTATGAGAGTAGAGGAGAAGATCGAGTTCATAGATATGCCTGAAAATATCATGAACCAGTACCAATATTACAGCAAAGCCGAAATGGAGAAACTAGTATCTGCCGGCTATAATAAGCCCTGTATGAAGTTAGAAGACTCAATAAAAGATTATGTACAGAATTATATTATGAAAGGTGAATATTTGAGGTTGTAAAGTATTTTTTTGTAGCAGGCGCGGCTTGCCCGCCTGTAATCAATTCTCTTCAAGTTTATCAGAATAAAAGTAAGTCTTTGCTATTCGACAAATTCTAATTTATAACTTCAAAATTGTCGGCAGGCAAGCCATGCCGACTACATTTTACTTCTAATAATGTAAGAAGCTTTATGCTTCACTTCTCATTTGACATTATGCTTCTACCTTACTTGCTCCCACTCCTTGCTTACCGACTTATTCTTAAAGAATACCGAAAATGAATTCTTCGTCCAGTCCCTGAATACACTCATGTAGCCAAATTTCCTGTACCTGCGCGGCGATTCATATACCCTCAAATTGCTCAGGAATTTTATCCGCCCCGCGCCAAACTTCTTGATACGTCTGTACAGGTCATAATCTTCACCCGCTGCCAGCAGTTCATTATACCCGCTTACTATATTAAACACTTCACTTCTTATCATATGGCATTCACCGCGTCCCATTCCCATACCAACAGCGTTCAGCACTCTAACGTAATTATTATAGAACCCATGAAAAAGCCTGTCCGAGAGCTTCACCTCTTCAGGGAAAACATGGAACCGGCAGGTGAGTGCAAGATTTTTCTCATCTTTGAAAGCCTCAGTGGTATTGCTGAAAAACTTTTCTGTATCTTCAATGATAGTATCAGCATTAAAGAAATACAGCAGTTTGCCCGACGCGGCTTTAGCCCCTGCATTTCTTCCCATAGATATATTCTGAATTGTGCCCGGTTCTTTCATGACAATCTTATCTGCCGCAGGCTTGAGCATGTTCAGTGTATTATCTGTGCTGCCGCCATCGGATATAACTATTTCGATGGAGTATTTCTGTTTCAATTTGGGTGTGAATTGGCTAAGGGTCTGCGTTATGAGCTTTTCTTCATTCAGTGTAGGGATGATGATGCTGATTTCTGGTATGCTATGCAATTTAATATGCGGGGAAGACTTAATAAAAAGTTTTATCCAAAATAAGAGGAGTGTAAAAAAGATTTACACTCCTGTAAAATTTCTGATAAACCTTTGGGAATTTAGCTTGCGCTGTTAAGCTCTGCCATCATTTTTGTGTACCCTTTTTTCTTGAGGGTCCTCAAAGCGCTGGTAGAGATCCTGAGAGTAACGAATTTGTTCTCTTCTTCAACCCATATCCTCTTTACTCTGAGGTTAGGGAGCTGTTTCCTTTTGGTTTTATTATGCGCGTGAGAAACGTGGTTTCCTGAAAGCGGCTTTTTTCCTGTTAACTGACAAACTTTTGACATAGTAGAACTTTTCCTGCTGAATTAAAATTTTCAGATACTTTACGGTTTATATGGCTTTAATGATGTTTCATACACCTTCTGCATCCTCTCAAGGAATTTCCAGGTGCCTTTTTCAGTTTTTACTGATTCAATGAGCTTTACGTTTATAAGCTTAACTTCTTTTCCTGTTTCGGGATCGATAACTGTTTCAGCTTTTTTGCCTAATTTGCCTGCTTTATCGGCGAATGTTTGTTGTTTTGCCATAGTTGATAATTGTTTAGCTGGTGCCTCTTTATGATTAAAGCTACAAAAATAAGAGAAAAATACTTAAAAATAAAGTCCGTACCAAACACCCTCCGGTGAAAATTTTACGGCGGGTGATGGGAAGTGGTAAAAATTGAGGATTTTCTTCAATTTCTTCATAAAATCTGATTTACCCGGTAGCTGGTTTACATCCCAATCTAATGCTAAAAACCATTCGGTTTTGGCATTTGTGCTGCCGGTTACATGGCTTGCGTTCTGAATGCTCATTCCAAGTGCCAAAGCCAGGAAGTTTGGATAGAATTTTGCTTTCGTTACTGATTTCGGCAAAACAAGCATCGGGTTTACACTCAGCCAGAAAGTCATGTTGGTATAATCATCCAGAAGGTCATCGGAATTGGTTGTCTTCTTTTTTATCCACTCCGGATTGAAGCTCCATTTAAAATTTATATGTTTCAGCGGGGGAGCGAGGTTCTGCAAAATTGGATACACCGCTCCAAAAACATTGGCGCCCATATCGCCCCAGTCGAATCCCCAGTTAGGAGCGAACCCGTCATTTATCTCGATATAGGTTTCATATGCAAGTGAGGTTATAGCTCCATACATCAACGCTTTGGATGGCGAGAGCCCCGCCCATTCATACGCTACCGATGTTGCTGAAGCAAAAAAGTTAGCGGTATATATATGGGAAGCTTTATCCATGTTCCTTGCATAATATCCGTCTGCTGCAAACTTAAAGTAATCCCTCTGATCCTTCCACCATGTATTGGCATAATAAATGTGGAATCCTGTAAATGCACCTGCTGCCATTACTCCAAGAATAGTCAGCCTGACGGGACTCACCTTATATGACTTTTTTTCACTTTTACTTTTTAATGGGCCGGTAACTGATAAATCGGATATGTCATAGATAGTGCGGGTCGGTTGTATAGTTGAATTCAATTTAAATTTGCTATTCTGCTTTCCGGATAATATTCCTGAGCTTTCCTTTAGCTTTAAAGAAATTTCGCTGCCGGAGTTTTCGCCGGAGGCAAGAGCTAATACGGGGATGAACAAAGCCAGCACAACAATAATATTTAAATGGAATTTCTTCATTACCAGTTTACAATATATGAAACCCCGTCCTTGTTGAACCGCAGTGCGGGCAGAGGAAGGAATCTGAAATGGTTAATAACGTTTTTGAACCAAAGCATAAATGGTGATTTGCCGGGCAAAATCTTTTCCCAATTCAGATCAAGCCCCACATAATAATCTGCATACCTCTTTTCAAAATCCTTGTAATTGTTGACACCGTAACCTGTGGCTATGTTAAGATAGTCCGGCCAGAAGCTTTTAGCTTTTTTGGGCAGAAAGTCTGAAACGTTTATTGATAGCCACATAGTCTGGCCATCATAATCATCCAGGAATGCACCGTTCTTTTTGCCGCTTGTAAGTTCTTCAGAAGGGTAGTACATCCATTTAAAATTAAAGCTTCTGAGCGGTTTCCAGTAATATTGCGCAACAGGGTATAAGGCGCCGGCAACGTTGCATATCTGGTCACCCATTGAAAATCCCCAGTCAGTAGCGAAGCCGTCTTCAATTTCTATATCGGTCATGTATGCGATGCTAAAAGCTGCACCCATCCATACTGAAGCAGTTGGCGAAAATCCGGCCCACTCAAATCCGCCGCGGTAAATAGCCTGTATCAATGCGCCGTCAAAAAAATGTCCGGTTTTATCGGCACTCATAGCATAATCCCAGTCATTTTGAATATGGAACGGCCCTCTTTGGCCGCTCCACCAGGCATTTTTTTGATAGTTGTGAAGCCACCAGAATGCGCCTGCGGTAACTCCTGTAATCGCTCCGAATTTTATATAGTTGATCTTGTACTTCCTGCCGGGCAGCTGGCTGCCGCTGTTAATCTCAAGTTTTCCGCTTTTGAAACTGCCTGTTGTATCGCTTTTTAGTTTAAGCTCAATTTTATTGCTGTCTGGTTTTTGGACAAAAAATGTCTGCGAATTTGCACTTGTTATGCAGATCAGCAAAACTGTAACGATATTATATAGAAAAAATTTTATTGTGATAGTCAATTATTGCTATTTGCTTATTTATGATAACAAACCGTGTAAGTTTAAACTAAAATGTTCGCTTATTCAATACTCGTATTTATGGTATAATTTACATAGAAAATAATACATAATTGCAGAAGTTTAAGCTTTCATTTATAGACATCAATTAATAAATTGATTTTATTAACTATAGCCGATATTTTTGTATTAATTGAGAACTCTACCTATATATACGTACGGTTTTGAGGTCCTGCGCAGAAAGACCAAAAAAATCACCAAAGTTGATGACAAGCTCATTGAGGTTGTTGGCAGTATGTTCAATACTATGCATAAAGCTACCGGTATCGGTTTGGCAGCGCCGCAGGTTGGGCTGGATTTTGCGCTCACCGTAATTGATCTTTCTAAAGCTGAAGGCGGCAAAAGGCTGAAGTATGAGCCTATCACGCTGTTAAATCCTGTTATTAAAGATTACCATGGCACTATATTCCTGGAAGAGGGCTGCCTGAGTATTCCTTTCGTACGGGCGGAGGTTGAACGCCCTGAAACAGTATATGTGGAGTACCAGGATCTTGATCTTAACAAGAATTATGTTGAGCTCAAAGGCCTGCTTGCTCGCGTTGCACAGCATGAGATAGATCATCTTAATGGTATCCTTTTTATTGACCATTTGACAAAAGATGAAAAGAAAAAGCTGAAGCCTGATCTTGATGATATCAGAAAAGGTGAGATAGAAACAGATTACCTGCTTGCAGAAATTCCAAAGAAGGATAAAAACTCACACAGAAAAAAATAATGAATATCATATTCATGGGTACACCCGGTTTTGCAGTACCCTCATTGAAGGCCCTTTTAAATTCACATCACAAAATATCAGCTGTTGTTACTGTGCCTGATAAGGCCAGGGGCAGGGGACAAAAAGTTTCCGAAAGTGAAGTAAAGATATTTGCTGTTGAAAATTTTCTACCTGTCATTCAGCCCGTGAGTCTTAAAGATCCGGGGTTCGCCTCAGAGCTTGAATCGCTCCGCCCCGACTTGATCGTAGTAGTAGCGTTCAGAATTCTGCCAAAATCAATTTTTAAGATTCCCAGGTACGGCTCTATTAATCTGCATGCATCACTGCTTCCAAAATACAGGGGTGCAGCGCC
Organism: Ignavibacteria bacterium; assembly: GCA_014879675.1. Lineage (GTDB taxonomy): Bacteria > Bacteroidota > Ignavibacteria > Tepidaquicellales > OLB5 > OLB5. Next base: position 6,092 of record JACSRQ010000219.1, read on the forward strand.
AATAAACCGGGCGATCATGAACGGAGAAAGAGAAACCGGTGTTACAACTTTTTTCCTGCAGGAAAAGGTTGATACAGGCAGCATCATAATGCAGGAAAAGCTTGATATTGCATATGACGAAACAGCAGGTACTTTACATGACAGGCTTATGCTGCTTGGTGCCGAAACACTTTTTTCAACGGTTGAGCTTATTGATAGCTATGACGGTAAGCCCCCCGCGCATAAGCAGAATAACGGCGAGGCTACCGGTGCTCCGAAAATTTTTAAAGAAGATTGCAGGATTGATTTCAACCGGTCGGTAGATGAAGTATATGATTTTATCCGGGGGCTTTCTCCATATCCCGGTGCGTACACTGAGTATAACGAAAAGTTCATTAAAATTTACGGTGCAGTAAAATCGAGGTGGGATAGCCTCAAAGGGCCGGGAAGATTCTTTATTAAAGAAGAGAAGCTTTATGTTTCATGCCTGAACGAGTTCCTCGAAATTACAGAGCTTCAGATGGAAGGCAAAAAGAGAATGAACTCGAGAGAATTCCTCAACGGCTACAGCGCGTTGTTCAAAAAATTCAAATAGCACTACTGCAAAAAAACATCATCCTTACTTCATTTCAATTATCTTTTCGATGAACCACTCTCTTGAAATTGTGGTCCTGTTATCATCAAGCTGTTTCATAAGCATTTTAAGCTCGGGTTTCTGTTTTTTATCCAGCCTTGAGATCTTTGTAACATAATTGAGGAACAGCATGTACCGGTCGTAGTGTATCGAGAGCAGCTGTTTATGCCTTTTCAGGTAATGTTTAGCCGCATCAATTACCGCTTCCATTGAGTCAATTTCTCCCAGCTCGAAATATGCCTTTATCAGCGTCTCTTTCGATTTCAGGTAGAAGTATGTGTACTTATAGCCAACGTTGTTCAGAAATGAAACACACTCCTTATACTTCTTGTGGTAGAATGCTATCAATGCGGATGATAAGTTAATGGTATCTCTTTTAACTTCGTGTACAATGTTGCCTTTGTATGCTTCGAAAAAATGTTCTACCCATTTGATCTGTTTCATGTTCAATCCGCAGATTATTACTCCGATAAAATCAGTGTATTGCAGATTTTTGTTCTTTTCATAAAATCCGCTCTTTTCGAAGTTATTATGTATTTTATAAAGCTCGTTTATGAACTTATCATCGCCAAGCGCTATTTTGTTAACGCAGTAATTTGAAAGAGAATAATACACCTGCTCAAGCTCTTCTTCGTTATACTTCTGGATGTTCAGGAATACATGTTTTTCGAGGTCATGGAAATGTTTGTTCTTCTCCGGCTCCATTACCATCATCAGTATCTTGTATTCTGAATAAATGATCGGGTGATCCTTTTCGAACATCTCAATGTTCTTTTCAACGTGACTTATTATGTTATCGATTGCCCAGTAGCTTTTGTGGATGTTAACTCCCGAAAGTATTCTGCGGCTGATAACCGTATTCAATACTTTTAGTTTTGTTACAATGAAAAGGTTATCTGTGTTCTCTGACATTTCGAGGTAACTTTTATCAAGGTCAAGATCCAGATCTTCACCGTGGTAATTCAGCGCGATTTCCTTGAACTTAAGGTCATTGTAGTAATAGTCTGAATTTTTGTTAAAATCCTTTTGCTGAATATCTGCTATTTCTTTTGATATCATCTCGAATGTTTTGAAGATGTTCCGCTCCCTGAGAGCTTTCATCAGCAGGGTTTTACCGAGTATTTTATTTTTTTCAAGCTCATTGAGCTGGAGGAAATCTTCAAGCAGGGCAGTGAAGCTGCTGATAAGCGTTCTTACATTCTGGTCTTTATCGCCCTCGCCGCTGAATATTGCTTTTGCTATCTTCTCGTTCGTGATAACGTTTGCATCAAACTCGGTATAATTGAAATTTATGAGTTCGTAAAGCTGTATTATTTTCCTGCTTTTATTGTGGTAAGGTGAGTTCAGGAATTCACCGAAGCTGCGGAATTCAGCCGGTGAAATACCCTTTACCATCTCTGTCAGTTTTGATTCGCGCATAAACCGGTAATAGTTTAGATTCTTTTTTAACTAAATTCTCTATATAACCTGTAATATCTGTACATTCCCTGCAGAAATCAGATAAATTGGCATATTTATACATAGCCAATATCCGCAGATACTTTTAACAAATCTAATTAAAAATCTTTGCATTTATAGTCCAATTATCTTATGTTTAAATTGAACTATAACATCTTTGAACCAAAACCTCTCAGTTATGAAAAAAACGATCATACTTACTTTTTTTGTTCTGGTTTCCGGAATTATTTATTCACAAGGATTAAACGGAATATTCTCAACTTCTTTGTTGAATGTTTATTCAGTTGGAAATAACGGTGTATTCCTGAAAAGTACGAATGCCGGCTCAACATATTCTTCCGCAGTTATTTCGCCTGAAAGGCTGAATTCAGTCTTCGGTATAAATACGTTTGTCTGGGTATGCGGAAGTAACGGAAAATTCTATAGATCTGCAGATATTGCAGAAACATGGATGGAGTCAACAGTCTCTCCGGGTGTAGATCTTTACAGCGTATTCTTTACGGATGTAAATACAGGATTTGTATGCGGAAACGGCGGGAGAATTTTTAAAACTACTGATGGGGGAGTGGTGTGGTCCAGCCTGAATTCAGGAGCAGGTTTTGACCTGAAAGGCGTGAAGTTTTCAGATGCTTCTACAGGTTATTGCTTCGGTGAGAGCAGCATTTTGCTTAAGACCACTGACGGCGGCAGCAACTGGAGCCAAATGCTGCTTCCGTTTGATGGCAAAATCAGATCATTCGATGTTTCGGGTGGGATCATGATCGCAGGAGGAAGTTACGATATATATCTTCGCTCAACGGATAACGGGTTTAGCTGGATAAGTACAAGCCTTAAAATTCAATCATTACCATCAATTGTTTCAGTCGAGATTTTGACACCACAAACATACGTTTTGCTTCTCGAAAGCGGAAGCATTTGGAAAACCACGAACGGAGGTCTAACATTCACTTTTGGTAGAAATGACTTCAGGGATGCCGCATCTTCGATGTGTTTGTTCAATTATAAAATGTATCTTTGCGGAAAGTACAACACTGTAGTTGCCAGGTCAACGGACGAGGGCAATTCATGGAGCCTGCCGCCTTCAACAACTTTCACCGTAAGCTTTGAACAGTTATTCACACCAGGCATGTATTCGTTTAATCGGGTGCTTGATATGAATTACCAGGCGAGAGGTGTACTATTCTCTCTGGTTAAAAATAAACTTTACAGGACCCTTAACATGGGTGTTAATTGGTCGTTACTTTCTGAATTCCAGGTAGATCCAGTTGTACAACGAAGCACTCAATTGGTGGTTAACATGAAAGATTCATCGAAAATGATTGCAGCAGTCAATTCTCAAAATCTTGATACAACAGAGCATGCTTGCAGGTTATACAGAACTACTAACTACGGAATGAACTGGCAAAACGTTTTTAAAACTGATAATGACTTTATAGGCAATTTCATTAGCCAGGACCCGCAACATCCGGATACACTTTTTATGGGTATTAGAGATTCCGTATTCAGGTCAACCAATTTCGGACTTAATTGGAGTAAGATCGCCACCTGGGGATTTGATGACTGGTGTGATATTGCAGTATCATATGATAACTCACAGGTTATTTACGGATCAACAAATCATCATCCTGCCAGGTTATGCAAATCAACCAATGGTGGCTATAACTGGTTCATGGTTGATATGGTGAGTGATACAGGATTTTGCGAAATGCCGTGTATTGCGCTTAGTAACCTCGCGCCCAATATGATTTTACACGCTCAAAAAGCTTCAAACTCAAATCAAACTGGACTGAAGAGATCTTACACTCAAGGCAATAGCTGGCTGTTTAGCCAGTTTACAGGTGATAGCTGGGCCATAGACGTTGCTAAAGATGATCCGGCGCTTTATGCTTATGGAAGTGTATCATATGACCCAATATTTTTATCAACAAATTCCGGAGGAAATTTTGTAGGAACCCCGTCAAAATACGCCGAACAACTGCTTTACTATGATAGAGCTAATTTATTTGTGAACGACCATGGTACTATAAGCAAAATGAAGATTACCTACAACATGCCGGTTATCGGGATTCAAAATATCGCAGGCAATGTGCCAAAAGAATATGGACTTGGCCAGAATTACCCTAATCCGTTTAACCCGGTGACCAACATTCAGGTTGGCGTCCATGTCCTGG
>JACSRQ010000215.1 GCA_014879675.1 Ignavibacteria bacterium
AGCGTCAGATGTGTATAAGAGACAGAACCCTGCTTCTGATAAAATAGCTCCCGCAATCTCAAATGAAGCGGCTATCAGTACAGGCGCTATTGCGTTTGGCAATACATGCCTGAAAATTATCCTGGAATTGGAAAGCCCCAGCGATACGGCTGCCTGAACATAATCCATATTCCTTACTTTCAGGATCTCGCCTCTAACAAGCTTAGTGTTGCCTGTCCAGCTTGTCAGTCCTATTGCTATCATGATGTACCAGATACTTGAACCATATAAAGCAACAATAGTTATGATGAGGAAGAAGGAAGGGAACAGCTGCATAATTTCAACAAACCTCATAATAACAAGATCTGTTTTGCCGCCATAATAACCTGCCAGGGAGCCCAGCAGAACCCCAATAAAAATTGCGATACCTGCAGCGATAAATCCCACGGAGAGAGATACCCTTGAGCCGTGGATCAATCCTGATAGAACATCACGCCCGATTGCATCTGTTCCAAGGTAATGCCCGGTTTCAAATGAAGGCGGGGCAGAGTTATTGAACAGATCAACATTTGATGGCGCGAACCTGATTGGCGGCCAGATCGCAGTTTCAAAAGTTAATGTCTTCCAGTCAATATTCAGAAATTCACCTTCCCATTTTGATATGCCAAGCATTACAGCATACTCTTTAAAAACGGGGAAATATGAATTACCCTTATATGAACAGTAGAGTGGCTTATCATTAGCCACAAAATCTGCTGTCAATGCCATAGCTACAAGGAAAATTACTACATATAATGCTGCGACTGCAAGTTTGTTCTTCCTGTATTGATGCTTAACCAGTGACCAGTAAGTCTGGTCAACTTTTCTTTCGGGGCCTTTGCCGTTTTGTGGAACTTCATTACCTTCGGTAACCATAACCTGCGGAGCAGGTCCGCCTGCCATGGTATTATCTGCAATGAATTCGCTTTCCGGTACTTTTCTATCTGCCATATTAACGGGTAAATTTTATTTCTTTGAAAAAGCTATTCTTGGATCAACTATCGCATATAAAATATCAACCAATAGCAGCCCAAACATTGTGAGTACAGCGGCCAGAACAAGCTCTGCCATAATAAGAGGATAGTCCCTTGCGATCAGCGCCTGGAATGCCAACTGGCCAATTCCGGGGATACTGAAAATGGACTCAATGATAACCGAACCGCCAACAAGACTTGGCAAAATACCGCCAAGCAGTGTAATGATCGGTATCAGGGAATTCCTGAGAGCATGTTTCATTACAACAGTTTTCTCAGTTAATCCCTTTGCACGGGCTGTTCTTACATAATCCTGCCTTATAACTTCAAGCATGCTGCCGCGCATCTGTCTTGAAAGGAATGCAAAGCTGGCAAGTGAGCTGCACGCAACAGGAAGTATCAGGTGGTAGGCACGATCCCACAGTTTTTCAAAGAAACTCCAGTTTTCAGAACCAAGAGTATATAAACCGGAGGTTGGAAATAATTTTATATATTCAACATTGGCAAGAAATACAATTGCCATTGTTGCTACCCAGAAAGAAGGCAGCGAATAAAAAACAAACAGCATAAATGTAGAGAACCTGTCCATTTTACTGTATTGCCTTGCCGCTGAATAAATACCGATCGGAATAGCGATGATATAGCTGAGCGTAATTACCATTAGCGTGATAGGAGCTGTAACAGGAATCCTTTCCATGATCTTGCTCATTACAGGGCGGTTATCAACAAACGAGTTGCCGAAATCGCCGGTTGCCATATTGCCAAGCCAGATAAAATACTGCATATAAATGGGCTTATCCAATCCCCATTTCTGCTTGTAATAATCTTTAGCCTGCTGATTGAGCTGGCTTTTCTCGTCCGCTTTCATATTCTCGCCGCTAACGCCTACTTTCAGCTCAGTCGGGTCTCCCGGTGCCAGACGCGAAATGGTAAACGTGATGATAGTAATTGCTATCAGCGTTGGTATAAATAACAGGATTCTTTTTAAAATGTACTGTGACATTTATCCGCGTTTTAATTATTTTTATTCTGAGTATATTTTTGTGTTCCCGAAGGTACCCACCACTCACTATATGTAGGACTTGGCTGAATGTTGTACCATCTTGCGTTCTTGAATCTCTTATCATAAATGTATCTTGCGCGGGGGCTCCACAAAAATGTGTAAGGCTGCTCATCATAAATAAGCTTCTGCCACTCTTTCATCATTGCGATACGCTTTGATTCGTCCATTTCATTCCTGTATGCTTCTATCAGGCTATCGCTGGTCTTGTTCTTAAAGCTGATGTAATTGCTTCCTTCACCTTCAGACTGTGATGAATGCCAGATCTGGTAAGGATCGGGCGGTGTAGTTGGCGAGGTCCATGCGGAATATGTAGCTTCAAATTCATGCTTCTTGGTCTTATCAAGATAAACTGACCATTCAAGTTCCTGCACTTCCGCTACAATACCTACTTTTTTTAATGCATCAACTATTACAAGAAGGATCTGTTTCCTTACCGGATTTGTATTGCTGAGAAATGTGAATTTGAAATCTTTTTTCTTGCCATCGATCATTTTATCAAGTACACCATCACCATCGGAATCCTTCCAGCCGGCCTCTTCCAAAAGCTTCTTGGCTTTTTCCGGGTCAAACTGTATTTCAGGAAGATCTGAGTTGAGAAGCTTGGTGTTCTTATAAAAAACGTGTGACTGGATCGGCACACCATCACCGAACATTACTTTATCAATAATAGTTTTTCTATCTACCAGGTGCGATAAGGCAAGCCTTACTTTTTTATCCTGGAACAGCGGGTTAAGCTGGTTCCATGCAAGATATGTATAAGCCGGTTCAAATGGCCTTGCCTTAACAAGGTTAAACTGGTCAGCGTTTTCGAGATCTTTGTAAAAATCTGAAGGCTTTATTACTGCCATTGCGTCAACTTCTTTGTTCTTCGCAGATACAAGTGCTGCCGAATTATCCTGGATAGTTTTGAAGATGATCTTAGTCGGATAACTTGGGGTAATTGTGCCGCCGCCCCAATAGTTTGGATTTTTTACAAGTGTTACGCCTGCACCGGTATCCCATTTTTCAAACATATACGGGCCGGAGCCAACAAGATATTTGGCTTCCCTGGATACTTCCTGGGAGTTTATGAAATCAGCGAACTTTTGCATTTCAGGATTCTTCTGTGCAGACTTAATATCTTTCAGGTCTTCCCATGAAAACTTATCGGTAACATTTCCCGGATCAAGTACATGTTTTGGTATTATCTGGAATGTTGCTAAAGTGTAAATGCCTCTCCAGTTAGGTTTTGTTAAAAAAAACTTAACCTTTGTAGGATCGTTATCAACCATCTCAACCCTATCAACCATATCAAAATAATTTCTCAGGGCTGCATCATCAACGAACGGATTTTTGATAGTCTTTAAAGTGAAGACTACATCAGCCGCTGTCAGCGGTTTGCCATCGGAGAATTTAGCGTTTTTGTTTAGTGTGAATGTATAGCTTAAATTATCAGGAGAGATCTCAGGCAAACCGGCCAAAGATGGAACCAGCTCATATGTTACTTTATCCTGAGATAACAATGCCTCGTATATATAAGAACAGATCTCTGAAGCGCTTGCGTCATTTGATACGATAGGGTTTAATTTTTCCGGGTCAGACATTTCCCGGATTATAAGCCAGTCGCCTGTAACAGCGCTTGCTGTATCAACTGCAGATACATCATTTGAAGTCTGGTTAGTACCGTCTGTTTTTTGCTGCGTTGTTTTTCCGCCGCATCCGGTAATAATAATAGAAAATGTCAAAACTGCTAAGAGGGCAGTAAATTTGAATTTTTTCATAGTAAAAATATGCTTTTAAATTGGTTAAATACTTTTGTTTGCCTGTTTTACAGGATTTTTGGCTTTGTAAACCGCAATTTATCTATATTATTGTAAATTTCAACTGCAAAATGAGTCATTTTTTGCAATTTTTTTAGTTCTTTTCCTGGTATTTCCTCTGGTTTACAGGTACCCACCACTCAGGAGTGTGGTATGCCGTAGGGGGGGTAGGATACCATCTTACATTCTTGAATCTATCGGCATAAACATACTTTGCTTTGGGAGTCCAAAGGAAAGTATATGCCTGGTCATCATACAGAACCTTTTGAAGCTGTTTGTTTATCTCTATGCGTTTTGATTCATCAAACTCACCACGGTACGCCTGCATAAGTGAATCTGCGGTTTTATTGCTGTAGCTTCCATAATTGCTTCCATCATTTTTTGATTGTGACGAGTGGAATATCTGGTACTGATCGGGCGGGTAATCGGTAAGCACCCATGCTCCCATCAGCGCTTCAAACTCATGCTTCTTGATCTTATCCAGAAATACCGACCACTCAAGCGTTTGTATCTCTGCAATTATCCCGATCTTCTTGAGTGCATCTGCAATTACCAGTATGGTTTGTTTGCGTGATTCATTTGTGTTAAGCAGGTAAGTGAACTTGAAATCAACCTTCTTGCCGTTAATCGTTTTATCCAACACGCCATCTCCATCCGAATCTTTCCAGCCGGCTTCACTGAGAAGCTGTTTTGCTTTTTCAGGATTGAATTCAATTGGGGGTAGCTCTGAATTAAAATTCTTTTTATCACCGAAATATATAGGGCTTTGAATTGGGATTGCAAGATTATATTGAACTTTGTCAATTATTGTTTTCCTGTCAACAATATAAGCAAGCGCCCAGCGCACCTTTATATCACTGAAAAGTACATTATTGTGATTGTACCCTATGTAAACAAACTGCGGCTCGAACGGATCAGCTTTTTTCATGTTGAACTGTTCAGGATTTGCAAGCTCTTTTACAAAATCCATAGGCTTGGTAACGTACATCAGGTCAATTTCCTTGTTCTTTGCGGCAACTGTTGCTGCACTTTGATCCTGTATAACCCTTATGATCAGCTTTTCGGGATATGTCATGCCATGAACGGCAGTCTTGTTCCAGTAATTTGGATTACGCTTAAAATAAACCCACTGCCCGGTATCCCACTTTTCGAAAATATACGGACCTGAACCAATAAGCCTTGATGGGTCGCGGTTCGCTTCCTGTGAATTGAAAAAATCGGCGAATTTTTTCATAACGGGGTTTTTCTGCGCAGTTGACATATCTTTACACTCTTCGAAAGTGTATTTATCGGTAAGACCTTCCGGATCTGCGGCCGCTTTAGACATTATCTGAAAATCTGAAAGCGCATAGATGGCTTTAAAATACGGACGTGATAGAATAAATCTCACTGTGTATGGGTCGCCGTTTACAAGCTCAACATTTTTCAGCATATCAATTGCCTGCCTTGATTGCGCTGCATCAACCAGCGGATTCATCATAGCCTTAAATGTGAAGATGACATCGTTTCCTGTCAGCGGTTTGCCATCAGAAAATGTAATATTTTTCTTCAGCCTGAATGTATAGTTAAGATGGTCCGGGGTTTCTTCGGGGGGGCCCTCTGTAAGCCAGGGCACAAGCTCGTAATCTTCCCTGCCTGCAGCCCACATGAGGCGCTCAAACACATGCTGAGAAAACTCCCTGCCTGTTGCATCCTGAAGTGTAACCGGATTAAGGCTTTGCGGATCTGCAAGCTCGCGCTGTATGATCCAGTCGCCGGTGACGGCTCCTGAAGTATCGGTTGCCGCTATTTTGGAATAATCCTCGGCAACCCTGTTGGTTGTATCATCTTTTTTACCGCAGTTGAATGAAAGTAAAGCTGAGAGGGCTAGAGAGAGCAGGAGAGTAAGATTAGTATTCATAGCTTGGTTTAGTTTTTATTCAAAATCATGTTCCAGGTATTCAACGGAACGCTCATAGCCGATGTTCCCGTCTTTAAATTTAGATTTATTGCTGATGGTTGATTCAAGCTTTTCGCTCAGCGCTTTAGCGGCATCATAACCGTAATGTTTGCACAGGTAATTTAGTGCAATAATTTCTGAGATTACTGTGATGTTCTTTCCCGGGAAAATTGGCAGCCTGACAAAAGGCAGCTCAACACCTAGGAGATCTATAGTTTCGCTATCAAGCCCGGTGCGTGTATATTCTTTTTTGGGATCCCACTCTTCCAGGTTTACCAGCAGCTCAACGCGCTTCTGGAACCTGATTGCGCGGATACCGAAAACCGAGCGCACATCTATTATGCCCAGCCCGCGGATCTCCATGAAGTGTTTAACCAGTTCGGTGCCTGTACCCATTAAGATGCCGTCGCCCTTGCGGGAGATCATAACGACATCATCGGCAACCAGCCTGTGGCCGCGCTCAACCAGGTCGAGCGCAATTTCGCTTTTGCCTATCCCGCTGCGGCCGTAGAAGAGCAATCCCACACCATAAACATCCACAAACGAGCCGTGAAGCGCTATCTGCGGCGAGAACTGGTCATCAAGGAAATCGTTGATAAAATACGCGAACTTAGTTGTTTCAAGCGGGGTAATGAATACGGCGATATCTTTTTTATCAGCCATTTCCATGAACTCTTCGCTTGGCTTGTTGTTAAATGTTAAACAGATGCAGGGCATATTGAACGAAAAGAACTTCTTCAAAGCTTTGGTGCGCATTTCAGGAGAAAGCTGTTTTAGGTAACGCATCTCTGTATTACCCAGAATCTGCACGCGGTCAAACGTAAACAGCGCAGTGTACCCTGCAAGCGCAAGCCCCGGGCGGTGGATATGCTGATCTCTGATGATCTTATCCAGTCCCTTATTGCCTTCGGATATTTTTGTAAGCTTAAAGCGGCCTTTGGCGGCATTATAAAAATATTCCACCGAGATCTGCTCTTTTTTTACTTCCTCAATATTCTTGAGGACCTTATGAATATGTTTCATATGGTTTTATTCTTCTGCAGCTATATTTTTAACGGATTTTTCCCCGCTGTGATCTGTAAGCTTATCTTTGAATTTTCTTATCTGCGTTTCCACTTTTGCCAGTGAGGCTTCTATGGACTTCTTGAAATCATCGGATGATTCCTTAGCGGTAAAGGTGTGATTGTTCTTTGCGTGTACTATTACTTCGGCATGTTTGATGCTGTTTTCAGGCTTGTCATAACTTAAAATCACTTCAGTCTTGATAATCCCATCATATATTTCGTTGAATAATTTTGAGCCTTCTTCTGCGAATTCTTTCAGGGAATCATGAGCTTTGAAATGGCGGGCAGTAAATAGAAATGACATGTTTAACCTCCGTAATAAGTAATTTATGTTATATATCTGTGTCCTGCTGCAAATATGCTAAAGTGCGGGGTTAATTTCAACAATGGAATGTATCATACCTATTTATGACCCCACCCTAACCGCTCGCCGGCGGGGAGGGAGATTTTCCAAAATTTTATCCTCAATTTATTGATTTGAAATGGCTTAGTATGCTTGGTATATTCGTTGTAAGTACACGACAGTGAAATATTTACCCAGTAATTTTGCATTCGACCCTCACCCCCAGCCCCTCTCCCAAAGGGAGAGGGGAGAGAAAGTCAAAAATTTCTCAGTTCCCCCTCTCCTGTCAGGAGAGGGGGTTAGGGGGTGAGGTCAAGTATATTGAAATACAGGGTCAATAAAATTCTTCTAACATTGTATTTTGAGGTATAATTTATCTACTGTCGTGTACTTAGATATTCGCTAGTTACAGTAGAAACCTGACGGGTTTTTAAAACTCTGCAGGCATATTAACCACACAGGATCAATAAACAGGAAATCAATCAAATGGAAACCGGTAAATTTCTTTCTACAATGGGCAATATGTTCATTGATGGCAACGCGAAAATTGGCAAAAACTGTACTATTGGCCAGTTTGCAGTGATCGAAAAAGATGTTGAGATTGGCGATGATTGCCAGGTGGGGCATAATGTGGTTATACATGCAGGCACTAAGATAGGTAATGGGGTAAGGATCGATGCCAATACAGTGATAGGCAAACAGCCGCTTCGCTCGAAACGAAGTATATTTAAATCTGATAAAAAATATGAGCCGTGCGAAATTGGTGATGAATGCCTCATCGGGGCGCAGGTGGTGGTATATACGGGATGCAAAATTGCCAATAATGTTTTGATCGCAGATACTGCCGCCGTAAGAGAAGATGTATCGGTGGGTGAATATACTATAATAGGCAGAAGCTGCACGGTTGAGAATTTTTCAACTATCGGCAGGAAATGCAAGTTTGAAACAAATTCATACATTACGGCTTATTCTACAATAGAGGATTTTTGCTTCATCGCGCCGGGAGTTGTTACTACAAATGATAATTACCTTGGCAGGACAGAAGAGCGGTTCAAGCATTTCAAAGGTGTTACGCTGCGCAAAGGTGCAAGAGTTGGCGGTGGAGCGGTTATACTGCCCGGCGTTGAAATTGGCGAAGATGCCCTCATCGCAGCCGGCGCAGTTGTGACGAAGAATGTACCTGCAGGGATGATCTATATAGGTTCACCCGCAAAAGAGCTCCGCCCGGTAGCGCCCGAGCAGTTGCTTGAAAACCAGGGGTGGGAATAGAGCGGCGCAAGGAAACAAGTTGCAGGTTTACAGGCTATTCATCCGATGACTCCAGTTCATCGGATGAATAAATGTAGATTATTTATCGAAGTTTGCGTGAACACTTTAATTTGGTCATCGCCGCCGACGACTGAAATTTACATATAAATTAAAAGATTAAGTTATTATATTTTAATGATATAAGCATTAATCATATAAAATCTAAAAATGTCGAATAGAACTTTACTTACGGAGTTGAAATGAAAAAAATATTACTAATACTTATTGGAATAACAATAATCTCTTCTACAATATTAGCTCAATCGGGATGGTTTTGGCAAAACCCACTACCCCAAGGTAATAGTTTATCTTCAGCTAGATTAATAAATAGTGATATTAATTATTTAGCAGGTGGGGCTGGCACAATAGTGAAAACAACAGATGGTGGGAACAGTTGGAGTTTTATTAATAGCGGAACTACTGAGAACATTTTGGGTTTGCATTTTGTAAACGAAACAACGGGACTTGTTGTTACGAATACCCAGATAAGAAGAACTACAAATCAGGGAATAAACTGGAATGTTGTTTATCAATATTCATCAAGTTTAAGAAGTCTAAACTTCATTAATGACAATACTGGTATTGTTACTGGGAATTTTGGATTAATTGCAAAAACAACAAATGGTGGTTTAAATTTTATTTTCAGTAGTGCAGGTAACAATCCTGATTTAAAGATGGGATGTTTATTTAACAATTTTGGACTAGTTGTAAGTCAAGAAATTTACAGAACAACAAATGGCGGAAGTAATTGGACAATGGTTTATTTCGGAAATGATTACTTTAACAGCGTATACATAGTAGATCAGAATAATGCATTTGCTGTCGGTACAGGCGGCAAAATATTAAAAACCACAAACAGTGGGCTAAATTGGACAAATCAACCTAGTGGAATTACGGCTGATTTAGAAAGCATTTTTTTTACAGATATAAATACTGGTTACGCCGTTGGACTATTTGGTACAATACTCAAAACTACTAACAGTGGGACAATTTGGTATCCATTAACAAGCAGCACGAACTTTTTGTTAAATGAAATTAAATTCACAAATCTAACAACAGGATTAGTAACTGGTGAAGCAGGCAAAATTTTAAAAACTACAAATTCGGGAGATAGTTGGCAAACGATTTCAATAGGTTCAAATAGAAATATTAACGATATATCTTTTATAGATAATAATACCGGTTACGCGGTTGGGAATAATGGAACAATTTTAAAAACAACAAATGGTGGCATTAACTGGAATATACTTATAAGTAATACTGTAGAGCATTTAAATGCTTTAATGTTAATTAATCCAGATTTGATTTATGTAATTGGAAATAATAGTACATTAATTAGAAGTGATAATGGGGGTTTAAACTGGTTATCGCAAACTATTTCAGTTGGCAATGTTAATCTTACTGGAGTATCGTTTATTGATATGAATACAGGTGCGGTTGTTGGCACTAGTACAATAGGTGCCTATGCATATTTCACTACAAACGGCGGTACTGTTTGGATCGAAAAGGGAAGTTTTGGAGGTAGTCTAAATGATGTAGAATTTGTTAACTCCAGTACCTGTCTCTTATACACATCTGACGCTGCCGACGACGGAGAGA
>JACSRQ010000207.1 GCA_014879675.1 Ignavibacteria bacterium
CGTTCCACGAAATCAGAGTATGGTAACAAATCCTTCGTTGATAAGCTACCCCCTTGTGTTCCCCCTTTCAGGGGGAAATGAATACAGCTGAATCAAGTTTCACGCTTCACTCCCCCTCCTTCGGAGTGGCCGGGGGGAGGTCTCTTTGAGCAGTAGCACAGACATTCTTGTCTGTGTATAATAAGAAATGTTGATGTTTCGCAAAAATCCTTTTTCAAAACAAAAAACGAACCCTTATTGCAAATTCACCTGCCGCTGCTTTACGTTACTTTCTTTTGATCGTTTTTTTTAAACCAATATAAAAGTTATATTTGTATTAACATTAAATACGCAGATATGAAAAATACCATCAAAGATATAAGTGAAAAACTAGCTGCAGAAAGCGGCATTGACCCGGCGAAAAAGGCTGAGCTTCTGGGCATGCTGGAGGAACTTAATGAAGAATTGCATTCAGCAGACCTTGCAGAAAGCAGCGAAAAGATTTCAAAGCATATAATGCTCTCGGCTGAAGAAATTACAAAGGAAGAGAAAGATAATGATATTATCGATAAAACCCTGGGTGATTTGCGTGATTCCGTAACCGAATTTGAAGTGAGCCATCCGAAACTCTTCGAAAAGGTGAATAATATCTCTGCAATGCTGGCAAGTATGGGTATCTGATCGATCTGAGTTAAGTGAGTTCTTACACAAAAAAAAAGCCCGCCAATTTTTTGGCGGGCCTTTTTATAACAATACGCGAAATTACTTATTTTACCAGGATCATTTTCTTTGTGCTTACTAATGAACCGGCAGTCAATTTATAGAAATATATTCCGCTTGAGAGTTCAGATGCATTGAACTGCATTTTGTAACTTCCTGCGCTCTTATACTCATTCAGTAAAGATGCGGTTTTCTTTCCTGCGGCGTCAAACACTTCGAGAGATACATCTGCATTTTCAGGTATAGAAAAGCTGATAAAGGTGCTCGGATTAAACGGGTTTGGAAAGTTCTGTTTAAGCTCAAATGCTGAAGGAACAGTGTTGTTAACCGGGTCTATGCCAACCGGATCAAGTGATACGGCACATGTCCATGCCTGCATTGTTCCTGTTTTATCGTCAAACCAGAACGGCCATACCTTGTTGTTGCCTGAGGTAACACCGATATAGTCGCCCATATAGTTTCCTGAACCTGCTTCCCCTTTTACTTTCCATGCGTGATCGCTTACTCTCATATCAGTCCATGTTGTGCCGCCATCGGTGGATCTTGACATATATGTATGGCATGAGTCACCAAGAGAAGGATAGTTTCTGTTATCGTAATAAACAACATTAACGCCTCCCTGTTCATCAACCCTGATAGCAGGGAAGAACTGTACCTTGCCGTTATTGAGTGCATCCTGGTTCACCCTGATGCCTGCTGACCATGTAGAACCTCCATTAGATGACCTGTGCAGAATTACATCCGCATCGCTGCCTGCAGGAGAAAGATTGTATTCTGATGCAACAATATATATCCATCCGTTCCTTGCTCCGCCGCTGCGGTCAACGCCAATCCTGGTGAATCCGTTAACCCGAACACCCCACGAGTTAAAAGAAGTGGCGCGGATACCATTCATATCATATGCATTTTCAGTAACCACCCAGTTAATTCCGCCGTTTGTTGATTTGGCAAACCCGGCATAATCTTCGGTGAAATTGCCGGTTGATGTGGGAGCTGCCCATGATACATAGACTTCTCCGTTCGGACCGGTCAAAATATCACATCCTTGTGAGTAGTGCCCGGATAAAGGTGTATTTATCTGTCTTACTGCTGACCATGATTGAGCACCATCTGTAGTATGAGCAATGACGATTGGCGGTGAACCGGCTGCAAAATTGCTCCAAACTGCGTATGACCTTCCATAAAATGAGCTTGAAGGTGCGTCATCGCTTGCAGCGAAATTTTTGTCGGCGCTTGCAGAAGACATCAATAATGCTGTTGACCACGTTGTTCCGTTGTTGGTGGAGTATGTAGAATACATCCTGGCAGTACTATTAACATTAAGTGTAGTCATGATTATGGTGCCGTTTTTATCTATACATGGACCGGGATCACTTGTAAGAAATGTAAAAGAAGGGAGCACGTCAGTTCCTGTCCATGTGACGCCACCGTTCGTTGTTACATATGAACCCTGGCCGAAGTTTGAGCCAACCGTTGTATTTGCAGAACCGAACATGATGTTGGCATTCAATGGATTTCTCACCAGCACGATCTCATCCTGCTGATTGGAATTCGGTAATACCCTGACGCTTGGACCTATCGATATAGCGTCATTTAAGATCTGATAAAACCTGATCTCTTTATTGGTGTTTTGCCATCCATTTGCTTCAGATGGAAGTTTGCTGTAATTCCCCGTAACCGGCTTGGATGTTGACCATCTTTCCTGGGATTGCAAACAAGTTACAGAAAAAATGAAAATGAGCAATAATACAGAATATTTCATTTGTGGAAGATTAAGTTATGAAAAGTTGATGTAAAATAGGTAGAAATCAATAGCCGAACAATATAGCTATTGCAACACAGAATAACGTTTTTAGCTAGCTAAATTGTTTATTTTATAGAGTTTTATTCCTATGAACTGATATGTTTTGCCATTTTACCGGATTGCAACATCATCGGGGCTAATCTTGTTTATATATGTAATGTTGAACAATATAAACCGGAGTGAAAAATGAAAGACCAGAAAGAAAAAATAAAGGGCGCCAAAGAAGAACTGCCCGGATATAAACCATATCCCGGGAGTGAAGACATTTTTGTTAAGGATAAGGAAACAGATATAGACCCCGAATTGCTTGCTGAAAGTCCGGATCTGCCAATTGATGAGGAATCATTAAAGAAGCAGGCAGCCATTTTATCGGGCGGACTTGATGTTCCGGGTGCGGAGCTTGATGATGAAGATGAAGCTAAGGGCGCAGAAGATGAGGAGAACAACTATTACAGCTTAGGCGGCGATAACCACGTTGACCTTGAAGAAGACAAGGGGAGTTAGTTTAAATAAAAAAGGGCTATCTCAAAGAGACAGCCCTTTTAAAATTACTCGCCGTAATACCTAATTTATTTTTTCATCCTTTGGATTAACCGCCGGCTGGAACCCAAAGCCACCCTGCGGCGGAAGCCCAACAAGCTGGATCTCTCCGAACTGATTTTCAAACTTATCGATATTATCCTTCAAAGCGCCCAGAAGCATTTTTGCATGCTGCGGTGTCATTATGATCCTTGCGCTTATCTTTGATTTTGGTATTCCCGGTAAAACCCTTGTGAAATCTATAATGAATTCAGCGGGTGAGTGTGAAATTATCGCGAGGTTAGAATAAATCCCTTCCGCTTCTTTTTCGCCGATCTCAATATTTATCTGCTGCTGAACCTGCTGTTCGTCATTTGCCATATAAATTCCTGTTTTTAGTTGTATCTATTTTTAATGAAGCAAAATTAGCTTATGCACGGTAAAAGTACAATGCTAAAAGCCGGCTCGCTGTTTAAGGTCAATTTCGGGGCCATTAAAAAAGCCCGCTTTGGTAAGCGGGCTCTTTCTAAAAGTTTTAAGCTTATTTGGTTAAGATCATCTTCTTGGTTGAAGTGAAATTATCAGATGTTAATGTATAGAAATATACACCACTGCTGTATTTGGAAGCATTGAAGCTTACAGTATAAAATCCTGCCGATTTCATTTCGCCTTCAAGAAGTGTTTCTAGTAAACGGCCGGTAATATCATATACCTTCAATGTTACTGCCGAGTTTACAGGAATTGAGAATGTGAAATTTGTTACAGGGTTAAACGGATTAGGATAGTTCTGTGAAAGTCCATAAGCATCAGGAATTGTGGTTCCGTTAGATGTTATTCCAACTATACCATCTGATTTCGCTATGCCGCCGTTATTTCTTACACCCCACATACGGTTACCAACGCGTGCCTTCTGAATATGCAAAAAGCTTCCCGCTGGTGCAGTATAATCGGTAGTAAAAGTAGCGCCGTTATCGGTTGTCCTGTAGATCGCAGTTGCCTGTCTGGTAACCCAATAATTCAAACCTGCACCGGTAATTCCACTGATATTTGCTGTACCCAGTGAGGTTAAGCTGGTCCAGTTTGTGCCTGCATTATTGGTCTGCATCAGCTGTGTTCCGCCGGAAATACCGGAGGTTACAGTGTTGAACCACACTGCATATGAATTCAGCTGGGGAGTTGTTTGTACCTGCCACGTTCCTGTTAAGCCTGCCAGTGGTGAGTAATATATCCTGCTGTTATTTGTACCGAACCAGATATTGGTACCTGATACATATAACGCATTGTTCCAGCCTGCTTCAGCAGCAGCCTGGGGAATATACATTCCTGTTGAATCCCATGTAACGCCGCCATCAACTGTACGCCAGAAAGACCATCTTCCGCCAACCGGATCGCCGGTCATAACACCTGATGTTGCAGATGTCATCCAGATAGCGTTCATAAATCCGCCGGTCTGAGTGAATACCTCCACCCATGTTAAACCGCCATTGGTAGTTCTGTACACAAACGCTGAGGTTGATGAACCTGTTACAAGCGCTGTTGTTGAATCCTGCGCGAAGATGTTGTAAAGAGCCAGTGTGCCGGGGATACCCGTACCGGTAGCATTGATCCAGTTCATGCCGCCGTTGTTAGTCCTGATTACACGGCCTGCATCGCCGCATGCCCATGCGATGTTATCGGTAACGCCGGATAGTGACGAGAGGGAAGTTGTGACTCCCGATGTCTGTTCAGTCCACTGTGCGTTAACTGAAACAGTAAAGATCATAAGAAATAGATATAGAAGCTTTTTCATGTTGCTCTCCTTCGAGGTTTTAATTTATAAATGGTTATTAGCCTTGAAGGAGTAGTACAATTACCATGCCATATAAGCAGGTTTTAGAATAAAAAACAAGTGTTTGGTTTAGCTGGAATTACCTAACGTGAAAGAAGGAAGTGATCTTATAATAATAAATATATGGTGACAAATATGGCAATTTGAAGGTCAGTACACGGATTGAGCTAATGCTGGCTGCAGGTATGGGTATTATATGAGGATATTTTTTGTAATTTCACGTATTATGCCCTTTTTCATTGATTTTATTTTAAGCTTTGAATATATTTGTAATCTTATCAAATTCATTCCGAAGTAGCTCAGTTGGTTAGAGCATCTGACTGTTAATCAGAGGGTCGTAGGTTCAAGTCCTACCTTCGGAGCAAAAAAAGACCTGCATTTCGCAGGTCTTTTTCATTTGCGTCAATTACTTACACTTAATAACTCTTAAAATACAAATTTATGGAGCCGAATCCTGCAAATACAATGTTTGCCAGCCAGGCGGTGAAAAGGGGATTAAGGTCGCCATTGTAGCCAAATGACTGTGATATCTTTACAAATCCAAGATACACAAAGCTCACCAAAATGCTTATCCCGAATTGCAGCGCCAATCCTTTACGCCTCTTTGAGCCGGTTGAAATTGATATGCCGAAAATTATTACAATAATGCTGCTGAATGAAAAAGATATCTTGGAATAAAAATCTACCATCTGCCTGTCAGTATCCTGCCCGCCTTTTTTAAGGCTCACTATAAACTCCTCTAGCTCGCCATAGTTCATTTCATCAGGCTTAAGCTGCCGGCGTGTGATCTGGCTGGGCACAAGGTTCAACTTGTTGAATCCCTGTACATCCGCCATGGGAATTTCTTTGTAGGTGGTCAGTTGTTCAGAGCTATCACGGAAGCTTCTTTCGGATGCATTCACGAGCTGCCATGCCTTGCCATCCCATTTCATCTGCTCTGCATCGAGGCGTTTTACCATGTGGTTCAATGAATCGGCATCATAAAGCTGTATCGATACCTTTAGTGCCGTCATGTCTGATTCACGGAACTGGTCGATGAGTATCAACTGGTTTTTGGTATCCTGGAAGTACAGCCTGTTAAGCCCGGCTACGGTTTTATTTTTGCCGAGCGAGTTACGTTCCATAAAAAAAAGTTTCTTGTTCGCTTCAGGAACGATCCAGTTATTAAAATACATAGCCCCGGCGGTTATCAGCACTCCCATAGCAAGGAAAGGCATCATGAATCTAACCAGGCTTACACCAGCATTTTTAATTGCTGTGGTTTCGTTGGAGTTTACCATTCTGCCCGCAGTGAAAAGTGTTGCAAGCAGTGCTGCAATTGGAGTGATGAGGCGCACGATCTCGGGTATGAAATAAAGGTAATATGTAAGCACAGAAGTGAAAGGCAGCTTATTATCGATGAACTTATCCAGATTCTCAAACAGATTTACGAGAATAAAAATAAGGATAAAACAAAGAAGGGCAAACAGAAAGTTCTTTACAAACTGAAAAATTATATACCTGTCAATTTGTTTAAACAACCTGTTTGCCCGTATAGTTCAAAGAATTATTTCTTTGGTGTTTTGCTGGTTTTCTTGGGTTTATCAAGATATATGTTTGCTGCGATATATATTGTACCCCAATTGATATCTTTTTTCTTTGATGCTACCTGCCTGCGTGTTGCGGTCAGCACCGGCTCGTACAAAGTTGAATAAAATGTTCCCTCATCATCGTTCAATGAACCGTTTGATTTACCCCATTCAAGCCCGTCTGCAATTCCGCTGTTCGTGTTCTTAAGCAGTAGGTTGCCCAGATCATACTTTATGCCGAGCGCAAGCCCGAACTGCTTATTGATCTTGAACTCTATACCGGCATCAAAATCAACGCCGATCCTGAAATCAGAAAAGCTTGTGGTAACGCTATCAACGCGGTTTTCGGTGCGTGAGAGCTTGCCGTTAAACATATTGAATGCAATGTTAGCGCCGAAATACGGACTCACCTTGCTGGTGAATGATGTAGGCGCAAGCTCAAAGCCTAACCCGAACGAAAAGGCGTTGAATGAATAGCTGTAATTCACGCTCGAGAGAACTGTATCGATCTGGTTGTTGATATTGATAACAGTTACACCAATGTTACCGCTCTTTGATGGCTCAAAAGTGTTGAAAGTATTGAAGCCCGCAAAAAGTACACCGCGTGTTATTGCGTATTTATCGAAGTTGAATTTTGCCTTACCGAAAAAATATAATCCGGTCTTAAGGCCGTAGTTGTTGCGCATGAAGTTTGAATCAATACCAAGTACGGTTGTTTGCCCAAGCGGCAAATTTGTGTAATAGGTGCCTTTTGCTGTATTTCCAAACGGCTCTATAAGTCCTAAGCCTACTTGGATTTGGGTTTTATCAAACTGTGAATAAGAAATTGAAGTAACAATGAGTACAAAAAACAGGTATTTCAGTATTTTCATATTAAGTATTAAGTTAGTTCAGAATCATCGCCCGAAGTAGAAAGAAATTCCGCCGTAGAATTGGAAGAAGGTAATATTTTTGGCGGTTAAATTTACCGTTCCGTTTGAATGAGCTGCATCATTGAGCCCGTAGTTCACCCTTGTATCTTCTTGGAAGTTCTTGCCTATAATGTTAGCAAACGCATATTTAGCGCCCACAAGGACTCCGAGATTGTTATGAAGAACAACATCTACACCTGCGCTTAAATTAAGCCCAACCCTTGTAGCGCCCTTCATATCTAGTGTTTTTGTAGAATCAATAAAATCGTTGGTATGACTCCCTGATATAAAGTTCAGTGAAATTTCTGCTCCAACAAAAGGACGAACTTTGGACTTCCTGTCAGAGAAATCAAACTCAGCGCCTGCATTAATTCCGAGAATACTTTGCGATAGACTTGCAGTAATTATCACGGTATCTTCGGTGTATTCCCGGGATTGACTGAATGCGTTGAAGCCAATTCCAAATTTATAGCTTAACGGACTTTTTTTAGCAAATGGGATCTTAATGAATATTCCATAGTTTACACCAGATTTCAGCAGATATTTACTGGCAACGTCGTTGCCTGTGAACTCTATCCTTCTATCCGGAAAGCTGCCGGTGAAATCACCGGTTGGCATTGAATATCCTCCAATGAATTGAACCGTGGCCGATGGCTGAGCGAGTGACATATTTCCTGCTGAGATAGCTATTAAAATTAATAATGCTGTTATATACTTCATTTAACTTTACCGGCCCCGTTGTGTTCCTTTAATTACGAATATTTACAAATTTACTTTTAAAATCTCAAAAATAATATCTAAAAAGTGTAAAAGATTGTTAAAAAAAAGCTCAAAAACACATTTTCAAAGTGTATTTGAGCCTCTTATTCAAAACCGATATACTTCTACTTTATCAGGTCACCAAAGTGGAAGGTAATGCCTGCGTAAAATTGCACATAATTGAGCGATTTTGCCTTATTATTGTTGTAATCAGCATCATTTAATGGAATTTCATTCAGCGAAGATGTTCCGCCTTCTTCATCTGCATCTGTCAGGTTTGAGGTTGAAGTAGTAGTTGCTTCAGTCTTTTTCCCAAACAGATTGGTAAGCGCATATTTAACCCCGAAGATCGCAGAAACACTTTTGCTGAGCTTCAGCTCGGCGCCGCCGTTTGCTATCACACCGAAGCGTGATTCGGATTTCCTGTTATATGTTTTAACCGTGTCACCGGATGCTTCAATTTTTCCGCTGTAAAAATTGGCGGCAAGCTCAAGCCCAATAAATGGGTTAACCTTTTTCTTCGGCAGCAGGTTGTACTCTGCACCTAAAGATATTGTGAATATGTTAACTTTGTTTTTGTAGGTCAGAACTCCGCCTGGCCTTTGGTAATCTTTTGAGCCGGAAAATGATCCGTAATTCAAGCCTGCGGTTAACTTTGCCTTACCAAGTGTATCAACACAATATTTGCCTATTGCCCCTATGTTGAATCCGCTTGAGGTCAATAGGGTAGATGCTTTGTTGAAATTCAGCAGTGAAGTGCCAAGCGTATCGGGGAAATCGCCTTTCAGATCCGCAACAGGTAATGTATAGCCGCCATAAAACGAGACGCTGTACTTGGTTTGCGAATTGAGATTTGCTGAAAATACCAATACGAGGGTTGTTATTATTACAATTAGATTCTTCATATTCCAAATTTTGAGTTTTAACAATTACTTATTCATTTAATCGAAATTTAATCAATAAAAAAGCATTTTACAATTGTAATATTGGAAATTATTATTTCACGCAGAGGGGCATAAAAAAAGCGGGAGCAAATCCCGCTATTCAATATACGCTCATTATACTATTTTGCTTTCTTCATTTGACCTAAGTAAAAGCTTACTCCAAGATATATCTGGAAATACATAATATTCTTCGCTTTAATGCTGCCGTTCTCTTTGTCATTCAGATTATATTCACCGGCAGTAGATGAGGCAAGATACTCTTTCCCTATCAGGTTGGCAAAATTATATTTGAATCCGAACAACGCGCCAATAGATTTATTGAACTGAACATCAACGCCGCCGCCAACTGCAATTCCGAAACGGGTTGCGGATCTAAGTGTGGTGGTTGTTGCTCCCAAACTGCTATGATCTGTAGTAGATGCGGCTGTTACGGTCTCTTCGGTCTTACCACTGAAGAAATTTCCGGTAATATCAAGCCCAACAAATGGAGCTGTTTTTTCACGGGGAGTAAATGAATATTCACCGCCAAGGCTTGCGGATACAATTACCATGTTGGTATGGAACTCAACATCATTTGTGTGCGAGTAGGCTTCTTCGCCTGTGAATTTATTATAGCTGCCGCCAAGTACTATCCTGATCTTCCCTTTTTTATCCAGAGCATATTTCCCGTTGAGCCCGAAGTTGAACCCGGTTTTAGTGAAATATGATTCGCCCAGCTCACTGTTCGCGGAGTCAATGGTACCCTTAAGCTGCGGAAGCGGCAGGCTGTAGCCGCCTGTTAAACCTATAACAAATTTCGGCTGTGAATAAATACTGAATACTGAAACAACAAGTAATATCAGGATTATTTTAACTTTCATATGATGTTTTATTTTTTATAAAATAATTTTCAGAATTTGTGTATAAAATGGATTCAATACTTTTGCCTAGGTCTAAGACAGTAAATAAAAAATACCCCAAAGACTATTTTAGAAGAAGTTCTTGACCCTAAATTTCAATATACTTGACCTCACCCCCTAACCCCCTCTCCTG
>JACSRQ010000220.1 GCA_014879675.1 Ignavibacteria bacterium
GAGATCTACACTCTCTCCGTCGTCGGCAGCGTCAGATGTGTATAAGAGACAGCTTTTACAGCTATCAGAAGGTGAGAATATTTACACCAAAATTTTCATTATATTGCATAAACAAATCCCACAATAAATAAAAATTTCGCCATGAAGAACCACTTCAGGTTTTTTCTGATATTAGCAATTCTGCTGACCGCTAATTTAAGATCGCAGGATTTCAATTTATTCAACCCATCCAACGAACTTTATCTGTTTTCAGCTTATGACGAAGGCGCAAATGCATTCAGGTATAATCCCGCAGTGCTCGGGCTTGGCCACAGGTTAAACTTCACTTTAAATGCGTTCATGAAGAATTCCGGGTCGCTGAATCTGTTTGACCTCGATATACTTGCCTCATCCGGCTCGCTTGGGCTCGCATTCAGAAAATATTCCGATGATGTTACAATCGTTAGACACACATACTTCACTAATGATTCAACCTACTCAATATCAGGATACAATCATGATTATAATTACAGTGTATCTGTGTTTTCTCTTGGCTTCGGAATAGGTACAAAACAAATTTCTGCAGGCGTACTTTTTGAAATGCTGAGCAGGCAATCCTTCCAAAGTCCGGTTAGTGTATATGCAAATTACCCCTCATTCCGAATGGGGCTGGGGATTTTGTTCAGGCCAATCTCAGTTGCTTCTTTTTCGCTTGTGTATAAAAATGATGAATCTATTTCCATAATGAAGAACACCACCGATAAATTCACTTTCGGTGCGGCTATAAGGCCTTTGAAAAGTGACAGGCTAACTGTTATGGCAGATTTTTCAGCGTTCCGCTACGGCAACAATTTTACCGCTGTACACCAGGTTAAGGCCGGTATCGATCTTAAACTCTTAAACGGACTCTACCTGAACCTTAACTATACGAGGAATAAGACAGATATCCAAAGTGAATATCTTGTTGCGGGATTGAGGTTCGATATGCCGAACGGAAGTTTCAGGTACAACCATATTATGAATAACATCAGGTCCGAAAAGATACCATCTGACCCCTTATATTATGGAAACGACGATATGTTCAGGGATACTGAAGGCAGCAAATACCGCTTCGCAGGCTCCTCATTTTCTATTTCATATAACCTGGATAGAAGAAAAAGCATAATACCTGAATCAAAAAAGATCGTTGAAATCACTCTATCCGGGAGCTTGCAGGATTACAATACCGAAGATGTTTTCTTTGGATTGCTTGGATCAGGTAAACGCAGCATTCATGAAGTGATCTCTGATATTGATTATGCCGCGGCAGATCCCTCGGTTAAGGGTATGCTTATGAAGATATACCCCCTTTCATCGGGCAGGTTTGAAATAAACGCCGCGATAGAAGAGCTTACAAACTCAATGGAAAGATTCAAAAAGACCGGCAAAAGCATAACAGTGTATTTCCCGCAGGATGCAGGCCCGGGTGAATATTACATTGCCACATTCGCAAATGATATTGTACTCCCTCCCGAGGCTATATTTTTCTACGGGCTTAGCATCAATGTTATGAACTACAACCAGTTCCTGGGAAAATACGGAATTGACCTGCAGACATTCCATGCAGGAAAATACAAACTAACTTTCCAGGGATTGCTGGATTCAACAACCGAAGAAGGCAAGGAAGTAATCAACCGTGTGCTTGATATTGTTTATGAAAAAATGATAGGCCGCGTGGTTATTGGCAGAAACCTGACAATGGATGATTACCTTCGGGATAAGCTCTCGCAGCCAATGCCCGGAACTGAAGCCAAAAGGCTTGGACTCATTGACAGGCTTGGATGGTATGAAGACGCAAAAGAAATCGCGTCAAAGTCATCCGGCACAGGTAATATAGTAAGATCATTCAACCGCAGCGAATGGGATAATGGCTGGGGTGAACCGCCGCAGGTTGCCATTATCGGTGTTTATGCAAGCATAACCACTGGCGAGAGCGAGCCCCCACCGCCGGTATCATTGCCCATTCCATTTATAGGCGGCGGCAGATCAACCGGCTCAGAAACAGTAGTTAAGCAGCTCGAAGATGCATTCGCGAACCCGAAGATAAAAGCAATCGTGCTTAGGGTTGATTCAGGCGGCGGCTCCGCGCTTGGCTCTGCTGAAATAAACTCGGCAATTATCCGGCT
The DNA here is from genome assembly GCA_014879675.1 of Ignavibacteria bacterium. Classification (GTDB taxonomy): domain Bacteria; phylum Bacteroidota; class Ignavibacteria; order Tepidaquicellales; family OLB5; genus OLB5. The sequence goes on from JACSRQ010000220.1 coordinate 2,145, forward strand.
GAAGAAAAAATATAAAAAGCCGCTGATAGTTTCCATGGGAGGCTCTGCTGCCTCGGGCGGGTATTATGTATCCACTTCCGCTGATAAGATATTTTCCGATGAGCTTACTGTTACGGGAAGCATTGGTGTATTCACCGCAAGGCCAAACCTGGATAGCCTGATGAAGCAGCAGAAAATTAAGGTCGAAACATTCAAGAGAGGAGAGAATTCGGATATAGGTTCCTTTTATAAAGAGCTTGATGAAAAAGAAATTGAGATCATACAGGGCATAATTGATTTTTATTATGACAGGTTCATTTCCGCTGTTGCCGAAGGCAGAAATATGAGCAAAGAAGAAGCTGACCAGGTTGCACAAGGCAGGGTTTGGCTTGGCACCGATGCGCACAACAAGCGGCTTGTTGATGAAATTGGCGGGCTGTATGAAGCCATTAAGTATGCGAAAAAGATCTCTTCCATTTCCGGAAGATATAAGCTTGTTTATTACGCGGTACCCGGCGGTAACAGGCTGAATGAAATTGTCACCGGCTCGGTTATCAGCTACTTTCAGCAAAACCTTGTTGATCTGCTGGGACTGGAAGAAAACAGCGACGGACTGGAGATAAAATATTAAATTCACAAAAGAAGCAGGAACCTCATTGCGGATTTTGGGGTATAAACATAAAACCCAAAAATGATCTGACATGATGAAATATTTCGCCGCCTTAGCCCTGTTTCTTGTTAATTCTCTATATTCGCAATCCGTTTACCGGAATATACTTGTTACGGATAAAAGTGAACCAAGCGAAGTCACAATTTCGGTGAATCCATTCGATAACCGGAATTTCGTAGGAGCAGTAAATATAGCTTCATATTTTTATACCTTCGATGGCGGGCTAACTTGGGAGGTAAGGAAGATGGAGTCAACATATGGTGTTTGGGGTGACCCGTGTATAGTAGCTGATACCAGGGGCAGGTTCTACTATTTTCATCTTTCGAACTATTACGAGGATGGCGGCACATGGCTCGATAGAATGATTTGCCAGAGATCGGATGACTTCGGAATAACATGGAACGATGGCTCATTCTTCGGGAAGAATAGGCCGCATCTGCAGGATAAGGAATGGGCCGCAGTCGATAACTCTTACAGCATGTACAGGAACAATATATATTCAGCATGGACGCAGTGCGGACAGAATAATTATAAAGATGACGGCGCATCTATCAACCCTTTAGATAGCGCTTCGAATATTATGTTTGTTTATTCTACCGATGGCGCCGAAACATGGAGCACATCAAAGCGAATAAACCGTATATCCGGCACAGAATGCTCGGATGCGGGCCAAACTGTTCTTGGGGCAATGCCGTGTGTGGGAATTGATGGAGAGGTTTATGTTACATGGTCATCACCGCAGGGAATCGTGCTTGATAAATCAACCGATGGTGGTGTTAGCTTTATGGATAGTGACATAGTTGTTTCAGATATGCCGGGCGGATTCAGGTACCCGGTTCCCGGAGTTTATAGGTGTTTTGGTTTCCCTTCAATGGCATGTGATATGAGCGAATCGGTTAACAAAGGAAATCTATACATATGCTGGGCTGACCAGAGAAACGGAGAGAACAATACAGATGTATGGATATCGGCTTCGACAGATAAAGGCCAAAACTGGAGCAAGCCTTCAACGGTAAATGATGACGCCGGTACCAGCCACCAGTTTTTCAGCTGGCTTACAATCGATCAGCAGACCGGGGTTATATATGTAGTGTTTTATGACCGCCGGAATTATGACAACGAATACACAGATGTATATCTCGCATCTTCATCAGATGGCGGCAAAACATTTTTAAACGAAAGGATCAGCGAGTCTCCTTTCTTCCCGCTTTCAGAGACTTTCATGGGCGACTATACTAACATTGCGGCATCAAATGGCGTAATAAGGCCGGTGTGGACAAGGCTCGACTCCAATAAATTAAGTATTTGGACTGCCATTATTGATAAATAGAAATTTAGTTTAATGCTACCTGAATTCCCGCTTTAAAATCATAACAAATATGAGTATTTTGTAGTTATAATCATAAAACACAAATGAAAACTACAGTATTTATACTCTTCTTGGCTGTTACCACATCCATTTTTTCACAATCATCCTACACCAACATTCAAATCAGTAATACAGGCGGACCGAATGAACCTTCTATTTGTATCAACCCCAAAAATACAAATCAGATAGTTGCAGGAGCAAACACCGATAAAGTGTACCGCTCATCAAACGGCGGACTCAACTGGATAACTTCAACACTTACTTCAACATATACAGTATGGGGAGACCCTTGTATCATAACCGATACACTTGGTAATTTCTTTTACTTCCATTTGGTGAACGGCACCAGCTTTATAGATAGAATGGGCGTGCAGAAATCAACCAATGGCGGTGCAAACTGGAGCGCGGGCACTTTCTGGCAGTTCAATTCTCCTAAGCAGCAGGATAAGGAATGGGCGATAACAGATTTTACTCACGGTCCCAGGGGCAACTGGATTTACGTTGCATGGACTGAGTTTGATGAATACGGCAGCTATACTGCTTCTGATAGCTCTCGCATCTTATTCGCAAGATCAACCGATGGAGGAGCAAGCTTTACCGGTATAACAAGGTTAAGCAAACTTGGCGGCGATTGTGTTGATGAAGATTATACTACCGAAGGTTCCGTTCCCGCAGTTGGACCTAACGGCGAAGTATATGTTGCATGGTCAGGTCCGCAGGGTATAAACAATTTCAAGATCTTTTTCGATAAGTCAACCGATGGCGGCACAACATGGCTTGCCAATGATATTGTTGCAGCCTCGCAGCCCGGCGGCTGGGATCTCGGCTCCGGAGCTCCTTCAGGTACCGGCATTCTTGGTATCTACAGAGGCAACGGGCTGCCAATCACCGTTTGCGATATAAGCAACGGACCCTACCGCGGTACCATATACATAAATTACCTTGATAGTGTTGGCCCGCGTGATAGAGATGTAAAAGTTGTTAAATCAACCAATGGCGGCCTGAACTGGAGCGCACCCATAAGAGTAAACAGTGATGTAGCCGGCAAGGAGCAGTTCTTTACATGGCTTACTATTGACCAGGTTACAGGCTATTTATACTGCGTTTTTTATGACAGGAGAAATTACACCGATAACCAAACTGATGTATTTTTGGCAAGATCAACTGATGGCGGCGCAACATGGGTAAATGAGAGGATAAGCTCGACACCCTTTACCCCAACCTACAGTACTTTCTTCGGGGATTACTCGAATATTTCAGCGCACAACGGTATTGTAAGGCCGATATGGATCAGGCTTGCATCAAACAATCTAAGTGTGTGGACTGCAATAATCAATTTCCCGGTCGGGCTGAACCAGGTATCAACTGAAGTTCCATCGGCATTTGAGCTGAAGCAGAATTATCCAAACCCGTTTAATCCGGCTACACAGATCGATTTCAGTATTCCACAGGTTTCCGGAAATGACAAAGTTAATGTAACAATTGTAATTTATGACGCACTCGGCAATAAGGTTGCCGATGTTGTTGATTCAAGCCTTGCACCGGGCACATACAGCTACCAGTGGAATGCATCGGGATATGCAAGCGGAATATATTTTTATAAACTTGAATCAGGCAAAACAAAGATCAGCAAAAAAATGATCTTGACGAAGTAACACAAAAAAGAGCAGCAGTTAACGAATCATAAAAATTATTGAATGGCAGAATTATTCGATCCAAATGATGGCTACACTGTAACCGCGCGGAAGTGGCGCCCGAGGGTTTTTGATGATGTAACTTCACAGGAATTCATCACAAAAACACTGCGAAATGCTATCAAAAATAACCGCATCTCGCACGCTTACCTGTTTTGCGGCCCAAGGGGCGTTGGCAAAACTACGGTGGCACGCCTTCTTGCGATGTCGCTTAATTGCCTTAACAGGAAACCAAACGGCGAGCCGTGTAATGTTTGCGATAGCTGCAAAGAAATAATGAACGATAACCGCAATCACCCTGATGTTTTTGAAATTGACGGTGCCTCAAACAGGAATATTGAAGATGTAAGAGAGCTTAAAGAAAAAGTAAAATACGGCCCGGTACGTTCAAAGTTCAAAATATTCATAATTGATGAGGTGCATATGCTAACAGGTGCATCGTTTAATGCCCTGTTAAAAACGCTGGAAGAGCCGCCGCCTTATGTAGTTTTCATTTTTGCTACAACTTCACCTGAAAAAGTACCGCTTACTATACTAGGCAGATGCCAGAAGTTCGATTTCAAAAGACTGACAATTGACGAAATAAGCAGCCGGCTCAGGTATATATCGGGCGAAGAAAAAATTACTGCTGATGATGAATCGCTTTTCTTCATTGCGAAAAAAGGCGATGGCTCAATGAGAGATGCACAGGGGCTGTTTGATATGTCGGCGGCGTACTGCGATAACAATATTACTTTCGAGAAGCTTAAGTCATTTTTTAATCTGGCACAAAGCGATGTATATTTCGAGATCTGCGATTTTATCAAGTCTAAGGATGCTAAAGGGCTGCTTGGATATTTTGACGGATTAATGAGCAAGGGCTATGATATGCAGATATTCCTCGACGGGCTGACCGAACATTACAGGAATTTATTGGTTTCATGCTCTACCGGCAACGCGGACCTGATACTGGAATCGGAAACAGTTAAGAAAAAATATACCGAATATATAAGCCGTTTCACCGAGCTTGAGATTATAAACTCGCTTAAGCTGATACTGCAGACTGAATACACATTCAAATTCTCTTCAAACCAGCGCACCCTGCTTGAGGCCCTGCTTGTGGAGCTAATCAAGTTCACAGATACCAGGGAAATTTCACAAATCCTCGAAGAGCTGAAAGCTATTAAAAGTGATAGCCCTGTAAATACAAGCGGATTCAAACAGCAAATATCTTCTGCACCACAGTTCAAAAGCACTTCGCCTGCCGATACCGGAAATTCCGGATTCACGGGCTCCGCACAGCAGGTTAAAGTGTCATACACCAGTTCGCAATACCTGAATGAAAGCGCACCGCCAAAGCAGGAGCCCATCGCGGCAGTTAAGGAGAGTGTTCCTGTTGTTGATATTTCATCCGCCGGGGGTGACCTGAACACGCATTGGTTATCAATTAAGGAGCAGATAAAATCAGAGCGTAAGTGGGTTTACAGTATTATCAAAGATTCCACCTTTGAGCTTGATGATAACCAAAATTACATGCTGAGAGTTGATGACGGCACATACGAGCTTGTGGATGGTTATATGGATTATTTAGCGGGCAAGATATCGAAATACTTCGGCCAGCCGCTTCCGGTGAACCTGGTAAAAAGCTCGGAGTTCATTTCCTCGGTTTCAAGTTTTTCAGCGCCTGCAGAAAAGAACAGTGATGGAACAGTTCAGGAACCCGATAACTATGAAAAGCTCAGGGCTGCGCTCATCAAGGATTTTAACGCGAAAGAGGTAAACTAGAATGAAGAAGTTCCGCGCACTTCCGCTGAAGAAAAATTTTCTTGCAATAGAAAAAAAGTATTCATCATTCGATAGTTCAAAGGTAGTAATTGTATCTGCCCCATACGAAAAAACGACATCATACGGAAAAGGTACTGCCAGGGGGCCGGGAGCCATCATTGAGGCATCGCATTATGTTGAGTTTTTTGATGAGGAAACGGCTAAAGAAGTTTGTTTTGATATTGGTATCGCCGCACTTGAGCCAATTAAGTTTGGTAAAACATCCGGAAAGAAAGCGCTTGATCTTATTTATAAGGATGTAAAAGCGCTTATTGATGCCGGCAAATTTGTTATTACACTGGGCGGCGAGCACTCGATCTCAACCGCTCCCATACAGGCGCATTATGATAGCTATGAAGATCTTTCAATCCTGCATTTCGACGCGCACTCTGACCTGCGTTTGGAATACGAAGGCAGCAAGTACTCACATGCTTCTTTTGCGGCACGTGTTGCTGAGTTTACCACTGATATAACGCAGGTAGGAATACGAGCACAGTGCAAAGAGGAATACGAGTTCATTAAGGAAAAAGGTATAAATACCTTTTATGCCTACCAAATGAGAAATGAAGGATTCACCCACATTCTCACGGAAAAGATCGTATCGACACTTAAAAAAAATGTTTACATTACATTTGATGTAGATTATTTCGATCCCTCAATAATGCCATCCACAGGTACACCGGAACCTAACGGTTTTTACTGGGATGAGACCATGCGCCTCCTGAAAAAGGTCTGCGCCGAAAGAAATCTCGTGGGATTTGATGTTGTAGAGCTTGCCCCGGTAAAAAGTTACACCTTCCCTGATTTCCTGACGGCTAAGCTGATATACAAGATATTGAACTATAAGTTCTGAAATTGTATCGATATTATCAATAAGTAAGGAATTTTGAAGACAAAAAAAGGCAGGTAAAATTTACCTGCCTTTTTGTTTGGAAAATCTATTCGAACGAATTTTACTTCACAAGCAGAAGCTTTTTGGTTTCAGTGAAGTTTCCTGCTTCGATGCGGTAGAAATAAACGCCGCTGGAGAAATTCCCTGCGTTCCACTTAACGCTGTATGAGCCTGCTGTATATTCGCTGTTGGCAAGAACATCAACTTCCTGCCCTTTCACATCATAAATCCTGATGCTAACATTGCTGTTCTGCGGAATTGCAAAATCAATTGTTGTGCTTGGGTTGAACGGATTCGGGTAATTCTGCCCGAGTTTGAAATTTTCTGGAATTCCCGTACCATTACTGATAACACCAACCAATGCTCCTGTAACATAACGCACTTCACCGGTTAACGCGCGCGGCGCAAAGAAGCTTCCGGTTGGTGTAAACGGTGCAGAGCGACCGTCGCCGGTAATAAGGATAAGGTTCGTATCCTGGTAAACATTATACGGGCCTGAGCCTGTACCTGTGTAACGGGGTCCGAATGTAAGAAACTTAAGTGCTACACCGACGGTATCAGTTGCCGGAACTGTAATTGTTGGAAGCGTAAAAAGTTCGGAAACGCCATTAGCTGTAGGTCCCTGAACTACAGGAACCGTACCTATGAGTGTCCACCCTGCAGTAGAGCTTCCCGGGCCTGAAGCAACAGGTCCGCCAAGAGCAGTTCCTACGCGTGTATAAACTTCAACACTGAAGCTTGCACCTGCTGTTGCAGTGTTGCCTGTTGACATTCTTGTAACGCTAATTTGACGGTTCAATGCAATAAGATCAAAAAATATAGCCCAGTTCGGTGATCCGCCATTATTTGATGGACCCGGGTTAGCGGGCAGTACCAGGGTATCAGCTAACATGAATGCGCCGGCTGTATTGATCGCATTGATCAGCTGGCCGCTTAACAGAGCAGTGTTGTTGAAGTTCGTTACCGGTGTTAATTTCTGAATATTGATATCATAAAATATACCTTCAGAAATGGCATTGTCCATTGCGGTGAGCCTGTCAACATCACTCTGTGCACTTGTGCTTCTGTTCCAGCTTCCCAAAGATGATTCCTGTGCAAAGGCAAAATTGAACGATGTAATTGATATTACTATTATTATAGCCTGAAAGATGCCTCTAATATTGAATAGATTGAACATACTTCCTCCAGTTTGGTTTCTTGAATATATGAAAATAGCGTTTTTTGATAGTGATTGCAATTGAAATCCTTTGAAGGATTGTACATGAGCCATAAAAAAACCGGCAGGTCGAAGGAAGTGCGAGCACTAAAAGTACAGTTAGATCATGTCAAACTAGGGTAAAAAATCGTTCTTTTTTAAGTGTAGAAAAATGATTAATTTTGTCAACTTTGAGCTAAATCATTAACCGGAGAGGTGGGTGAGTGGCTCAAACCAACGGTTTGCTAAACCGTCATAGGGGGTTAACCTCTATCGA
>JACSRQ010000121.1 GCA_014879675.1 Ignavibacteria bacterium
AGATGTGTATAAGAGACAGCAGGTACATTAAGCCAACTAGTTATTGTTCTTAGGCTATCTTTGTTTACAGCATCAATTACGTAGTTCCTGCCTCCAAATATGCCTGATGCCCAAATTGTATCGTTATAAACCCTGCAATCATGTATATACTCGGTTTCCCATTGCCCTCTTTTTACAGGTACTACCGGATTACTGCTGAGATCCAGCACAAAAATGCCGCTGGCTGAATAGCTACCGCCGTTCATGTACAAATATGGGCCGGATTGTGAAATGGTGTGAGTCCTGGAGTATCCTTCAAACAAAAATGTATTTACCAAACGGACTGAATCAGGCAGGTATTGCAGATCAACTATCTGCAGCCCGCTTCCTTCAGCTTCTGAAACTATGTATGCGTAGTGGCCGAAGGTTTTAAATTCGCGCCAATAGGAGCTTAAGCCGGGTATGAACCCGCTTTCGGTAACATTGCTGGTATCGGTAATATCATAAAAAGCAGTACCATCTCCGCAACCCAGAATAGCATATTCTCTGCCATTAGGGGCAACATATCCCCAGATAGCAGAATATAACAGGCTGCCTAAATGGTCATTCCTGTTTTCGATCAGGTGCATGTTATTGTTTGGTGCCTGTGAGAAAAAATGCTGAACATTAATTATCAGGACCAAAGAGAGGACCGCTGCAATTTTTATTATGTTTGCCATATTTTGCAATTTATTCAACCGATGAGTAAAATTCAACAGAAAACAAAAAAGCCCGGCAAATTAAACGAGCCGGGCTTTTTAAATATCTGATTAAAGCTATTTCAGAAGCATCATTTTTTTAGTATCAGTAAAACCGTTACCTGTTGTGAGCTTATAGAAATAAACACCGCTTGGCAGGTTACCGGCATCGTAGTTCAGTTTATATGAACCGGCTATCCTGTATTCATCAGCAAGAACTGCAACTTCTTTGCCAAGCGAATTATATACTTTCAAACTTACGTATGATGATGCTGGAATATCAAACTCCATCTGCGTATTAGGGTTAAATGGATTTGGAAAGTTTTGCTTTAGTGAAAATCCGGCAGGTATAACGCTGTTGCCGGTAATCCCAACCGGTGTAGTACCGATCTTAATAACAAACAATCCGCCGCTCATATCCGAACCGATTATTTTTCCTGAAGAAGGGAACATGAAAACTCCCCAGCAGCCGGCGAACTGCGCCGTGTTGCTTGAAGGATATGTATCATACCATGCAATTTCTGTTGGAGTAACAGGATTTGTAATATCTAGTATCCTGATGCCTGCTGTATAATGCGCTATGACAGCAAGATTATTGTAAATCTCAACATTATGTACAATCGCAGTAGTTATACCTGTTGGCTGCCATGATGTTACAAACAATACATTAGCCGGATTCTGTTTATCCCATACCTTCAGCTTGCCGTTAGGTGAAGAAGTTTCATCGGTGGTATAAATGTAACGCCTGTTGTTTGGCAGTGCACAGTTGTGCGGAAACGGGTTTGGATTGTTAAGCCATGAGCTAACAGTTACGGGACTATTTTTGTTTGTGGCATTAATTATACTGACAAATCCGGTATTAATATTGCAGGCATAGATAGTGTCGTTAACTATCCTGCTATCGTGAACGTACATGTTTGACCACTGGCCGCGCTTAACAGGTGCCTGTGGATTTGTAATATCCAGTATTGTTAACCCGCCCTGGTCAGTGCCGCCCATGGTAACATCACCGCCATGAAGGTAAAGATACGGGCCCGATTGTGAAATAGAATGAGTTTTTGTGTAATTAGTATAATTATATGTAGCAACAAGGCTTACTGAATCAGGCAGATATTGCAGGGCAATTATCTGCAGCCTGCTGTTGGTGCCTTCTGAAACTACATAAGCATAGCTTGAGAACACTTTCATTTCACGCCAGTTGGAAGTAACACCCGGTACAAAATCAACTTCATGAATATTGGCAGTATCTGTTATATCAATAAATGCTGTGCCAGTATTGCAGCCAAGTATGGCATACTCCCTGCCGTTGGGAGCTGCATATCCCCATAAAGCGGAGTATCCGCTGCCATGTTCATCCTTTTGACCAAGCAATATGGTATTTTGGTTTGGCAGCTGTGAATAAGAAATGCCGGCAGCCGTTAATAAAATAAATAAAGCAAAATAGAATTTTTTCAATATTCCCACCGAGTTGTTATTTAGTTAAGATCATTTTTTTCGTTTCAGAAAAACCATCGCTGGTTGATAACTGGTAATAATATACACCGCTTGACAATCTGCCGGCATCGTAGGTGAGAGAGTATGAACCCGCATTCCGGAATTCATCAGCCAGCAATCCAACCTGCCTGCCGAGTGCATCGTAAACTTTCAAAGTTACAAATGTAGCTTTCTTAAGAGAAAACTCTATCGTAGTTGAAGGATTGAACGGGTTAGGATAATTTTGTTTCAGCTCAAAAGAATTGGGTGTGTTCGCCGGAGGCTCAGTGAAGCCTACCAATGGAACAGTTGGCTTGAGAACATATAATCCCGTTGACATATCAGAACCGATAATCTTACCGTTGGGGAACATGTAAACTCCCCAGCAACCATTGTATGTGTGCCTGTTGTTTGAAGGATAACTGTCATACCATGCTACTTCAACAGGTGCAGCCGGATTCGTAATATTTACCAGCCTGATGCCGCAGGTATAATGTGCAATCAGTGCGTAGTTGCCATAAATTTCAACGTTGTGTACAATTGAAGAATCTCCAACTCCTGTTGGCCTCCAAGTAGCCGCAAGTGTTACGTTGCTGAGGTTCTGAATGTTCCAGATCTTTAACTGTCTGGGCAGCGATCCCTGGGGAATCTCATCAGTAGTCAGGGCAAATCTCCTATCGCCGGTAATTGCAATGTTGTGCGGCCCAGGGGTCGGATTGTTTACCCAAGAATTTATGGTCACAAGGTTATCTTTGTTAGCGGCATTAATCACATAAATGCTGCCTGTACCCCCGTTACCTGCATCATAAATATTTGCTCCCCAAATTGTATCTCTCAAAACTCTCGAATCGTGAATGTATTCAGTGATCCATTGTCCCCTCAGAACAGGAAGCTCCGGGTTAGCAGAAAGATCGAGGACTCTTATTCCCCCGCCGGTGCTTGCATTTCCGCCGTTAATGTAGAGGTAAGGTCCTTCCTGTGATATTGTATGTCCCAAAGTGAAGCCTGAGAAAGTCCAGTTGCGCACGAAATGAACCGAATCAGGAAGATACTGCAGGTCAATAATAGTTAGACCAACACCTGCGCTTTGATCAGTAACGATGTACGCATAGTGTGAATATGTTTTCATTTCTCTCCAGCCTGTTGTGCCGCCCGGATGAAAATCAGCTTCGTAAATATTCGCGGAATCGGTTACATCATAAAATGCCACTCCGTTATAACAGCCAACAATAGCATATTGCCTGTTATTGGGTGCAGTATAACCCCATAATGCTGAATACCTGTTTCCGCTGGTAGGTGAATGATTATTACGATTGGCAAGGAGTGTCATATTGCTGTTTGGAAGCTGAGCATAAACCGTTTCCATTGAAGTGCTGATGAATCCGAAGGCTAAAAGGAAAAGCAGGAAGAAATTACGTAATATCATTAATTTTTCGTAAAATTTAGATTAAAGTAACGTGATTATATGAAAATATGTTCATATAAACAACAATCAGAAATTGCCTATAATAGTCATAAATACTAATGACTTTTATCTCACTTCTCGGGATTTTCTATGTTAAATTGCTTAATTTTAGTGTAAAGGTGACTGCGCTGAATATCAAGCGCTTCTGCAGTTTTTGAAATGTTCCAATTATTTTCAATAAGCTTCTTTTCTATAAATATCTTCTCCGAAATATCCTGGAAATCTCTAAGGGTTGAATCCGAATTTATAAGCTTATCAAGCTCAGAGGAGTAAGACTCATCCTGGTTATCGATATTCTTTTTATCAATAACATCTGAATCAGAAAGTATAATAAGTCTTTCAACAGTGTTTTTCAGCTCTCTCACATTTCCCGGCCACTTTAATGAGCTGAGATACTCAAGCGCTTTCGGTGTGAAACTTTTATTCGGCAGATCGTTCTTTTTACAAATTTCTCCCGTGAAAACTTTTACCAGCTCAGGTATATCTTCGCTTCTGCTTCTAAGCGGCGGTACATTGATCACAAGAACATTAAGCCTGTGGAAAAGGTCTTCACGGAACTTGCCTTCAGCAATAAGCTCATGCAGATTGCGGTTTGTAGATGTTATCACACGTACATTTACGGGTATCTCGCTGGAGCTTCCCAGGGGCTCTATCCTGTTCTCGCTCAAAACATTAAGCAGCTTAGCCTGTGAATCCATACTGAGATCAGCGATCTCATCAAGAAAAAGAGTGCCGCCATCAGCGAGTTCAAATTTACCGATTCTTTTGCCGGGTGAGTATGATAGATATCCTTCAACGCAGCCAAAGAGCTCGACTTCGATCAGGTCTTTAGGTATGATGGCGCAGTTTACATGAATAAATGGTTTTTCGCTTCTATCACTCAGCTTCTGTATCTGCTGTGCGGCAAGCTCTTTACCGGTGCCATTTTCGCCGGTTATCAGTACCCTGCTTGATGTAGATGCAACTTTTCCTATCTGGTCGCGGAGCTTTTTCATTTCTTCGCTTGTACCTAACAGATCTCTGGATGCGGAATCATAAAGCATTTTCATGCTTTCATTTTCAGCAAGCAGGTTGCGGTAATTCAGTCCGTTCTGTATGGTAAGTTTCAGCCGTTCAACATCAAAAGGCTTGGAGATGAAATCATATGCGCCGAGCTTTGTAGTCTGTACAGCAGTTTCGATATTTCCGTGGCCGGAGATCATTATTATGATAGATTTGCTGTCGATCTTTCTTATTTCTTGAAGTACTTCGATGCCATCCATCTTCGGCATACGGATATCGAGCAGCACCACATCAGGTTTCACTTCGGTGAACTTTTCTATACCTGTGGGTCCATTATAGGCATGTTCGATCTTAAAACCGTCATGCTCGAGGATCATCCTCAGCACATCAACAATTGCCTTATCATCTTCTATTATCAGTACAGAATTCATATTTGATCTTATTTCTTTTCCGGCTTTTTATTTTCCGGAGATTTTGGAGCCGCATTATCTTTTTTATCATCGCCCTGCAGCTTCAATATGGGACTTTTATACTCTTCATAAAGCTGCTTTAGACCGGGGAACAGTTCAAGAACTTTATCAAATGCCGCCGGTGCAATTTTATAAACTGTCGGGTAGAGCAAACTGCTGGCCCTGGTTTCTTTTGAGGGGATATCAGCCAGTGACAGATTAAACAACAATACGCTTGCAACAAGTAAGCCCTGCAAGAATCCAACGATGGTTCCCAGTATCTTATCGATCAATGTTGTCCCTGAATTCATGTTGGCAATAAATCTGGCCAGCCAGATCGATGCTCCATAGAGTACCGCAATGATCAATAAGAAGCTCAATACTTTTACGAACATCGGGTTTTCTTTTATTACAGATGAAAACACATCCGCAACAGGCTCATAAAATCTAATTGCCAGAATAAACCCCGCAATTATGCCTGCGATGCCAAGCAGTTTTCTCAGGAAACCCTTACGGTACCCGAAAAATGTTGGAAGTGTAACAAGCAGAACGATTAAAATATCGATCCAGTTCAAAAAGATAGGTGTTTAATGTGTAAAAAAAAACACAAAGCCCCGTGATAAGGATGCTTTGTGTTCATAAAAAACTATTTAATAAATATCAGTTTTTGAATTCTGATTCGAACCTTTTGGATTCATTTATATATTTGCTCTTGGGATATTGTTCTTTCAATGATGCAAAGATCCTTCTTGCGCTTTCCTTATCACCTGCATTAGTATAAGCACGGATAGCGTAGAACAGGTTTTCCTGGTTGATAACAACGCCCTTATTTACATTCGCAGCTTTTTCATAATACTCGCCTGCCTTTTTAAGGTCGCCCTTGGCTTCATAAATTGCACCAATACCTGAAATGCAAGAAGACTTTACGATATCATTGCTGCCTGAATATGAATCGAACTGTTTCAGTGCATTATCATAATCTTTCAGGTTAAAGAAGCAATTTCCGAGATAAAGTTTAGCGGTCTCACCACTGTTAGTACTTCCGTACTCGTTAACAATGGCATTGAGTCCCATGATTCCTGCAGCGGGGTCACCGTTCATAGCCTCGGGATATTTGCCCTGTTCATACAGACTAATGACGGCGGAGAGTTTTACTTCAGCTTCCTCATTTTTCGCATTCCGGTTGCTGACATACAGAAATATACCTGCAACAATTACAACAACTGCTGCAATCCCGATATATACCTTCTTCTTATTCTCGTCACTATCGAGCCAGTTCCTGGCTTCAAAATAACCGGTAACAAGCTTATCCTTCTTTATTTCTTTATGAGTTATCTTTTTACGCGCTTTTAACGATGACATCCAAAAACCTTTCTTAAAAATGTAGTATTCCAGTGGTTACAAACAACAAATATACGCAAAATCTGTAAAATATTCAAAGAAATTATTTATTAGTAAATCTTAGCAATAGTCAACACCGGTTATCTGAAAAAGGTCCTGGCAACATCATAGAAATCATCACCAACCAGCTTCAGGTTCTTAACTGCATCTTCAATTGAAACCTCAACAATTTCAGTGCCCTGCAAGGCTGCCATGTAACCAAATTTGCCGGCCTTAACCATCTCAACGGCGTGTACGCCAAACCTGGTACCAAGAACCCTGTCATAAGCTGTTGGAGAGCCTCCCCTTTGAATGTGGCCAAGGATAGTTGCACGGGTTTCAACACCGGTTTTCTTTTCGATTATCTCTGCCAATACATTAGCTATTCCACCAAGCCTAACGTGACCAAATGCATCAAGTTTCTGATCCTGTAAAACCATTTCTGCATCCTTTTGGTCCGATTCACTTATGCGCGCACCTTCAGCAACCACAATAATTGAAAAAGTTCTGCCGCGTGCGTCCCTATCGGTCATAACCTTAATGATATCTTTCAGGTTTATCTCCCTTTCCGGGATTAGAATAAGATCTGCGCCGCCTGCCATGCCTGCATGCATCGCTATCCAGCCTGCATGTCTTCCCATCACTTCAATAATCATAGCGCGGTGGTGCGATTCAGCAGTTGTATGTATACGGTCGATCGCATCCATAGCAATATTCACTGCTGTATCAAATCCAAAAGTGTAATCCGTGCCGTTCAAGTCATTATCAATAGTTTTGGGTACGCCCACAACTTTGAATCCGGTTTTAGCAAGCTTATTTGCGACTCCTAAGGTATCTTCACCGCCGATAGCAATAAGTGCATCAAGCCCAATCTTTTTGGCGTTCTCTATTACTTTTTGTTCACCGCCTTCAAGCTTGTAAGGATTCGTTCTTGAAGTACCGAGGATCGTTCCTCCTTTTTGAAGTATTCCGGATACTGAATTTATATCCAGCGGGCGGGTGTAAATATCAACAAGGCCTTTCCAGCCGTTTTCTATTCCAACGCACTCCCAGCCATATGTCAACGATTTCCGTACGATAGCTCTGATAACCGCATTTAAACCAGGGCAATCTCCGCCTCCGGTTAGCATTCCAATTTTCATTTTTTTTAATTCTCCTGTGTTTGCAATATGTTCAAAAATAATTCAGGTCTTAAAGCCTTTCTGATCTGCATATAAACTTCGTCTGCAGAAATTTCAGCCATACATGTCGGCAGATTACAGCCATATTCATGCCCCAGGTACAGGCATGGACTGCAGAACTTTGTGCTTTGTATCGTTATGGCCCGTTTGTTATATGCGCCCCACTTAACCGGGTTGGTAGGGCCGTGCAGCCCTATCGTTCTGGTTCCTACACATGTTGATACATGCAGTATTCCGGTGTTGCTGCATAACATTAAGTCGGCCCGTTCAATCAATGCAGCAGATTGTTCCAGTGTAAATTTCCCTGCAGTATTAATTGAGTAATCTTTCAATGCTTCGTGCAGCGGGTCGCATAAATATCTTTCAAAGTTCGTTCCGGTAATGAGTATTACGATATTTTTATCGTATTCATGCAGTCTCTTACCAACATAAATATAATTTTCCAAGGCCCACTCCCTCGGTCTGCCGTTTTCACCGCAGCCCGGGTGGAAACAGATAACTGTTTTGCTTTCAAGTCCGTTTTCACGCCAGAATTTATCCCTGAACTGCCTGTCTTCAGGCTGCAGGAAATACTCTAATTGCAGGTCATCGTATTTATATTCACCGCTGATAGGCACTATACCCAACGGTATCAACAGATCCATGAAGTTCTCGACTTCATGTTTTGTGCGGCTATGTGCAACAACTGCGTCATTTACAACATGTTTCCATTGGCCTTTTGTTCTGAAGCCAATGGAATAATCACGCCTGGTGAACAAGGTAATAATGGAGTTTATTCTCTCCCACTGCCCGGCATCGATCACAACTTCGTATTTAGTCTTTCTTAATTCCTTCACAAACCTGTAAAAATTTAAAGGATTTTTTACGAAGTCATACACCCTGCAGTTGATAATGTTATCAACATACGGAATTTTTTCTATCACAGAAAGATTTATATCCGAGCACATAAAGGTAATCCTGGCATTCGGAAACGAGTTCTTCAGCTTGCGCAGTGCCGGAATAAGCAAAATAGCATCCCCGATAGCGGCAAGCTTGATAAAAAGGATATTCTGGATGTCTTCTATGGGTAAACGTCTTTTCCGGCGGGTGAACAAAGCCAAAAGCAGTACCAAAGGAATTCCAAAATACCTGTCGAAAAACCGAAAAATCTTTTTTCTTCGCATCAGGAGTGGAAAGATAATTAAATATCTATATTATTACAATTCAGCTATCTATATTTACGTTCCATAACAGAAAAATAACAATTCAGCAATTTTTGATCAGGTAAATGACAAAATCCACTGAAGCACGTTTAATAAAGACGGCATTAAAAGCGTTAAAAAACTCATATTCACGGCATTCGGGCTTCAAAGTTGGCTCTGCCCTGTTATCAAAAGCCGGCAAAATATACCCCGGAACCAACGTGGAATTTGATGCTTTCAGCCTTACGGTATGTGCTGAGCGCTCTGCCCTATTTGGAGCAATCACCCATGGAGCAAGGAAGTTCCCCGCTATTGCTGTTGCCACCAGCTCGGAGGAATTCGTCTATCCATGCGGCTTATGCCGTCAGGCTTTGGTTGAGTTTAATCCGAATATGGAGGTAATACTGATCAATAGCAAGAATAAGGTTAAGAAGATTATTTTAAAAGATATTATACCAAATTACTTTAAGTTATAAATACTAATGCAGGATATTGAAAACAAAAAGATGTCCGGTCAAATTGAAGTCATTTGCGGCTCAATGTTCAGCGGAAAAACTGAAGAACTTATCAGGCGTTTAAGGCGTGCGCAGATTGCAAAGCAAAAAGTCGAGATATTTAAACCCAAAATCGATAACAGGTACAGCGAAAACGAAATAGTATCTCATAATGAACAGAAGATACCTTCAACAGTGGTTGAAACGGCTGAACAAATACTGCTATTTTCATCTGAAGCGGATGTAATTGGTGTTGATGAGGCGCAGTTTTTCGATTCATACCTGGTTGAGGTATGTCAAAATCTGGCTTCACAGGGTAAAAGGGTTATTGTTGCCGGACTGGATACTGATTATAGGGCAATCCCCTTTGAACCAATGCCGCAGCTTCTCGCAATTGCCGAGTATATTACCAAGACGCTTGCAATTTGCGTCAAATGCGGCGCTCCTGCAAACCGCACACAGCGGATAAACAATACCGGCGACCGGGTTCTGGTGGGTGCTACGGATCTGTACGAAGCCCGCTGCCGCAGCTGCTACGAAGAGCCGGTGGATTAACATGGACAAGCTGCCGGAAATAACCGGCAAACTGGTCATGCTGAACTTGTTTCAGCATCTGTTT
>JACSRQ010000118.1 GCA_014879675.1 Ignavibacteria bacterium
GTATACTATTTTCTTTGGAGATATATATGGTAGTTAGCTGCTTTACGAATACCATCTGGGAAATCGTAATCTTCATGACAACTATAAGGAACAGTTTGACCATTAATGACCAACGAACAACCTTCCATTTGTTTATCGCTATGTAGGCGACTTAAAAGCCACCTGCTTTCATCAACCTGTAAGTTTATCCACATTTCATTTACGATTACATCATTGAGAGTAAGTACATCTATGGGTTGAAAGTAATCATTGTCTGGGTTTAGAAATGAAATAGCGTAACCAATAAATGTAATAGGATTACCACCTTTAAAGATTTGAATTTTCAATTGACCATCATGTACAATAGTAAATTTTGTTTTAGGGATGAGTTTTGTATCCACTTTGGGTTGCTTAATTCTTTGGGGAGAAACTTCCTTACTGACTTGATCCTTGGGTAGCTCAACTTCTGATTTGTTTTGTTGAACTTCTTCTTCCTTGGTGGTAGTTTCGTTCTTTTTTAATGGATTTGCCGGGGGAAAATTATTTGTTGTTTGGGACTGAACAGAATTACCTGTACCGGTAACTTGAATGCCATTTTCATTCTTGGGATCATTACCTATAACTAAATTCTTTTCAACCTTAACCGAATCAGGCGATTTTTGTTGCTGTGAATTGACATATTGCTTAAGTGAATCCAATAATTGTTGCTTCATCAGTTGTTGAGATTCTTTAGAAACAAAAAAATCATATCTCGATACAATGGGGGCAAGTAAAATATATAAAGTTGCTATTATTGTTGCTGCCCCTACCGTATAATAAAAATATTTGCCAAAGAAATGGTTACGAGATTTTTTGATTGCAGGATCAGGTTTCGAGTCTTCTTTAATTGTAGAGTGTTCCATATTAAACATTTTAAGTTAATAGTTAATAGTAGATTATTAGTTTTAATACTCTATACCGTTTTCATCAAACCAATCTTTGAACTCCTGATTTTCGGATTCCAGTTCTTCAATTGTTCTTTCTAAACTAGCATTCTCACTTTTTAGGTCATCTAATTCTGCATTTAGCTCGTCAATATTATCTTCTAATCTTTTATTTTCCACCTGCTCGGATAGATAATCGGAATGATAATCTTTGCAACCAGAGATAGATAATAAAAAGAATAACATAATTAAATATCTTTTCATTTCAATAGTTTTAATAAATTATCATAAAGCCACTCACATACACCACCGTAAAGAGAACAAATATCACGCCCTGCTGTATGACTTCTGGCACCAACACAACTCCTTGCGCCTATTCTCTGACCTGTTTTTTCTTCTCAGGTACTTTTCTTCTTTTTAGTATTCGTATTTATATTTATTGAACTACCACACGTATTTGCAAACAGTAAGATGATCAAAAAATGGAATGAAATTTTGAAAAATCATCTTCATAAATACTTGTGTTTACAAAAATAGGGAATGGCTCAGGTTTTTAGCCGGAGGCATTCCCTCTATACGCGTGAATACGAATATACTAAATAATCACAAAAACAAGTACTACTTTTTCTTTCCAACTTTTTTTGTATAAAAGTTGAGATTGCCATTGTAACTGAAGTTATCTATTGTCGTTGAGTTTGATTTACTTCTATATCCTTCTACATAAGTACTATTTCATATAATATCCCCTTACATATTGATGATTCGGCTTTGTAGCTGTTGAATACCAAGAATTATATCTAACAGAAAACATATTCAATAAAACAATAATATTTGTATACTTAAAAAAATTACGGTATCTTTGAGATATAGAACCAAATTAGGCAGAAATACTAGAATCGAATGCAACAGTGGTGGCAGCATTGGCTGCCATAGTTGCGGGTATCTACCCTATTTTAGCCTATGGAAAATTAAATAAAGGTTTACAGGCTCAAAATCTAACGGTTTTGAGGCTTTTTTGTAAATACTAAAAATATGGAAAATCTAAAATTATTCATCGTTCTGCTTGGCGGATATAATGAGGGCGATCTTCTTGAAGCACATAACCTGTTTATAGGGGTGGCTGAAGAGCTGGAATCAATGAAGGCACAGATGAAGCAATCCTGGCCCGGAACAACACATGTAGATGCATACATGATATTAAACCATGTTGACGGCTTCGATATCCAAATTAAACCGGGTGCTGCCGCTGAAAGTGATTATCCCATGCTGGTTGTGGCAAACATCGGGTACTACAAGGCCGGACATTTTACTGAATTCCACAAGCTCATGCCGTTTGTTCTGCAGGATGCAAATGACAGCATTAATGAAAAGTTAAGGCGTGATCCTGATTTTTCCGAAGGACAGGCACTCACCGAAGCTACCCGCTCGCACCTTGATGATAAACATGTAATAGATCATTTTGATGTTGATGATGTGGTGAATGTACAAAAAAATCTGCCGGGATTTGTAATTGAGCTTATACCTTCGCTGGATAAAAAAGAAAACATTCTGAAGCTTGGTTACCAGTTTACCGACCTGAAGAAGATGTAAAATACATATTTCACTAAACCCGTTATAAACAGCCTTAGAAGTACCATGTTGTTATCCCAATTTCCCTAACACTGTTAATACAGATATTTACACTTATCGGCTTACACTTAATTACAATTTGAACAGAACCCTGCCTGCCCGCGCAATGTTTTTATATATAACCATAGAAAAGTGGAATTATAAATTTATGAATGATTATATGAAAAAACCAAAAACAATGTTTTACAAGTTCACAGGAGTTATAGCTTTAACCCTGGCTCTTATCGCAGGCTGCGGCGATGATAACACTACAACGCCAAATGATCCGCAGGGTAATACACCAACACTATCGGGTTCAGTATCTAACTATCCGGGCGGCAGTATGATAGTGAAAGCTAAGATAACCGCCGGCACACCGACAGATTCATTTTTTGTTGGTATAGACACTTTGGATAACAGCGGAATTGTTAATATGCCGCTTGCAACTCCGCCTTCAAACTTCCTGGTAGCTTTTGGTACCGTACCCTCGGGAGTAGTAATAAGTGATACCACTACGCGCGCTACGCAGGTAGGTAACCTGAGAGCATATGGATTTTCGAATGAGCTGATCGGTGACATGATGAAGAAAAATTACACTGACTCAGCCGTAGTTGGTTCTTTTGTAGTGCAATACCTGTACTCAACAAAACCATTTACTATCACAGGGGCTGATACCAGCGCGAACCTGACAGATACAACCGTTTTTGTATATAATATAACGTTTGCTTCAGGCTGGAATGCATTTACATTCCGTTTAACAGAGCAGAGAGCGAATTATGATAAATATGAATATGTTACAGGCGAAGCAGCAGGAGCTACATGGTATTACACGCCTAGTATTGTTGCAACAAGGAACAGAGGACTGTTCCTGATTGACTAAACCCTGACACATGAGTTTTCTAAGCCCCCGTTGCTGACGCCGCGGGGGCTTTTTTATTAGGCAATTTCGTGGGACACTCTAACTATAAAATATTATAATTAGCCTCATAAATCACTTATTTCTAAAAAAAATACTTCCTCCCAAGTGGGACAAACCGTGAAATCTCTCTTTGCCTGCTCTTGATTTACTCCGTAATTTTGGACTTCCAAACTCTACTGTTTACAATAAGGTTAAAAATTACATTAATTCTATAACAAATATTATGAAAAGATATTATTACCTGTTTTTGACCGCTGTAATACTGGTAACTGCTTCACTATCCGGATGCAGCGAAGATGATATTGTACAAACCCCGAACGACCCCGGCAGCGGCACGGGAACCTCAATGACTGTTACCTCCTCGACATCGGGGACATTAGAGTTTGATGGTTTCCGGATGGAAGTGCACACGGGCGATGTGCCGAAGCTCTCCAACGGCGACCCGGGTTCTGTGACCTTTTCGATGAACTCTTCCTCGAGCCCTGAAAACGGGATTCCATCCGTACCTTCAGGCTATTCGGTTATAGGTAAATATCTAAAGGCCGGTCCGGAAGCATTTAATTTTGCAGGGCCAATACGGGTGTTCTTTCCAGCAGAGAGTCAGTCTACTCCGCAGGATCTGACTGTAATGCAGTACTCTCCTGAACTGCAGCAATGGAAAATCATCCCAAACTCCGCGATCGATACTGCGGGAAAAAAGATAGGAGTTGACGTACTTAAGCTTGGTTATTATGTTCTAACCAAAAAAGTATCTGCGTTCGATTCAGATTTCAGGGCCGGAGGTTGCGTACTTGATATCCCCATGGAACCGTTTACCAAGTACATTTTAACCTGCAGCAGTGTCAGCCCCGAAAAGCCCGAAATACTCAATCTCTATGATGGCGGGTTGGTAGGTAAAACTTTTGTAGGTCCAATTTTCCTGGGCTGTCAACAGGGACTCACCAAGGCAATAGTTCCGCAGGGTTCAATTAGCTTTTTTGTATCAAAGATAAGCTGTGTGGATGCAAATCCACAGATCTTTACTTACACCATTCCCGCAACGGTTACAATTGCTGAACCCCTGAACTTCATTGGCTGGTCAACTTATGACGCGGTAACATATGTTCCATTCACTATTCCTGCAGGAGGCACATGGGCAGCAGGCAGACCTTCAAACTGGCCGCCTCCAACACAGCCTTTCGGAACGGGAATAGTACAGGCTACATTAACATGGAACAATGGTTCATCGAATGCGGCAGATCTTGATCTTCATCTATACGGGCCGAACAATCTTCACATATCCTGGCAAAATACAAGCAGCGCAAACTTCCGGCTGGATAGAGACTGGCAGTCAACTCCCGGCGACGCGATCGAGAACATATTCAGCACTACAACAACAGTACCATCGGGTGATTACAGGGTCAACGTTGCGTTCTTTTCAGGATTTGCCAAGAGCTTTAACTGCCGTGTGATTGTAAACGGCAATGTGACCAATTTTTCTTCAAATCTTGGAGGCGGATCAGTTGATGTTAGGACTTTTAATATACCTTAATTGTTTATCAGGTAGATTCATTAAACCGCGTGTTTAAAAACATGCGGTTTTTTTTACACTAATTTACATTTATTAACAGTTTATGTGGAAACATAGGGATTATATTTGAGGTAAAAGTTTATATCATTATTAATCAAAACTATAATTCAAATGAAAACCACCAGAATTCTACAGTTTTTAGCACTCCTGTTCTTTTTTTCAACTTCCTGGATACACTCTTCACACCTGCACCTTACTCTGTTTGATGACAGTAAATTCACAGCAATCATAAATAACACACAATACAACCAGCCTGCCAATTACATAGAGGCAGCAGATATTCCCGCCGGCTCCAGTTATATTAAAATCTTAAATAATATTACTCAGAAAAATCCTGCCGGAACTACATTGTATGAGGGATATATAAAGATCCCCGATAATACAGAAGTATATGCCTCAATTGATGCATCCGGAAACCTGATGATATACAAACAAATTGCAATTCAGAATATTCAGGCAGGCGGGCATCAGCATGAAACAAAGGGAAACAAATGCGAATGTAATTGTGAAATGTGCCGAAACTGCAAATTTAAGGATGACGGCAGCGGATATCATGAAAATAACTTCAGGGCTATGAATCCTTATGATTTTGCTGAATTCAAGAAGCTTATAAATGACCGTACGTTTGAATCGACCAAGCTCGATATGACCAAAAGTGTGATAGACATAAATTATTTTACGGTTGACCAGGTAAGGGATATGTTAAGCTGGTTCGTATTTGAATCAAACAAGCTTGATCTTGCAAAGTATGCTTTCAAAAATACAGTTGACAGGAATTATTACTATAAGCTATTCGATATCTTTGTATTTGAATCAAATGTTGTTGACCTGGATAATTACATAAAAAATTATAGGTAGATATTGTTTTCTTTATAACCGGGCAGTAAAAGCTGCCCGGTTTTTTTATTATGTCACACATTAAACTACTTTAACAAGATCATTTTTTTGGTTTCAGTGAAAGGGCCGGCTTTTAAAGTATAGAAATATATACCGCTGTTCAGGTTACTGCCGTCGAAATCCGCTTTATATTTACCAGCCTGCAAATGTTCATTGACTACAATTGAGACTTGTTTTCCCAACGCGTCGTAAACAGTAATATTGACAAACTCAGCAGCCGGAACTGAGAATTCAAGATTTGTTGCGGGGTTAAAGGGGTTCGGGTAATTCTGCGAAAGCGAAAAATCCGCAGGCACTTCCGATGATACCGTGTTTATTCCGATTGGC
The DNA here is from genome assembly GCA_014879675.1 of Ignavibacteria bacterium. GTDB lineage: Bacteria > Bacteroidota > Ignavibacteria > Tepidaquicellales > OLB5 > OLB5. The sequence goes on from JACSRQ010000118.1 coordinate 6,224, forward strand.
TCTCCCCCATTAGAAGTTCTGTATATTGCACCGCCCTCGCCAACTGCAAACCCTACATATGCATTTACAAACTGCATTGCGTAGAAATCGATGGAAGTACCGGTGTTCTGTGTTATCCAGTTCACACCGTTATTTGTACTTTTGAGAATTTTTCCCTGGACTCCGCACATAAACAGATCGATACCATTTCTTGTTATTGTAAATTTTGTGCCGCTGTGAACGGAAATTTGACTCCAGTTAACCCCTGAGTTAGATGATTTGAATACTTTTCCGGTATTATCTACTGCATATCCTGTCACATCATTCGGGAAGTAAATACTGTAGAACGAAAACGAGCTTGGTGTCTGGTAGTTGGTCCAGTTCAATCCGTTGTTTGTGCTTTTTATGATTTTCCCTGAAGCGCATCCTCCGAATAAAACTCCACCTCCGATATACAATGTGCTGATCGTAACCGAACCTATGCCAGGATCCAAACTTACCCAGTTGTTTCCTCCATTTGTAGTTCTATACATGATCCCGCCCAATCCCGCTGCAACACCTGTATTGGCATCCTTAAAAACGATCGCATTATACGATCCTCCTGCCGTCTGCAGAACCCAGTTATTGCCAGCATTAGTGGTTTTGAGCAATACACCGCTAAATCCGGCTGCATATACAACATTAATGTTTGCGGGATTTACAGCCATTGAAGTTAGAACTTCATTTGTACCCGATACCAGTGCCGTCCAGTTTATTCCGCCATTTGTGGTTCTGATAATTGTACCAATATCACCGCAGGCATATCCGGTATTTGAATTTACAAATAATACATGCAAAAGATCATTGGATGTTGCAGACGTTGTTAACTCCCAGTCAGAATAAGTACCGGCGCAGATCATCATGATCAGGATCAAAGTAATTTTTTTCATCACACAGAATTTAGATTTTTTAATTAGTTATTTTATAAGCATCATCTTCTTTGTTAATGAATATTCTTCAGTCATTAACCTGTAAAAATAAACACCGCTTGGCAGATTTCCTGCATTAAATCTTACTTTATAAACACCACCAGATAAAAACTCATCTGCTAACAGGGTAACTTCCCTGCCAATATTATCGTATATGGCAATCTTTACATGCGTTTGATACGGCACTGAAAATTCTATACTGGTTTCAGGGTTGAAAGGATTAGGATAATTTTGAGAAATAGAAAACTTTTCAGGTAAATTTCCCGATATTGGCTCAATACCTATAGGATTTCCACCGTTTGTTGTTTTCTTTATCTTTCCGTTGCTTCCGACTGCATAGCCCGTATTCTCATCCGTAAAACAAAGATCAAAGAATGGTGATGAGCTGTTTGATACCTGGGGATACCATGTATTGCCGCCCGCAGGGCGTTTGTAAATATACCCGGCGCTGCCGCAAAGATACAGGTCAATTCCATTTGAACTGATCTTGTTAATACTGATTGGCGGATTTAATACTGAGAGCAAAAACCAGTTTGTGCCGCCGTTTGTTGTTTGATAGACTTTGCCACCACCCGTTCCGGCATAGCCGGTATTCACGTCTTTGAAATAAAGCGAATATACTATTGCATCCTCATTAATATTTTGTATTATCCAGTTTTGACCGGCATTTGTTGATTTGGCGATCTTACCGCCTGAGGAGGAAACATACACTGCATTAGAAGTTGCAAAACTGCACCAGTAGTTTTCTGAGGCTATTCCTGTTGATACTGCTGCCCAGTTGCTGCCGCCGTTTGATGTAACATACAATTGTGTTCCGTACGCGGCAGTTATACCGTGCAGAAGATCAAAAAACACAACGGTACTCAAATTAGCTGCTCCAAGGTCAGTAAATATCCAGTTTGCACCGCCGTTTGTTGTTTTGTGGAATGAACCATTATTACCTGCTGCATAAATATGATTAGAATTTATCGGGTTTATGAAAATATCATTTATATCATTTGCGCCTAACCCGGCTAATTGCTGAAATACCCAATTTTGACCTCCATTCGTGGTTTTGTAGATCATGCCGGCCTCGCTGCCGATATATCCTGTTGAGCTGTTAACGAACTGGACAGAATAGATGAACATATTTAAAGGCGATTCAACCTGTTCCCAATCAGCAAACAAAATAGAATTAAGGATCAAAAGAAAAAGAATTGCTTTCCTCATATAGATCAATATTTTTTGGTTCTTAGTTATCAGGCCGGGCCCCTTTACTCTCAAAATGATCTTTAATTTCAAGGAGCTGTTAGCCTGCCTATGTGATGTAGGAAAATCTGTCTTGGGGGAACAAATCTGTAGTTCCCTACCATCACATAGTTTATATTGACACAAATCTAATCTTCTGTGGATAGCTAATCAAAGAAAAGTATGTTAAATTGTTCCTGTCCAGAACAGTACAATTCACCGAAAAAGCTGATTTTTGGGCATATTTTAGATATTTAGCAGACTTTTTGTACCAACTTTTTCGGAGGAATAAATGATCAAAAGTAAGTTTGTTGATATTTTGACTGCATTCACAGAAGATGAATTCAGTGATTTCGGGAAATACGTCATTTCACCATATTTTAATACTAATAAAAAGCTGATTACCGCATTTGGTTTTTTCAGGAAGTATTCCGGCAGGTTAAACAGCAGCGGCTGCACGAAAGAAAAACTGTATGAAGATGTTTTCCCTGGGACAAATTACAGGGATTCTGAAGTGCGAAAGATACTTTCGGGATTGACGAAACTTGCCGAAGGATTTCTTTCTCAGAAAGCGATGGAGAATGATATTTTTGAAAGGAAAATTGGACTGGCGGGGAAATTTATCTCAAAAGGATTGATCTCGCCGGCCGAAAAACTTGTTGCCGAGCTAGAGCAAGCCGCTTCAAATGAAAAGATAAACGGTCAGCATTCTTTTTACGAACTGATGAGGATACAGGCAAAGAAAAAAACCATAGAGCTGAATAAAGAGTCATTTCAGACCGGCGATATTACCGAAGATAAGATAAATACTTTTCTGCTGAACTACTTTATATCATTTTCAACAAAAATCGTTCAAAACATAAAGGCAAAGCAGTACTACAATCTAATCTCGGAAGATACCGAGCTTACGAAATTCATTTCGTATGTAGATACCGATTCATTTATCAGCTGGCTGAAAATGAACAAAAGTGAGTATTCGGAAACTCTTACTATGAACTTATGTATCATAAAATGCATAAACAACGAGTACACAAAAGATACTTACATGAAGCTCAAAGCACTGCTGCTTGAAAATCACCCGCTTTACTCTAAACCGGAAATATGTAATCTATTCACGTGCCTGCAGGGAATACAAATAAACAGGTACAGGGAAAACGATCCTGATGCTTTATCGGAAATATTTGAAGTCAACAACCTTATCCTGAAGTATGAAGCGTACTCGGACTTTCCGGGCGGGAATATAAATTACGGTACATTTGTTACGATGGTTACTATCGGGATAGCAAATAAAGAATACGGATGGACTCAAGATTTCATCTCAAAATATACCAATCTGCTCAATGAAAAACACAGGAACAGCCTTTTTAATTATGCAATGGCTGAGCTTTTATACGCAACAGGTTCAACCAAAGAATCAATGAAACATACAAGTAAAATTGAGTATGAGGGTTTCTTTATGAAACACGAAGTTAACATGCTTAAACTGAAAATATTTTATGCTGAAAATGACTTTATCTCAATTCATTTTCAGCTCGATACCTACAGGAAACTTGTTGAGGGGAATAAATATGTTGGCGAATTCCAGCACAATATATATTCAAATTTCCTAAAAGTATTTACAGAGCTTGTGAAGATTAAAGAAAACGAAGATAAAATAGGTCAAGCATTGTTGCTTAAAAAAATAGAAAACACTACTAATTTGCTTGCAAAAGAATGGCTGCTTGAAAAGGTAAAAGATTTAAACTGAGAATTCTTTACTCATAGTTCTAAATAACGTATACTTCACAGAATAAAAAAATCGTTTTGCTATTATTTTTTAGCCATGAGCATCATTAATCCTCTCCATGAAAATGAAATACCATCAGCTATGGGATAGATTATACTGTTATCTTCAGCATCTATTTTAACATCAATTTCCATCCCCTGCTGCACCTTTGGTGCACCCATTGGGTAAACTTCCCAGATAGATTTTGCGGTATATGCAGCTTTATATTGATTAGATACTTGCAGGGTAAACTCCAATGCCTGGTATTCACCACCGGCTCCGGTTCCTGTTAATCCCATAGGTGAAGAACTAATGATCTTTGCTCTGCCATTTTCAGCATTTGCAAGTCTTCGGGTTCTTTCTGCTTTCATCTTTTCACCGCCTTTAACGCCCCAGAAATAGAATCCAACAATAATTCCAACAACTCCAACTAATATTATTATCTCAATCATATTTCTATCCCCTATATCAAAATTTGGAAATTGGTCTTATTTCTTTTTCTTTTTGTGCATCATTTGGAAATTCCAGCTAAATGCAAGCCCATCAGCCATTGGATACACCATCTGGTCATCTTTGGCATCGATTTTAACATTAACTTCCATTCCCTGCTGCACTTTTGGCGCACCCATTGGATAAACTTCCCAAACGCACTTTGCCCGGTAGGGAGCTTTATATGCGTTAGATACCTCAAGTGTAAATTCATATCCCTGGTAGTGGCCGCCGTTACCCGTACCCCTTATACCTGCGGTATGTGAGCCAATGACCACAGCCTTTCCCTTTTCCGCTTTCGCCATTCTGGCCTCACGCTCTGCAAGCAGCTTCGCCCCGCCTTTGGATGCGTATATGAAAAAAATAACAATTACAACAACTACCGCTATTGGTATTATGATCTCCATTTACGGCATCTTCCTTTCAATATAAAATTATCAAAACTAACATTTTTTATCAGAAGCCAAGCCTTTTTTCTTCTTTAAGTGCTGTTGAAAGCTCATTCACATCAACCAGTGTAACGGTCTTTATCATATCAGGAGTTCTTTTTGATTTTGGCACCTCAGCAAGCCGCAGGTTCTGGTTCTTTACCGCTTCACCAATAGACTTTCGGATATCCCTCGCATTGCCGAAGTATTTATCTCTTCCGCTGTAAAGAGATGCAATATGTTTTTTGAAATATGTTTCAGATTCAGCATCAAACACAAGTTCCTGCCCTGCAAGTATGATTTTCGCGATTGAAAACAGCTCTTCTTCGCTGTAATCAGGGAAGTTGAATTTCCTGTCAAACCTGGATTTTAACCCCGGGTTCATTTTCAGAAAATTTTCCATTTCACCTGTATAACCGGCACATATAACCACAAATTTTCCGCGGTTATCTTCCATCCTTTTCAGTATAATTTCGATCGCCTCTTTTCCGAAGTCATTTTCACTTGAGCCAAGCAGAGAATAAGCTTCATCAATGAACAGCACTCCACCCATAGCCGCATCTATTTTTTCGGCGGTCTTGATCGCAGTTTGACCGATATAACCTGCAACAAGCTCTTCACGGTCAACTTCCACAAGGTGGCCCCGCTCCAGTACTCCCAATGCCCTGAATATCCTTGCCATTATTCTTGCAACGGTTGTTTTTCCCGTACCGGGATTCCCGGTGAATACTGTATGCAGTGAAAACGATCTTGTTACATCTTTACCTATATCCCTGTAATACCTTACAAGCTTCACCATTTCGTGAATGTCGGTTTTTATATCCTGCAGCCCTATCATTTTATTCAGCTCTGCCAGCGAATCACGCATAAGCTCTTCATCCGGCGGAATATCAACACCCTTGTTTTCTTTCTTACGGAATATCTCCTTCACATCTTCAGCTTTCACTGTTGATAATGCGGCTTCATCAAGCGAAGCGATGTTCACATTTCCGTCCATTATCCGGAGGCCCATGTTCATTTTTGATTCATCCACGAGCGAATTTATATACCGGGCATTGCCGAAAGTCTTATCTCTATCCCTGTATGCTTCAACAAGCTTTGTGTAAAGATATTCCTCGGCATCTTTATCCAAATCTATATCTATTTGCCCCGCGTGATAGTTACCGATTTGCAGCAGCTCTGTGGGAGAGTAATCGGGGAAGTGAAAATAATGCGTGAACCGTGATTTAAGTCCCGGGTTTGAATCTATGAAGAATCCCATTTCTTCCGGATAGCCTGCCACAATTACAGCAATATCTCCCGGCCCGTCTGAAAGCTCTTTCAGCAGGACTTCAATCGCTTCTTTGCCATAATCTTTTTCGGTATCACCTTTTCGCGCCAGTGAATATGCTTCATCAATAAACAGAATTCCGCCGCGGGCTTTTTTTATCGCCTCTTTAACCTTTGGCGCGGTATGACCGATAAACTCGCCGATAATATCCGCACGGCCAACTTCGTGAACATGCCCTTTTGAAAGCAGGCCAAGGTTTTTGTAGATCTTACCAAGCAGCAGTGCTACTTTAGTCTTGCCGGTTCCGGGGTTGCCGGTGAACACAGCGTGCAGATTTATTTTATCGGAATCATCAAATCCCTTTTCCCTGCGAAGCTTTACGAATTTGAGGTAATCATACATATCGTTGATATTCTCTTTGATAGTTGCAAGGCCTATCATTTCGTTGATCTCCTTCATTATCTCAGCTTCGCTCAGCTCTTTCTGCTGCGCTTCAATGCCTTTGGCTGCCGGAACAGGAATTCCCTGACCCGGCAGGTAGAATTTCCCTGCGTCGGGGTCTGTTGTTTCTTCAGCGGCAAATTGTACATATACCGACCCAAGCAGGTGTTCAAGCAGCGCGACCTCAACAACATATTCTCCTTCGTACCAGCTGCCGCCTTCGCGGCTTCCCCAGCCTCTGCCAAATCGGATGGTCTTCAAATTATTATTGTATGTGTACAGGTCAAAAATTTCCGCGCGTGTATCACCCGATTTACTCCGGATCCGGAGTATAAATTCACCCTGCCACGCAGCCTTCCCGTATTGAAGGTTTTCGCCTTCAATTTCAATCCACATATATCGCGTTTTTGGAGCATTGAAAACCTTCAGGTAATTTCTCTGGCCAAAGGGAATATCTTCAAACGGTCCCTCGTATAGTTTAATTGAGCTCAAGCTGAAGTAAGGATTACTTTCCCCGGTAACGCTACCCTCACCGATCAAATGAAAATTTGCAGAACCGATCATAACTCCATCCACCCAGGCTTCCCACCTGTAAGTGCCCTTTGTCCAATATGTACCCGGAACTTCTTTCCCCCACGAATACCGTATGTAAGCAATATCTTCTGCGCTTGTAACAGTTTGAGTAACTGTTTTATCGCAAAGAGAAAGGTTATTCATATCAAAAGCCTTAAAGTTAACCGTAATTGACCAGTCTGATTCATCAAATTTAAGGTTGTGAAGGCTAAGCTCAACATAGATAAATTTAGTACTTAATGAATCAAAAACCTGCCGGTATTTTTTACTGGTCCCTAATAGCCATTCATTCGTTCCATGAATCTTGAGCGCTTTGAATTTATAATTCCTGCCTGTAACTGTATTATTTTGTGCCATATTTTACAATCATAAACTTATGTTATTTTAATTTCAATGTAAAATAAAAAAGGCGCATAAAGCGCCTAAAATTACCGATGATATGTATCCACCCGGCAGGCGAAGATTGTAGATTGCATTCAGGTCACATGCTTAGCCAGGCTTTCCTGATCTTCAGCTGAGTTTCCGTTGGAGACTTATTTTCAATGATTGCGTATTTTTCTTCCTTTTCAACAAGGAATGTTTTTGCCTTTAGTGTTTTTTCTTTTGTACTGCCATACTCACCTTTACGCAGCACTACTACTGTTACTTCGTCGCCATCCTTCACAGTGGATTCAAACATGTAAGAAATGGGCATAAAGCTGTTTATGGTAAGCTCCATTCCATTAATAGATTTCAGCCTGTCGCCGGTCTTCAGCTTAAGCTTTTTACCGAACTCCCCGACTTCTTTAACAATGAATACTCCGGCAGAATCAAACTTAAGATCAGCCCCGAACATTACGGGAACCATCATTTTGGCGGACTCAAAGTAATTGAAACCTGCGTAACTAAGAAACTCATCGTAAGGTATCTGTTTGCCGCCTTCAATATATTTTGATATAAAACCTCTTATTTCCGGATATGTCATTTCGGTTATGACATCAAACAACTCATCATCATTAAATGCTCGTTGCGGGCCGTATTTTTTTCCTAGATCAGCCTTTAAATTCTGCAGTCCGTACTTACCTTCCGAGAGGTGCAAAAGGTAAAGATCCAGGCACATGTTAATCAGGGCGCCCTTCTGGTAAACGTTACCGTACTGGCTCTTGTATTCTTTCAAAGCCCCTTTGCTGAGCTCGGTAAACGAAAGTGAATCATTATATATAAGCTTGGAAAGGAAAATTTTAAAATGCATTTTGTTGATGAACTCATCTACCGGCATCAATCCGGTTTTTACCTGTGAATGCTGCGCATAGTACTCGGTTGAACCTTCATATAGCCAAAGATGCTTGCTCATTTTGGGATTAACAAAATCAAAGCTGCCGATTTCGTTTGAGTGGATCCCGAGAGGTGTAACCAAATGGAAAAACTCGTGCGATACTACATCTTTAAATGGCTGAACAAAATCCTCGTTTGATGTTTCCGGCGAGCAGAATGATGTTGAACTGAAATGCTCAAGCGCTCCTGCAGCACCGGATTGAAATCCTTTATCTGACAAATAAATTAACACGGTATATTTCTCAGTCGGCAGCTCGCCGCCGAGGTACCTGCCCTGAGCTTCAAACAAAGTTCGTGCTTTATCTATCATGTAGGAAGCATTTACCTTTTTATTCGGTGAAAAGATGGATAACAGGACTTTTGTCTTATTTACCATTACCGAAGCAGTATCGGGTATAGAATACATTATCGGGTTATCATGAAGCTGAAAATAGTTTTGGGGATTGTATGTATCGGAACTCTCGTTTGTAGAAAGCAGGGGCATGGAAGTTGCGCCGTAGAATCCTGCCGGTTTGGTGATATTAAGATTGAACGGCATATCTCTGAATCCTTCAAAGTAGCCTATCATAGTAAAATTGTTAAGCATGAATACTTTCCCGGAATCTATGCATGTTCCGCTGGGTTCAAACACAACCGGCAAGCTTGATGAGTTATATGTATCTTCTACAGTATAAACAAGCTTATCAAGATTCTGAGCGTTGGTGATCTCCCATGTACTGGTATCGATCCTGTTAACACTCAGCTCACTGCCATCTTTGCCTATAGCCTTAAAGTCTGAAATGAATCTGCCGAAATTATTAATGGTATAAGTACCCGGCACAATTTTAGGCATGAAGTACTTGATGGTCGGGCTTTCGATAGCAGGTGGCCGGACCTCGACCATTAGTTTGTGGTCGCCGGTTGCTTTAGTCAGATCAATAAATACTGATGTGTTTACATCGCCGTTTTGGGCCAACACATTTAAGACAAAGAGAAACTGGATAAAAATGAATAAAACGGGGCTTTTAAGGCAGGATATGAACATGATCGTATAATTAAATAGGTTCAGGAATAAAACTAATAATCGGCAAAGATAGTAATAAGGGCACAATATTGGTATGCAAATTTCCAGATAACAGCGTTAGATAAAAAGGCTTACAACGTAGTAACACAATGCGCCGGCGATAGCTGAAAGTGGAATTGTGAGTACCCACGCCCATACAATTTTTCCTGCCACGCCCCATTTAACGGCTGAAACACGCCTCACGCTGCCGACACCAAGTATTGAGCCGGTTATGGTTTGAGTAGTGCTAACGGGAATACCAAAAAGGGCAGTCATAAGCAGAGTAGTTGCACCCGAGAACTCGGCGCAGAATCCGCCGATAGGTTTCAGCTTGGTTATTTTCATACCCATAGTTTTGACTATTCTCCATCCGCCAAACAATGTTCCCAGGCCGATTGCAAGGTGACACGACATTACTACCCAGATCGGAACGTAAAACTCATCCTGGTAGCGTGCAGCAACAAGAACAGAAACAATGATACCCATTGTTTTCTGTGCATCATTGGAACCGTGTCCGAAACTGTATAAACCCGCAGAAACGAGCTGCAGCTTGCGGAATACATTATCCACTGCCCTGGGCTTTTTATTTCTTACTATCCAGCTGGTAACCAGCATGTTTATGAGTCCGAGAATAAAACCGATCACCGGTGCAAGGAATATAAAGAGAATAACTTTTTCGTAACCTGCCCATATTATTACACCCCACCCAAGCTTGGCAACAGCAGCGCCGCCATAACCGCCAACTAATGCATGCGAGGAGCTTACAGGTATTCCGTAATACCAGGTAAATAAATTCCAGAAAATTGCGCCAAGCAGCCCTGCCATTATAACAAATATATCCACGTCATCAAGCTTCACCAGCCCGCTGCCTACTGTTTTTGCGACTGCTTCGCCAAAGGCAAAAGCTGCCGCAAAATTGAAAAAAGCCGCGAACATTACGGCTTTTTGAGGAGATAACACTCCTGTTGAAACAATTGTGGCGATAGAATTCGCCGAATCATGGAATCCGTTGAGGAAATCGAAAACTAACGCGATGAGAATAACAACAAGTACCAGTTCGAACATTTAATTACATATTCTTGATTAATATTCCTTCAATAACTGTTGCGGCATTCTGGCATTTATCAACTGCCCGTTCAATTATTTCGAGTATCTCCTTTTTCTTAATAAGCTCAACTATATCTTTTTCATTTTCAAACAAGTCAAGCAGAGCATCTTTGAAAACGATATCTCCTTCGGTTTCCAATGTCTTAACCTGCACAATTTTTTCGGTAGTTTGTTTAGGATTTTGAATATTTTTAACAACATCATTCAGCACGTCAGTCTGGATAAGAAGAATATCGGTGAGCTGCGGACCGAAATGCAGAGGCGTTTTCAGCTTATACATACTGAGCCTCGATGCGATGGTATCGATCGTATCAACAATATCATCCATAGAATTTACAAGCGCAAAAATATCTTCCCTGTCAATTGGCGTTATAAAGGTATCGTTTAGATCGCTGATTACCTGGTGCGTAAGGTCGTCACACCGGTTTTCGATAAAATGTATCTTGCTTGAGTACTCTGCAAAGTTCTCATGTTTATCCATCATTTCATCGAGCATTTTCGCTGCATCAAGTACTGATTCTGAAAGCTCTATAAGTATATCAAAAAACTTGTTTTGTTTCGGAAGGAATCTTTTGAACATATATTAAGAAGATTATCATTTGATTAAAAACCTCAAAAATTCGTTAGAAATCCAATTTTCCGTTAATATTTGGTTAGATTTACGTTAAAATGATATAAAGATTTTGAAAAACAAAACCAAAAAGAAGTGAATTTTATTCATAAAAGTTGTTATTTAAGGAACTTGCTATATAATTCTGACACATTATAGAAATTACTGTACCATCAAAGAAAATGTTATTACGTTTGCTCTCACTTTCCCAATAACGCAAAAGGGCTGTCAAACTGACAGCCCTCTTAAAAAAATGTATTTTACGTTTATCTTTCGTGCTGCTCTTCCGGATTGAAATCTTCAGACTGATGCCTGATGATCTCTCCGCTGCAAAGATATACTACATCTTCGGCAATATTAGTAGCTGAATCCGCAATGCGCTCAAGGTTTTTTGAAATAGACCTGATGCTGAAAAACTCCTTAGTCCTATCCGGATTCTTTTCAATAGCATTCACAGTTCTTTTGAGCATCTGTTTTGTAAGCCTGTCAACTTCATCATCAGCAGCTAAAACCTCTTTTGCAAGCATAACATCAGTGTTCACAAGCGCATCAAGGCTCTTTTTGACCATTGACTGAACTTTGCCGCTGATCTCAATAAAATCAGAAAGGAGCTCGATCTTTTCTTTCCTGGAAAGGTACCTTGCCCGCTTTGCAATATTGGAAGCAAGATCTCCCATTCTTTCAAGATCATTGTTCATCTTCAATACCGCTACAACAAACCTGAGTTCTTTTGCCACAGGCTGATAAAGTGCAAGTATCTTAAGACACTCTTCTTCAATAAGTATCTCAAGAGAGTCAACTTCCCTGTCTCTTATTATAACCTCATCAGCAAGCGCTGTATCGCGTCTTTCCAGCGAGAGCATTGCCCGCTGGATCTGCTCCTCAACAATTGCGCCAAGGCTCAGTATTAGCTTTTTCAGGTTCTCTATTTCTCTTTGCCAGTAATGCAGCATAATTTGTTCCCGCTTTCTATCCGAATCTTCCTGTGATATAATCTTCTGTTTGTTTCTGGTTCGGCTTTGTAAATATCTGGCCGGTCGCGCCGAATTCTATCAGATGCCCTTCGTAAAAAAATGCAGTGTAATCAGAAACTCTGCCGGCCTGCTGCATATTATGTGTTACAATAATAATTGTATAATCTTTTTTCAATTCATTAATCAGGTCTTCTATTTTTAGTGTTGATTTCGGATCAAGAGCCGATGCCGGCTCATCCATAAGCACTATTTCCGGATTTATCGCGAGCGCCCTTGCAATACACAGCCTCTGCTGCTGCCCGCCGGAAAGCCCCATTGCGCTTGTATCAAGCCTGTCTTTTACTTCATCCCATAAAGCCGATTTGATAAGGCAGCTTTCAACGATCTCCATAAGCTTGTTCTTATCTTTTACACCGTGAATGCGCGGGCCGTATGCAATGTTATCATAAATTGATTTCGGGAACGGGTTCGATTTCTGAAAGATCATCCCGATCTTCTTGCGAAGCCCAACTACATCAGTCATCGGGCTGTAAATATCGCTGTTATCAATCATGACTTTTCCTTCAAGCCTTGTGCCGTCAATAATATCATTCATGCGGTTTAGTGTGCGCAGGAAAGTTGATTTGCCGCATCCCGAAGGCCCGATAAAAGCTGTAACCTTCTTTTCGGCAATATCCATGTTTATATTGAACAGAGCCTGCACAGCCCCGTAGTAGAAATCCATTTTATCTACGTGAACCTTACTCTTATTTTCTGTTTCTGCCATTTATTAATATCCTGAGATCACCGATCACCATTTATACTTTTTTCTTACCCTGATGCGAAATATAATTGCACCGAAGTTTAAACCTACTACTAATAGCAATAAAACGAGCGCAGTACCGTATTGCATAGGAAGTATTTTCTGCGCCTCCGGATGCTGCGTTGCAAGTATGTAAAGATGGTAAGGCAGCGCCATTACCTGGTCAAAAACTGATGTTGGAAGCTCAGGCAGAAAGAATGCGGCAGCCGTCAAAAGGATCGGCGCCGTTTCACCTGCAGCCCTGCCTACACCCAAAATAGAACCTGTTAACATACCCGGCAGCGCATATGGAAGGACATTTTTGTAAATGGTCTCCCACTTTGTTGCGCCAAGTGCCAGGCTTCCTTCCCGCATGTATTTTGGTACAGATTTCAGCGCTTCCTCGCTTGATACAATTATCGTAGGCAGCACCATACATGCCAGAGTTAAGCTTCCTGCAAGCAGTGATGAGCCGAAATCAAGCGTTATTACAAATAATCCAAGCCCGAAAAGTCCAAACACAATTGAAGGAACACCAGCTAGTGTAACAATAGCCATGCGGATACTTTGAGTGAACTTGCTTTGTTTTGCATATTCAGTAAGATATATTGCGCTGAACATACCAAGCGGCAAAGCTACGACAATTGTTCCAACAACAAGAAGCAAAGTGCCAAGAATGGCAGGGAATATACCGCCTTCTGCGCCGCTTTTTTCCGGATCACCGGTAATGAAATCCCATGAAATTGCAGGCAGTCCGTTGATCAGTATATCGAAAAGAATATAGGCAATAAAGAGCACAACAGAGTAAGTAATACCCCTCATGGTCCAATAAATGATCTTCTCGCCTGTTCTTTTGTTATTCATTTCCTGCTTTTTTCACATCTGTAATTCTTTTGTTAAAACCTGTTATTCCTTTTTCAAAAATCTGTTATTCGTGTATCCCGTATCTTTTCAGTACGCGGTATGATATCATATTCAATATGAATGTCATAAGCATCAAAACTAATCCAACCCAGAATAGTGCCATATAATGATCGCTGCCAATGGTTACCTCGCCCATTTCAGCCGCAATTGTTGCAGTCATGGTTCTGACCGACGTGAATGGGTTCATACTAATGATTGGTGCATTACCAGTTACCATCATAACTGTCATTGTTTCGCCTACCACCCTTCCCATACCAAGCATAACTGATGCAACAATACCCGATAAAGCGGCAGGTACAACTACTTTCCATATAGTTTCAAGCTTACTTGCGCCAAGAGCGAGTGATGCCTCTTTATATGCAGCAGGCACACTCTTTATTGCATCTTCAGAAATAGACATTATAGTAGGTATTGCCATAAATGCAAGAAGCACCGCACCGGTTAAAGCTGTAAGTCCAGTACCCAGATCAAACATCTGTTTGATCAGCGGCGCGATCACAACAAGCCCGAAAAATCCAAGGACTACCGAAGGTATGCCTGCAAGTATTTCGATAAATGGCTTAAGGAATTCACGCTCTTTAGGAGATGCAACTTCAGAAATATAAACCGCACCAACTATTCCGAAGGGGATTGCAATGACTGTGGCAAGGACTGTTACAAGTATTGAGCCTGTAATGAGCGGGTAAATCCCGAACTCTTCTTTCTGGAATGATACAGGATTCCATACAGAATGGAACAGCTCCTGCAGCCCGGGGCTGCCAATAAAGGGCAGCGCTTCCTTGAAGAGAAATAAAAATATCAGCAGAACTATGACTATTGATAACGAGCCACAGCTCTGCAGAAAGTATTTTATTATCTTAGCTCTTAATCTTTGCTTATTCAAAAAGACCTATCCGTATAACTAAGCGTTAATTATTTAAGTGTTACGTATCCAGTTTCTTCAACAATTTTTTGTCCATCAGGTGATAGTGCATAATCATAAACCAACTTCATGCTTCCGACAGGTTCACCGTTAAATATCAAAAACAAAGGACGTGCTATTGAATATGTTTTATCAAGTACCGTATTGTGATTTGGAGTTATAGCAGGTGAATTTTCATCTTTCTTAACATTCAGGACTTTCACGTTACCTTCTTTTGTGTAACCGAGACCGAGGTATCCAATTGACCATTTATCCTGTGAAATCGACTGTGCGATTGAAGATGAAGCCGGCATAAGTTTTACACTTGGATCAAAGTTCTCTTTGTTAAGCACATGCTCCTGGAAAAATACATATGTTCCGGAATTACTTTCCCTTGATAAAACTGTGATCGGATGATCCGGTCCGCCAAGCTCTTTCCAGTTCTTATACGCGCCTGTATATATTTTTTTGATCTGCTCCATTGTAATATCTTTTATCGGATTTTCAGGATTCACAATAACTGCGAGTCCGTCATATGCTATCACCTTTTCTACGATGCTGATGCCTTTTTCTTTAGCCTGGTCCTTTTCTTTCTGCTGCATATCGCGTGAAGAAGCGCATATATCGGTTGTACCGTTGATAATTGCAGCGATGCCTGTTCCAGAACCTCCACCTGTTACGGATACCTGTACTTCGGGAGTTTTTTTCATAAAAGCTTCCGCAAGCGAGCTCATCAAATGAACCATTGTATCAGAACCTTTGATCGTAACTGATTTTTTATCTTTGGAATCTGTTTTATCTTTCTTTGCACAGCCTGCTGCAGCAAAAGAGAGCAAAACAAGCATTAAAACCGCTAATTTAACTGCTGGATTTTTCATTGTTAAATGATTTAAATTATATTTGTTTAATTAGGAATTAATGCAAATTATGTTAATAATCTTACCAATCTGTTAGAATATTGTTAAGATATTGTTAAGAATTCAGGGGATATTAATCATATTTTTGGGGAATCTTAACAATAAATGTGGTTCCTTCACCCAGGGTTGACTCCACATCAATTGTGCCGTGCATTGTATTGATGATATGTTTTACGATAGCCAGTCCAAGCCCGGTTCCGCCTTCTTCCCTGCTTCTGCCTTTATCTATCCTGTAGAATCTTTCAAAAAGCCTTGGAATATGTTCCTGCGAAATTCCATATCCCTCATCCTTTATAACGATTACCAATTTATCTTCATCGTTGTGCGCGCTTACTTCAATATTGGTTTTTTTATCGCTGTACTTAACAGCATTATCAAGGAGGTTACTTATCGCCTGCTCGATAAGGTGCTTATTAATTCGAGCACTCAGCTTTTCATCACAATCAATATTGATCGAGATCTTTTTTTCATTTGCTTTGAACTCAAGATCTTCTGTTACTGATTTCAAAAGAGGGCGGATATTTTCAACGTCCATCTTGATCTCTTCCGGTTTTTCTTCCAGCTTTGCAAGTATTAGAAGGTCATCAATAAGCATATTGAGCCTGTCAATATGTTTCGAGATTATATTCAGGAATCTTACTGCATTCTTGGGGTCATCAATTGCGCCTTCTTTAAGGGTTTCAATAAATCCTTTTATAGTTGTGACAGGTGTTCTTAACTCATGGGATACATTTGCAACAAGGTCCTTTTTCAGTGTATCGAGCTGCTTGAGGTTTGAAATATCGTTGAACACAACCAGCGCACCGAGCGCTTTATTATCCATGTCGTACAGCAGCGTACCGCTTAACTGAAGGAACTTATCTTTATCATGCTGCAGAATTATCTCGGCTTCCTGCGGATTCCCTTCGGAAATTATCTTTTTGAAAAATTTCTGTATCTCTGAAACACGGATAACTTCCTGGAGTGTTTTCCCTGTTAAGTTTGTATCTTTGATACTCAGTATTGAAGAAGCAGTTTCATTAAGAAGCAGAATCCGTTCTTCATAATCAACTGCCAAAACGCCTTCCTTCATGCTTTTCAGAACAACTTCCTGCAGGTTATTCTGCTCACCAATTATATCCAGCTTTTCATCAAGCTGCTTTGCCATAGAGTTCAGGCTCTCAGCTATGATTCCAAGCTCCTGGTCCTTTGCTGGGTAAACCTTCAGAGAGTAATTACCGCCTGAAAAATTTACCGCAGCATCTCTAAGCTCATAAACCGGTTCAAGCAGCTTCTTGATTGCAAAGTAGCCCCCTACAAGGATCAGCAGCCCGAAAAAAACAACCGAAAATAACAATGAAGCATTAGCAGTGCGTGCTTCAGTATTGATCAAAGCCAGCGGAGAACCTGTACGGAGCACGTAAATGAGCTTGCCCTCCCTGTCATA
Organism: Ignavibacteria bacterium; assembly: GCA_014879675.1. Taxonomy (GTDB): domain Bacteria; phylum Bacteroidota; class Ignavibacteria; order Tepidaquicellales; family OLB5; genus OLB5. The sequence goes on from JACSRQ010000118.1 coordinate 23,360, forward strand.
TACAGGCAATGCAGAATATATATAATTTTCCTTCAGTGTGAAGCTGTACCTTTGCGAGAGCCCGGTTTTGCCGTTTATTGCCTCCATTACTTCAGGCCTGTCCGCATGGTTATCCATAACAGATGCATCTTCGCGTGAATCGGCAGCAACCTTCCCATTAGGTAATATAAGCGTTAAACGCATGTTGCTTAAGGTATCAAATCTTGAAACGAATTCTTTTATGTTAAGGGAATCAATGCTGGAACTTTCAAGCCTTTCTTTTACAAGCCGTGAACGGTGTACAAGCAGATCGGAATCAGCAGTTATTAGGGAATCCCTGAATAATGATGATGCATAAATAGCGAGGATAACCAAAGGGACAATACTAAGTATGGCGAAAACATAATACAGCTTCCATAAGAATTTTTTATTACCCAAAACAATTCCCCGTATTATTATACTGCATCAAAAGACCTCCCTGAATTTATAACCAACACCGCGAACCGTTTCAATATATTCATTTTCTTCACCTAGTTTTTTACGAAGCGAAACGATATGAACATCGATCGATCTATCGGTAACCGATACACCTTCACCGCGAGTGGAATCAACAATCTGGTATCTTGTCATAACCCAGCCCGGCTTCTTTGCAAGTGTAAGCAGTATCCTGAACTCAAGATGAGTAAGGTCGATCTGTTTATCCTTAATTGTCACTTCATGTCTTCCAACATGAATTCTCAGGTCACCTCTTTCAATTACAGGCTTCTCTTCTTCTTCCTTTGGCGGCCTTCTTCTAAGGGTTGCTTTTACTATTGCAAGCAGCTCCCTTGGGCTGAACGGCTTTGTCACATAATGATCAGCACCAATTTCAAGCCCTGCAACTTTATCAGCTTCATCAGCTTTAGCAGTCACCATTACTATAGGTATTCCCGCTTTTTGTTTATCGGCCTTAATTATTTTGGTTATATCAAACCCGTCAACACCGGGAAGCATCAGGTCCAGAATGATGAGGTCGTATTCATTTTCTTTAACCAGTTCCAGCGCTTCTTCACCGCTTGAAGCAGTTTTTACGCGGTAACCGTTCTTTGTTAAATTGTAGTCAATTAACTCCAGAATATCTTTTTCGTCATCAACTACCAGTATTTTTTCCTTCATGTTAGGAGAATTTTATTTCTTAATGAATTTCTTTTGTTAAAATTAGCACTGTATTGTTAAAATGATGTTAAGAATACATTAGAAATCAAATTCACTCAAAAATACTACTATTTATCTTATAATTAAATTCATTAAAAAAAATGACCTGCGTCACGGAAGCCGTTTTTGCATTTTAAATATATGCATTAACAGCAATATTTGTATATAGTTAAATGACACTATGAATAATGATATATACATTCTCTCGCTTACGGCTGCCTCAATAGGATTCATTCATACACTTATCGGTCCGGATCATTACCTGCCTTTCATTATGATGGCAAAAGCAGGCAAATGGAGCAGGATCAAGACTTTCTGGGTTACCATTATATGTGGTATCGGCCACGTGCTTAGCTCTGTTGCGCTGGGTGCTATTGGCATAGCAGCAGGAATTGCCCTGGATAAGCTGGAACTTATCGAGGGAACACGCGGCGAAATTGCCGGCTGGGCGCTTATCACTTTCGGATTCCTTTATACGATATGGGGAATTAAAAAAGCGTACAATAACCGCCCGCACTCACACATTCATGTAGATAGTAAAGGTACCTATGTTACTCACGCTCACCATCACGAAGGCGAACATGTGCATACTGAAAAACGCAAGTCATTGACTCCCTGGATACTATTTACTGTTTTTGTGCTGGGGCCGTGCGAACCGCTTATACCGCTGCTGATGTTTCCGGCAGCACAGGAAAGCGTTTCGGGGCTGGTAATTGTGACTACGGTATTTGGTGTTGTTACAATAAGTACAATGATAGCCGTGGTTTTTGTATCATTGTGGGGATTCAGTTTTCTCCCGCTCGGCAAGCTTGAGCGGTTCACACATGCACTTGCAGGCTTCGCTATATTTGCCTCGGGTCTGGCAATAAACCTGCTGGGCCTTTAGAAGCTTACTATTTCGGGTCCAGCTTATATTCTATCAGATCACCTTCTTTAATGCCATATTTTTGGCAGTAGCCGGCGTTTACTTCAACCACAAATTGTGATTTTGATTTTGATGGCAGCGACTTTTCAGAATACGGCACGGTATTGTTATGAATTGTATTTATCTCCCCCTTGCTGCTGATGAAAATTATGTCAAGCGGTAATATCGTATTTTTCATCCAGAATGACTGCATGTCTTCACGCTCAAACATAAAAAGCATACCTTTATTTTCATCCATTTCAGTACGGTACATTAATCCCTGGGCTCGCTCTGTTGGATTTGCAGCAGCTTCAACTTCAATTTTTGCAAGCGGCTGTCGGGTATCTCTGCTTAAGAAAGTAACTTCACCTTCCCTCACCCACTCAGGTTCGTTACTGCTCTTTTTGAAATAAAGGAAATATACCGCAATAATTATCAGGATAAGTACAGCAGGTATTAAAACCTTTTTCGATTTCCAGAAAGGTACTTTTATATTTTTTTTGTTCCTGATCGATTTGTTAATTTTGCTCATGTTCAGATTAATTTGTGTATCATCCTTAATTATGCCTGGATCTCATTATTATGGCTAATTCGACACTCTGCTATTCAGATATGTCCAATATTTCCCTTGACCTTGCGGTGCTCACTTCCGGCAAATGCTCATCTATAAGATCAAATGTCTCTCTCACTAAACTAAATAATTGCTTTAATGCGGCATTTTTTTCAGCAAGCAGGATTTCATTATATCTTCTGATAAAATCTTTCGGCTTAATTCTCATACGTTCTATTGTATGCTCAACGCCTTTCAACTTTCCGGGGTGGTAGAATTTGTTCAGTCCGCATAAAACACCGATAATGTTTCCGGTCATTTCAACCAGCGAATCATAGTAATACAGAATATCTCCCCTTCCGATCGTCATTTTTTCAATGGCCCGTTCGGGGTGGAATCGCTTAAAGTGATTTACCATCATAACCTGCAGCTCCTTGGGATAATCCGCTTCCACCTTTCCGATAAGCGGTTTCAGCCAGTCTGAATCTTTTAAAATAATGCCGTCAATCAAACCTGAGATCTGCAGATGTTTCATCAAATCTACTTCGGGCTTTTCCAGCATTTCATGAATGAGTTTTTCAGTTTCGCTGAAATGCCCGAACCCAAAGTCACATCTAATGCCATCAATGTAGTAGTACACTGCAAATCCTTCTTCGGGTGAACCGTGGAAGAAATTGCCCCCTGAAGCTTTGGCATCAGCGATCACCTTGTCAAACTCACTCTGCAAAAGGATTTTGTTCAGCATAATGATAGTATCAATATCTGAATTATCATCACCGTAACCTTTAGCGATCGAGCCGGTAACCGCAGCAGCTTTAATATCAAATCTGCTGAAAAGCTGAATATTTTGTGCTGCCTGTTCTAAACGTTTTTTGCTAACTTCGTTCATATAAAATGCCCTCCTTTATAGTTTTTCAGAGGGCAAAATTTTAGATCAGTTCTTCAATATGAAATGAGAAGTTATACAAGTCATGTCAATCAACCTAGTCATGTCAATCAACCTAGTCATGTCAATCAGTCTAATCAGATCAATCCGGCAAATCTGCGATCAGGTAAATCTGTAAATCAGCTAAATCTGCGATCAAAACCAGCTTGTCTTCTTCTTTCTCCTTGTGCCGCCGATACCCAGCACACCAAGCAGACCGCGGGTGACTTCCCTGGCCACAGTTCTGCCAACCTGTTTGGCTGTAGTGCTTGTTAATACTTTTTCAACAGTGCTCTTTTCTTCCTTCTTTGGTTTAGCCCCTTCATTTTCCTGCGCTTTCTCTTCTTCCTGTTTCTGCTGCTCAGCGTTATGTTCCTCTATTTTTTTATTGAGCAGTTCCAGAGCGCTTTCTCTATCGATAACTTCATTGTACTTTGCTGCAATTTTTGAAGCGGCAACAATCTTATCAATTTCTGCGGGTGTTAATACATCCATCCTCGAGCGCGGTGCAAGCAGCATTGTAGCAGCAAGCGGTGTGGGTGTACCTTTTTCACTCAGTACTGTAACGGCCGCTTCACCTATTCCAAGTGATGTCAGAAGATCATCAATATCATAATAGCTGCTTATCGGGTAATTTTCTGAAATGAGTTTGATATCCTTCCTATCCTTAGCTGTAAATGCCCGAAGTGCATGTTGTATCTTCAAACCAAGCTGGCTGAGTACGATGTTTGGAATATCGGTCGGATTCTGCGTGCAGAAAAATATTCCAACACCTTTACTTCTGATAAGCTTAATGATACTTTCTATCTGGCTAAGCAGCGCATCCGAAGCTTCACTGAACAGCAAGTGCGCCTCATCGATGAACATCACAAGTTTAGGCTGGTCCAAATCGCCCTCTTCGGGGAAAGTGTTGTATATCTCAGCAAGCAGGCTTAAGAGAAAGGTTGAAAACAGCTTCGGCCGGGTCTGCATATCAACCAGCCTGATGACTGAGATCACTCCCCTGCCGTTGCTATCACACCTTGCAAGATCTTCAACTTCAAAAGAACGCTCACCGAAAAATTCACTTGCTCCCTGCTGTTCCAGCTCTACTATCTTTCTTAATATGATGCCGAGCGAACTTGATGAAACTTTGCCATACGATGCTTCAAATTCCTTTTTGCCTTCTTCCTGTATGAACTGTATAAGCCGCTTCATATCGGGCAGATCAAGCAGCGGAAGCTGCTTATCATCGGAATACTTGAATATTACCGATACCAGGCTTGACTGCGTTTCATTCAGCCCAAGCATCCTCGAAAATAGTACAGGACCGAATTCCGATGTGGTAGCCCTAAGCCTTGCGCCTTTTTCGGAAGATATGGTGAGGAATTCAACTGTATTGCCTTCTGCATTCCATTCAACGCCTATCGCAGACATTCTTCCTGCGATCTTTTCATTTGTTTGGCCCGGCTTTGCAACGCCGCTCAGATCGCCTTTAATATCCATCACCACTACGGGTACGCTTTTTGCTGCAAGTGATTCTGTGATAAGCTGGAGGGTTTTGGTTTTGCCTGTTCCCGTTGCGCCGGCAATCAATCCATGCCTGTTCATTGTTTTTAATGGCAGCTTAATTAGCGTGCCTGCTAATACTTCTTTATCAAGCATGGCGCCGCCAAGAGTAATTGTTTCGCCTTTGAAGCTGTATCCATCGTTTATGGATTGTATAAACTGCTGCTTTCTATCCGTATCGCCCATAAAAAAGAAGTTAAATTTATTCAGCAAAGATAAGGCTTTGTTATTTATTGAAAAATATAAAAATTGAAATGTAAATTAAGAACCGTTCTATCAGACTGTTTAAAAATTATCAATTCAATTTAAAAGAAAAGCCATTCTATATGAATGGCTTATTCAAAACTACATCAATGGATCAGATTCTATTCAAGTGTAAAATTCTTAGTTATCGGGGTTGAATTGTCTGAGTTTAATTTAACTGTAACAGAATAACTCCCGGGCTCAAGTGCTCCGTTTATACTCATATTACCAACTACACTGCCGCCGGTTGATTCAACGTCTGCCTGACCTAATTCCTTTCCTTCGTGTTTCCACACAAATGAAACTTTTGTACCGCTCGGCGCATTTTTTAACACTGCTGAGCAATAAACTGTCGCTGTTGAAACGGGAAATGTTGATGCATCAGATGAACAGCCGCCATCAGACTTTTCACTGCAAAGCTTTACATCAGAAAGATTAGCAGTTGATACATTACATGCAGGCAGCAGGTATGCAAAAGCACATATTACAACCAACATCAGGAAAGACCGCATTTTGTTGTTTTTCATTTTGTTTTGTTTGGTTTGTTGTTTAAATCAAAGTTCTGCAAAATTACATATTTAACTACAGAGAGTCAAGAAGATCTTCAATATGTCCGGGTACTTTCACTTTTTCAAATATTTTTTCAATCCTGCCCTTTTCATCAATTAAAAACGTTGTTCTCACAACTCCCATGTATTTTCTGCCGTACATGCTTTTTTCCTGCCAAACACCATAATCTTCCAGCATTTTTTTTGATTCATCGCTTAGCAGTGTAAATGGAAGCTCATACTTATCCCTGAACTTCACATGGCTTTTGGTATCATCAGGCGAAACTCCGATGACCACAGTATTTTTCTTTTCGAATTTTTTGATGTTATCCCTGAAGTCACAGGCTTCCTGTGTGCATCCGCTTGTCATATCTTTAGGATAGAAATACAACACAACCTTTTTTCCTTTGTAATCTTTAAGCGAGATCTCCTCACCTGCATCGGAGGTGAGTACAAAATCCGGCGCTTTATCACCCGGTTTCAGCATAACTAACTCCTTTAAATAAAAAAGGGCTCTTCAGCCCTTTTAGAAATTTAATATTTATTTACCTGCCGCGTCTTTTAACGCATCGAAATTAACCTGTACACCGGGATTCTCGGTCACTTCAACATATTTTATTACACCATCTTTATCTATCAGGTAAACAGCTCTCTGCGCTGTTTCCTTCTGTCCGTGTGCAAACTCAGCCTGTACAACATCATATTTCCTGATAACCTCTTTGTTGAAATCGCTGAGCAGAGGGATCTTTATTCCGTTCTTTTCTGCGAATGCTTTCTGAACAAATGTACCGTCAACACTGATACCAAGCATTTCTGCGTTCATGTCATGGTAAGCATTGAAGTTATCGCTCATTGTACAAATTTGGGTTGTGCAAACACCGGTAAATGCCTGGGGGAAAAATAATAATACTACATTTTTACCCTTATAGCTGCTGAGTGATATCTGCTCAAGCTCTGCAGACGGTGTGAATGATGGTAATGTGAAATCCGGTGCTTTGTCTCCAACTTTTAATGCCATTTTATGCTCCCTTTATCCTGAGCGAAGTGAATTATCATAATGATATTCCATTAGCTCAGATTTATTTTTATTAACTGAAAATTTTCTTAAATGTAATTTGTTTCCTAAATGCTGCCAAGTTCAAATCCGAAATCTCCCATCCGCAATCCGAAATCTTCATTAAATATTAATCGCTTCACCATAAGCATCTGCTGCGGCTTCCATTATTGCTTCAGCAAGTGTAGGATGCGCGTGAACTGTTCTTACTATCTGCTCGTATGTGGTTTCAAGAGATTTACCCAATGTAACTTCTGCAATAAGCTCACTTGCTTCATTTCCGCAAATATGTGCTCCAAGCAGCTCGCCGTATGTTGCGTCGAATATCAGCTTCACAAGGCCTGCAGTTTCGCCAACTGCCCTTGCTTTTCCGCTTGCTGAAAACGGGAAACGGCCGATCTTCAAATCGTAACCAAGCTCCTTCGCTTTCTTTTCAGTCATACCAACAGATGCGACCTGCGGCTGGCAGAATGTAACAGCAGGTATGCAATCGTAATCAACATCCGGAACCGAATGGCCGGCGATCTTTTCGGCACAGTTAATACCTTCGGCTGCTGCAACATGAGCAAGCCATGGCGGACCGTTTACATCGCCAATAGCATATACGCCCTCAACATTTGTTTTATAGTTCTTATCAACCTTGATAAATCCTTTATCTAAATTAACACCAAGCTCTTCAAGTCCGAACCCGGTTACATTACCTGCGAATCCAACAGCCACCAGCGCAATATCACTTTCAATTTCAGCGTTGTTCTTGCCGCTTACTTTTGTGATGACTTTTCCAGTCTTGCTGTTCGGAGCAGTCTTTTCAACTGTAATACTCTCAACCTTTGTTGAAGTCATTACGTTAATGCCAAGCTTGCGGTATTCCCTGCCAACTACATCGCTCATTTCCTTATCTTCCATAGGCAGCGGCTGATCGAGCATTTCAACAACGGTAACCTTTGCGCCGAATGCATTCCAGAAATAGGCAAACTCCATGCCAATTGCGCCGGCACCAATGATTGTAACGCTTTCAGGCAGCTTATCAAGCACAATTCCTTCCATAAATGAAAGCACGCGCTTGCCATCAATGTTCATCCCGGGAAAGCTTCTTGCCTTCGATCCGGTGGCTACTATAACATGTTTGGCAATTAGCTCCTCAGTAACTTTTCCGTTATTTTGAACTTCAACAAGTGTACCGCCTTTATGCTTTTTTAATATGCCGTAACCGGTAATGTTGGTTATTTTGTTTTTCTTCATGAGGTACTGAACGCCTTTTTCAGACTTATCAGCAACATCCCTCGAGCGTTTTACCACTGCAGCAAAATCGGCTTCAACTCCTGTTGTGGTAATACCAAACTCTTTGGATTTCTTCATCATCAGCATAACTTCGGCAGCCTTAAGCAATGATTTTGACGGGATACAGCCCCAGTTAAGGCAGATACCGCCAAGACGGGCAGTTTCCACAAGCGCGGTTTTTAATCCAAGCTGCGAAGCGCGTATAGCTGCAGAATAACCGCCTACTCCTCCGCCTAATACTACTACATCAAATTCGGTTTGTGCCATATTTTTCCCGGTTTCACCGCAAAACGCGGCAATAAATATATTTAATTAATAATTTTTGTTAGAATAGAGTACAAAAATACTCAATTAAATAGACTTACTCAAATGATGATTTTGTGCATATAAATCATGTGAGTATTAGTTTATTCAGTAATTAGCGAAAAGGAAGTTGGATTCGCAGCTATTCAATTCTAAAAGCAACCGCTATCAATATGAAAAAAAATGCCCTCCCGTTTCCGCTTTTGCCGCTCTATCTAACTTAGAGGGAAAATCTTCCGGAGTCCGGGAGGGACTTAGGGGGTTAAGAATGTAGCATGAAACAGATGACCGTCAAGCTGATTCTTCCATTTCTTCCTGACAATTCAAAAATAGCAAACAAATTCAGCTCATGTAAAAGAAAATATTCCCAAATTGTCGAATGTCATACGCCGTTTTTTGCTATTTTGGCGCCGTAATTGAAGTTTTTTAGGACAAGATGTCGAAATAGACCAAATCTCCTACTGTATAAAGATTAGATATGTGTTATTTTCTTGATGCGTAACAACTTTAATATTGCTAAATAAGAGTTTGTGTTTTATCTTGCGTGTTCAATCCATTTTTAAACCTAAAGGAGAACTAAAGATGAAAAAAGCATTTTGGATTTTTGTTGTTGCTGCGGGTCTGTTCATTTTTGCAGGCGAATCAAAAGCCCAGAACCAGAACTTTTCAATGACAAACAACACAGGTATGATACTTGTTGATGTTTTTGTTTCACCAAGCGCTTCAGATAACTGGGGCTCGGATGTTATTCCAAAAGATATGATCCTTGACGGTGAGACATTCGATTTCACTTTCACAGGAGTTGATCCGGAACATTGCAGCTGGGATATTTTATTCACTGCAGATGACGGCAACAAGTATTACATGAGAGGCGTTGATCTTTGTTCCATAACAAGTATCACACTTTCCAAGTAAATCACTTTTTTTATGATTCGAAAAGAGCCTGCTTATGCAGGCTTTTTTTATGTACCTATAGCTTCATTTCCCCATGGTAGGCCGTAGGACTGGCGAAGACATATCGTAGATCTGGCCTGACAGATGGGAATATAGGTGGGTAGTTATGATAAAACTGATTATGATAGTAATTCAAAAACCTGAAACGAGCATGTTATTCGTTTTTGATTTTTCCTTTTGAATCTCAGAGTAGGGCAGCAACCCCCTATAATCCCACTGCTAAAGCAGTCCTACGGCCTTTCAGGGGGATATGATAACTGACCAAAGTACATTTCGTGTAATCTAATTTCCCCCTGGAAGGTCGCAGAACTGGCGAAGACACGTGGGAACACAAGGGGGTAATTGTGATAATACTCATTGTGACAATCACTTCAAGAACCTGCAATGAGCATTTCATTCGTTTTTAATTTTTCACTTTTCGATCTCAGATCACCTGAGTGATGTTAAGGTCAAAATCTCAAATTCATCTTCAGCTTATAATGCTTTCCGCCGGTATTCATATTCATAAGCTTATCTTCCTTCACATCAAAATCGAACAGGTGCGCATCAACATACGCATCAACCATGTTCACCACATACACTATCAGGAAGTACCACACAAAATCATCCCTCTGGTCGCGGTAGAATTCCCTAAGTATTTTCAGATTTGGGTCGCCAGCCGGATTAACTCCCGTCTGTGATTCCACATACCTCTCGCGGTAATCTTTATACAGATTATTATTGCGGAAATACTCATATCCAAAGTAGCCTACCAATCCGCCGATTATTGGAATTTTCCAGTATGATTCATTGTAGAATTGCCCCGCTCCCGGCAGGGCTGCGCTCAACAGCACTGCAACCGTGGGTGATTTCTTCATGCGGAATTTCTTTTCAGTCACTTTCTTCTTTTCAACTGTGAAGATACTATCGGCCTTAATTGTATCAGCAATCAGTGTATCCGCAACATTGATTCTTTGCAATTCTCCGCTTCTGCTGTATTTGGTTTGAAGCTTAATGGTATAATGCTGTTCACTGCCTGCCTTCTTCGTTTTAAGCGTAAGCTCAGGCAATATTTGCGAAGAAGTTTTCCCGGTAAATAAAAAAGGCGCAGCTATAAAAATTATAACTGCACCTTTAATAAATACTCTTTGTAATATCTTCATCAGCTCATAAATTGAGTGATACTTACGCGCCTTAATTATTTAGGCGGCTGGTTTGTGGGCTGCTGATTATTAGGCTGCTGCTGTTCAACCGGCGGCTGCTGTTGCTGCTGTTGATCTGCCGGGGGCTGCTGCATCTGGTTCGGCACATTAGGCTGCGGGAAATTCTGCTGGCCTGAATTCTGCTGAATTATGCTTTCGTTCGTTCCGCCGCTTTTATTTATGATAACATTGGTAATAAGCGAAAACGCCAACAGGATACCTGCGAGGATACTTGTAAGCTTAACAAGAAAGTCGGCTGTTCTTCTTACACCAAAAACCATGGAAGCATCTGCACCGCCGCCGCCAAAAGTACCGGCTAATCCGCCGCCCTTTGATGACTGGATGAGAACTACTCCCATCAGCATAATAGCTACCAAAACAAGCAAAATTATGAAAATACTGATCATTTTAAATCCTTCGTGTTTATATCTTTAGTAGAACTGCAATTTTAGTGATAAATTTATTGATTTTAAAGTCCAATTTTAAGGGGCAAATATCAAATGTAAATCCGGTCGCCTGACCGGATTGTATAAAATACACTGCATGTTCTTGTCTTACACTTTATGAAAGTAACGTATGCACTCGAATCAGGCGATTCGAGTTACAATATACAGCCCTGAAAGGGCGGGATATGTTAGCGATGGGCGCAGCCCATCGGAGATTTAAACAGCCCACGACTTCAGTCGTGGGGTTGATAGAACACAATTTATCACAACCGTTTTAACGGTTTGAAACCGCTGAAGCGGTTAATCGAATTTCATCGATATGTTTTCCCACGGATAAATCCGTGGGCTAAATCAAAGCCCCATCGGGGGGCAGTGTATATTTGCTGCCAGCTGCATGATACTTTAATTTATATTGAAACCCTGCTTATTTAAATATATATTTATCAATGGCATTAAGCTGGAATGAGATCAAAAAACGCTCTATCGAGTTTTCCAAGGAATGGGAAGATGTAACAAGCGAAAAGGCGGAAGCCAAAACCTTCTGGGACCAGTTTTTTATGATATTCGGCTTGAGCAGAAGGCGGATAGCTTCGTTTGAAGAGCCTGTTAAAAAACTCGGTGATAAACAGGGATATATTGACCTGTTCTGGAAAGGTATGCTTATTGTTGAGCACAAGTCAACAGGTAAAAGTCTTGATAAGGCATACACACAGGCATTAGATTACTTTCCGGGTATCACAGAAACCGAGCTGCCAAAATATGTACTGGTATCTGATTTTCAGAAGTTCAGACTTTACGATCTTGAAGAAAATACACAACATGACTTTAACCTTTCCGAATTACACAAGCACGTTAACTTATTTGGTTTTGTATTAGGCTACAAGAAGCAGGTTATAAAAGATGAAGACCCGGTTAACATAAAAGCCGCCGAGCTTATGGGTAAACTTCACGATGCATTAGAGAAAAACGGCTATACAGGCCACAAGCTTGAGGTCTTTTTGGTGCGCATTCTGTTCTGCCTGTTTGCGGATGATACCGGAATATTTAATCCCAACAACCATTTTTCATTTTATATTGAAAAGAAAACAAATCCCGATGGCTCTGACCTGGGAATACATATATCTCAGATATTTGAAGTATTGAACACACCAGAGGAGGAAAGGCAAAAGAACCTCGATGAGGATCTAAGCCAGTTCCCCTATGTAAACGGTCAATTGTTCGCTGAACCGCTCCCCTTCCCTTCGTTTGATTCCGGTATGCGAAATGTACTAATGAACTGCTGCAGCTTTGACTGGAGCAAGATCTCGCCTGCTGTATTCGGCTCGCTGTTTCAATCCGTAATGGATAAAGTTCAGCGCCGTGACCTTGGAGCGCATTACACGTCAGAAAAAAATATTATGAAAGTCATCAAGGGCTTATTCCTTGATGAATTGCAGAAAGAGCTTGAAGAGATAAAGAACAGCAATGCCAAACTGGAAGAATATCACGATAAGCTTGCCAAACTGAAATTTTTAGACCCTGCCTGCGGCTGCGGTAATTTTTTAATTATATGCTACCGTGAAATACGCCTGCTTGAAATTGAAGTGCTAAAGAGATTGAGCAAGCTTAAAGGGCAGATACAGACAGAGACTGACGTTAAGCATTTAAGCAAAATTTACGTTGACTGCATGTATGGCATTGAGTATGAGGAGTTCCCTGCACGTATTGCCGAAGTTGCAATGTGGCTGATTGATCATCAGATGAATTTAAGGCTCTCCGAAGAGTTTGGCGGATACTTCGCCCGCCTGCCATTAAAGAAATCGCCACATATTGTTAATGGCAACGCCCTAAGGCTTGACTGGAATGAGATAGTACCTAAGACAGAATTAAGTTATATACTTGGCAATCCGCCTTTTGTAGGAAAACACTTGCAAAATGAAGAACAAAAAGAGGATTTAGATCTAATTTTACATAACTTTAAAGGCTCAGGTTTATTAGATTATGTAACGGGTTGGTATATCAAGGCTGCGCAATTCATCCATGGTACTACAATCAAAGTGGCATTTGTATCAACCAACTCCATATCTCAAGGGGAGCAGATTGGTGCACTATGGAGTGAATTATATAGTAAATACAAAATAAAAATTCATTTCGCCCATAGAACATTTAAGTGGGGAAATGAGGCAAGGAATAATGCTGCGGTGCATGTAATCATTATTGGTTTTGCAAATTTTGACACAAAAGAAAAATTTATCTATGAATATGACAACTTAAATAGTGAAGCGCATAAATTGAGTGTTAAAAATATTACACCCTATTTAACCGAAGGCGATGATTTTTATATTTCTACAAGAAAAAGTCCCATATGCAAGGTGCCTGAAATGGTTAAAGGAAGTCAGCCAACAGATGGTGGAAATTTACTATTGAACGACGAACAAAAAAATACCTTGTTAGCTACCGATGAGAGTTGCCTTAAATATCTTAGACCATTTATTAGTGCAAGAGAATTTTTAAATAAAGAAACAAAATGGTGTCTTTGGCTTTTAGATATCTCACCAAATGAACTCAAACAAATGCCGGCAATACTTGAAAGAGTTGAAAAGGTAAAAGAAATGCGTCTTGCTAGTACTAAGCAAGCAACGAAAAAATGGGCAAACTATCCAACACTTTTTACCGAAAACAGACAACCAAACTCTGACTATATATTAGTGCCTAGAGTTTCTTCAGAGAATAGAAACTATATACCCATGGGATTTTTCAGTAAAGAAAGTATTGTAGGCGATACGTGTAATTCCATTCCGAATGCTACATTGTATCATTTTGGAACTTTAACATCTAAAATGCATATGGCTTGGGTTAAATATACTTGTGGTAGATTGAAAAGTGATTTTAGATATTCTAATGATATCGTTTACAACAATTTCCCCTGGCCGGAGAATCCGACTGAAAAGCAGATCAAGCTTGTAGAAGAAAAAGCACAAATGGTTCTTGATGTACGCAAGGAGTTTCCGGATAGCTCACTTGCTGACTTATACGATCCAATTGCCATGCCTCCAAAGCTGGTAAAAGCCCACAAAGAGCTTGATAAAGCAGTAGATGCCTGTTACAGCAAGCAGGTGTTTACCACAGAGCTTAGTCGTTTAGGCTTTTTGTTCTTTTTATATAAAAAGTACACAGCTCCAATGTTTAATGAGAAGAGGAAGAAGGGGAAGTAGGGGTAGGCATACTTCGCTAAACCTTCTTTAGTGCTTGCACCAGACATAGCGGTTATATCAGAAATGCATTGCACAAACGGGGCCAATTAAACATAGTATCTATGTGAATAATTTCATTTGATTAAAACTAATTTTCTTGTTTGTATAAAGTTATACGACATTAGACTATAGAAATAAATTCCACTCGAGAAATTACTGCCTTTCCACTCTACCTCATAACTTCCTGCCTTTAGTTGCTCATTAACCAATGTAGAAATTTCTCTACCTAATATATCGAATACTATTAATTTTACAAAAACACA
>JACSRQ010000137.1 GCA_014879675.1 Ignavibacteria bacterium
AGATGTGTATAAGAGACAGGTGTTAAGTGTATTTAATATTTTATACCACACACCCATGACCAAATTGGGAATAAACATTGACGTACATTATCGCTTCGATACTATTGAAGAGTGGAATGAGTATGGACATACTCTTGCACCAAAGCAAATTTGGGAAAAGTGTCTAACAAAGCCCGGGTTAAAGTCTTTAACAATTACTCAAAGTGAAAGAGAAGACGGTAATATTGGTTTTATACAAGTTAAAACCGAAGCTTCAACTATTACTAACCCTGGAATTCTTATTTCGGTAAATGACCATTTCGAAATTGGAAGCGAAGAACCAAATAGTTCCAAAATAATCTCCCAACTTCTTGAAGAAAACTGGGACAAATCTACCGAAAGAGCTCAATTCATAATTGAAAATTTGATTAACTTTGATAAAGACTGATTATTCATTTAGTTTGGATGATTCTCAGACACTTGAGGTGAAACAAATTTCAGGTGACAGCTATAAAATTGTTGATTTTATCAATGACTTACCTAAAGTTACTGAAAACCAATTTTTTGAGCGCTTCAATAGTGACTTAGATGAAAGTAGTAAATTGGAATATATTTTTCAGTATTTCAAAGATCGATTTATGCCTTATAACATGTACGCAAATGGATATTCAAGAAATGATAGATTTTTGGCATTTCAAAAGTGGCAATGTCGCGTCACTGAGATCACCAAAGAAAGTTTTTCGGCAATTGTAACAAATTTGACTGATGAACATAAAGAAGATGAGGTTGTAGAATTCTCTCTTGCAGATGTCTCTGATAGCGACAAGGAGTTACTTAATATTGGAGCAATTTTTTATTGGAGTATAGGTTATCTAATCAAAATCGGTGGTACAAAGATTAAGAGCCAGATAATAAAGTTCAAGAGACTTCCAAAATGGTCCCAAGAAGAGATTGATCAAGCATATGAAGAGGCAGGAAAACTACGCAGGGAGCTAGGAATTGAGTGAAGATTACCCCTTACCACAAAGAGATGAACTTGAAATTTCTATATTTGGACCCGGCTATGGAGAATGCGTATTGATTCACTATGGGGACGGAAAATGGATTAACATTGATTCTTGTATCAACCCCCAATCCAAAGAGCCTCAATCTTTAGAGTATCTAAAAAAAATGAAACTTGACCCTTCCAAATGCTTAAAATTAATACTTTGTAGTCACTGGCATGATGATCATGTAAGGGGACTGGACAAACTCTATGAGTGCTCAAAAGATGCTAAAGTAGTATTCTCAAGCTGTTTGAGTTCTAAAGAATTTTTAACACTTCTCAAAGCATATTCGACCAATACTATGATGGCGTCCACCGGATTAAATGTTCTAAACAATATTATTCAAATAAACAAAGAGAGAGAAGACAACAAGATTGTTTTTGCTTCTGCTGGCAAACTTCTACTAAAAGACTCTGTTAAAGGTGAACCTGAGAATTTAGAAATCGAGTTCTGGGCTCTATCACCATCTGATCATTCTGTGAAAAACTCTTATACATCATTCTCTAATTTGATTCCAAAAGCCAACCTACCCAAAAGACATGTTAATACATTTTCGCCCAATGATACTTCAATCGTAGTACAACTAACTATAAATGATGAGTCTTACTTGCTTGGGGCGGATTTAGAGGAAAGCGGCAATGTCTCAATTGGTTGGAGTGCTGTACTAAATTCTGATATACGACCCTCAAAAAAATCATCAGTATTTAAAGTACCTCATCATGGTTCACAAACTGCACATCTAGAATCAGTATGGACTGATATGTTACATGAGAATCCTATTGCTTTATTAACACCATTTAACAGGAGTAAACTTCTTCCATCTGATGATGATGTAAAACGAATTTCCTCATATTCGCAGAATATATATATTAGTGCAGAACATACACGTGTTAAGAAGCAGAAATACGATAAAGTAATTGAGAAAATGCTTAAGGATAATATACTCTCTCGGAGGTTAGTCATTCCTGAATTTGGACAAGTTCAAATTAGGAAAAAAATGAACTCAAGAGAAGATTTTAAAGTTAGACTTTTCGGTTCAGCTAAGAAAATATGAATGCTTAACTACTTGTTTAATCGACTATCATAACATTCAAAAAGATAATCTAAAATCCCTTAACATTCTTTTTTTGCTAGAATTAGCTTTTATTTACAAACATTTCCCTTGAAATTTTCCATAGGAATTGCCAAACTTATGGAATTATTGAATATCTGCAGGCAGTAAAGCCAGCAAAAAGCCGGAAAAGCTATGAGAAAGAACACCATTGCAGCGATCTTACCTGTTTTGTTTTGCATTTTGAGCTATACATCATTCGGGCAGAATTGCACCTATCAATGGGCACCGCAAAATTCAGGTGTAGCAAATCAGCTCACAGTTGTGAAAGCAGTTAATGAGCTTACTGGCTGGACGGGCGGCGCAAATACAATTGTGCGGCGTACAACAGATGGAGGCTCAACCTGGGTGAATGGCAATCCGAATCCAGTGGTATTAGCCGGAATGGTAAACTGCATCGATGCAATTGACGGGAGTACTGCATGGCTTTCGACCACTAACTCCGGGAGCACTTTTATTTATAAGACAAGCAATGGCGGAGCAAACTGGCAGCAGGTTTTTTCATCCACGCAAACAAGGATCTTCGGGCTGAAGATGACAGATGCCGCAAACGGATTCGCATTCGGCGACCCAATATCAAACATTTGGCAAATGCTGGTTACCACCAACGGCGGAGTAAACTGGCAGCTATCACCGAACGCACCGGCTGCTGCAAATACAGAAACTTGCCTGCCGAACAGCTTCCAGGTATCACTGCCTAATATTTGGTGGGGTACCAGTTTAACCTCCGTATACCGCTCAACGAACGGGGGCGCTTCATTTACATCACATGCTGCGAATGTTACGGGCATATATATTCTGGCTGTTCATTATAACTCTGAAGGCATTGGATTCTCATCAAGCATCACCATGTCTAAATCAACAAACAGCGGTGTAAATTATGCATCACTTCCTGCGCCGGGCAGCGGCAACATAGAAGCGATCCAGGGCGAGGGCCAGAATTTCTGGTTCATTCGCGGCAATCAAATATACCGTTCCACAAGTTCCGGCAGTTCCTGGGAGCTTGTATTTACGTCAGCACAATCATTGGTTCACATGGATTTTCCCGATGCTATTTCAGGCTGTCAAACCGGATGGGCTGTAGGCTACGGCGGCTATATATATAAGATGACAGGTCACATTGTTGCAACATCATCAAATCAAAATGAGATACCGGCAGCATTTGAGCTAAAACAAAACTACCCAAATCCGTTTAACCCTGAAACCAAAATAGAGTTTTCCATTCCAAAAAGCGTTTACATTGAGCTGAAAGTTTTTGATATTATTGGCAGCGAAATCTCAATGCTTGAAAAAGGCGAACTGGCTGCGGGGAGTTACAGCTACAGCTTCAATCCGGCAGAACTGTCAACCGGGATATATTTCTACACACTGAAAACTGCAGAGTTCACACAAACCAGGAAAATGCTTTTGGTAAAGTAGTTCCGAAAGTCAGGCTATTACAAGATACCGGTAAAACAACTACTACAATCCGTTAGTTGCTTAACACAATTTCTATTGCATTTTGTATAAAATTAGCTGAACTTCACGCAAAAATGAAACGACAGGTATCCTATTGAAAAAAATTGCCGTATTGTTTCTGCTGATGTTAATTGCTTCAGCTTCCTTTTCGCAGGATAACTATAACATAAACTCGAAAAATTCTGAAAAGGAATTCATCCTTACCAATAAGATCAAATCCAAAAGTGTTTGGGAGTACCGCTATTCGAAAGAGCAGGAAGGTGTTCTGGCTGATAGCGGTTACAAGTCATTTTACTACGCGTACGATGACCGGGGGAATCTGACTGAATATTCAAAATACCATGTGTTCACCGACCTGACAGTTAAGGAGTTCTACCAGTACGGCAAAAACGACAGGATAATTCAGACGAACCGGTACAATTCCAAAAATGATATCATCGAAATGATAAGCTACAAGTACAATAAGAAAGGTCAGCTTAAAAGTGAGATGCATGAGGCGTACTACAATTCAGTTAGAGTGGGAGTTTACTTTACGATACTTGCCAGCGTGACGGAAAATGAATTGTTCGGCATAGTGCAGGACGAATTGGCTATAGAGCCAAGGCTTGAAAGTTATAGTATTATAGTAAATATCAGAGATCCGGAAGAACAGAATCAATATGTAGTTATTGGAGATGAGACCGATCCATCAAGTCCAAGGTACTGGTGGAGCCAGCTAAGCATGACAACGCAGAAAGAACTGCTTGCTTACCAGGGACCTAACAGAAAGGAACATGAATACATAAGTAAATTCATAAACGAAGTTAAGTTCAGCTATGATAAAATGGGCAGCCTTACGAAACGGGAGGTTTATAATACTTCAGGAAATACGATTGAAAAGGAAGTTTTCAAAAATGATGCTTCCGGCAGAAAAACAGCATATACAAAGTATAACGAAGATGGAAAAGTGGTAAGCATGGAAACATACAGCTACAATTCAGAAGGCAGGCTGATCGAATCAGCGGGTATAGAGCCCGGCGGCGGAGTTACAGGCAGACTAAGTATAAGCTATAACGAAAGCGGGGAGCCCGCGGAAAAGACCTGGTACAACAAGTTTGGTGAAATTAACGCCAAGTATAGATACAAATATTCAGAGGGCCGCCTTACCGAAGAGATCAAGTACCGTGGTGAGAGTGAAATTGAGGGGCGAACCATGTTTTCTTATGATGAAAAGGGAATTCCTGAAGGTTACGTTAAATATGATATAAATGACCACAGGGAGAAGCTTTTAAAAAACAACTATGAGTATTACAATAAGTAGAGCGAAGCAGCCATGTTACTTAATAAGTATCATTTTTCTCGACTCGCGGTATTTGCCTGAACTAATGGAATAAATATACACACCGCTTGGAAAGTTTGAAGCATTCCACTCCACACTATAAGAACCGGGTTTAAGCGATTGATTCACCAATACATCAACCCTGCTGCCCAGCATATCATAAACAACCATTTTAGTAATTACTCCAAATGAACTCTCACTTCCCGGAATATCAAAATGTATCTTTGTAGCCGGGTTGAACGGATTGGGATAATTCTGCGAGAGCGTGTATTCGGATGGGATCTCACTTCCAATTGATGAAATGCCTATTGAATTGCCAAATGTAAAAACCGCATATACAGGAATATGGTCTGCGGCATAATGTATTGCATCGGCAACGGAATCGGGTACCGCGGTATTGGGCCTGCGGTTTATTGAATCATTGTAATGATTGCCGTCATTGCCAAATGCTGTCATAGAGCCGGCAACATAGGCTATTCTTCCGCTGTTCATAATACCCGGC
The DNA here is from genome assembly GCA_014879675.1 of Ignavibacteria bacterium. Lineage (GTDB taxonomy): Bacteria > Bacteroidota > Ignavibacteria > Tepidaquicellales > OLB5 > OLB5. The sequence goes on from JACSRQ010000137.1 coordinate 5,415, forward strand.
GAAAAAAGCATCATATCGAAGCGGTCATCCATACCGCCGGTTGAGCCGCCGCCGAATCCCCTTACGCGCGGCGATTGTGTATGATACTGCCTGTAAGCAAACTGGTTCCATGAGCCTGTCATGCCTGTAATGGGATCAACAAAATGGCCATTACCGTTTGTAACCTGTTTAAGCTTTATGTATGCCTGCTCATAATCACCGTATATGTTGAAATCACCCACCACCATATAACTTTGTCCCGGAGCAAGTGAAGACGTGAATTTCCGCAGGCTGTCAACCTCTGATGCGCGAAGCTGTTCGTTTGTTGCGCCGCCGCTTGATTTCAGGTGGACTGAAAATATCCGTAAAGTATCTGCGGGATAGTTTACATGTATGATCTTAAACAGGTTGATATCCCTGAGAGCAGTGCGAATGCGTGTGTTACTTATAAAGCTGAATTTAGCTGTTCTGAAAAATATGCCGTTATCGGTATCGGTGCCATCAATAAAAGTGCCCGCTGAGTAAACATTACCATAAGCGTTCAAAACATTACTCAGAAAGCCATTCATTCCCGCCTGGCTGGTCATTTCCTGCACTACAAGTATATCAGGGCTTGAGAAACGTATTACAGTTCGGAAGTTTGGGTTACGAATGGCGGAATCTATATCAGGATAATTTAACAGGTTGTAAGTCATTATCTTCACGTTTTCCTGCGCGATTGTTCCGCTTGAAATTACGGCAAAGGTGCAATACAGCGCAATCATTAAAAGTAATCTGTTTACATTGTTCATTTTTATCATAGGGCGTAAAAATAGCGTTACTCAAAACAAATTGAAACATAAATCATATAAATAAGAAACAAAAAGCCCCCGTCATAAACGGGGGCTTTGCAGAAACAAATCTGTTTTGATACCGTGTTATTTAACCAGCATCATTTTCTTGGTTTCTGTGAAATCTTTGGAGCTTAATGTATAGAAATAAATTCCGCTTGCAAGCTTGCTTGCATCAATATCAGCATTATAATTACCTGCCTCAATGAAGCCTTCAAAATAAGTTGAAACAAGCTGTCCAACTGAATTGTATATCTTAAATGATATGTTGCCGCTCTTGGGTATTGAAAAATGCACATTGGTTACCGGATTGAACGGATTTGGATAGTTCTGTGAAAGTTCATACTTCTGGGGGATTGTAGTGCCATTCTGATTTATACCAACAATCTGGAAAGTTGAAGAAAGTCCCTGCTGAACTTCCGAAACATTCAGAGCACCGTTATCCTTATATATGAATATATCAAACTTACAGTTCCCTGCTATCCACGCATTATCAAGCGTTGTGGTGAAAGTCAGCGGATAAGTTTGGTTAACATTCCATGTACCTGTATTAACATTTTCACCGCTAGAGCCATTAACCATATTCCTTACTACGTCATCATGTATTGCATTCGGATTCGCCGGGCAATATGCATTACCTGTCTGCGGGTACACAAGATTATTTTCTTTTATAACATAATTCACTTTGTACTGGCCGGTCAGAGTAGTTAATGCAGTAGCATTACAGTTTACTGTAAGCTGCCTTGTACCTGCGTTGTATGTGGAGTTCACTATTGAGATATTAACTGTAGCTGCAGGATTCTGCGACATCCTGTACTCGGCATCGGTGAACATTGAGCCCCATCCGTTATTTGCTCCAAGCCTTCTATCAACCAGCCCTGAAGGATATCCTGAAAAACCAAGCTGCCCGATTATACCGCTTCCGTTAAAAACTCTCCACGGATCATTACCGGAGCCATGGTAAGCAAGCAATACTGCATTTGGATACGTTTCGGCAAGATGCCTTGCTTCGTCATCACCGCATGGACACCATTGGCACCATGTACCGGTGCAGAATTCCAATACGACATTCCTTGGTGCGCTGCTAACAACGAGTGTATTAACGATTGTATCATTTGAAACATTCTGGTCGCCTGCAAGTGAAGTATAGCAGGTCATTGTATATGTACCGTTTGTTGAAAAATTGTTTGAAGCAAAGTTCACTGTTTGAACCTGTCCGGCTGCAAGGTTTGTAACGCTCTGAGTATTGGTATATCCACCCGGGCTGATAGTCATAGTAACCTGGAAGCTCTGTGTAGATGTTCCGTAATTTCTAACTGAAACCTGTGATGCGCCAGTTTGTGGTGTAATTGCCCACTTCGGCGAAATGATGCTGCTTAAACCTGCATCGTTAGAATATGGCACACCTATTCTTATATTATCAAGATAGAGGTTATTACCATAACCGGTTACAGCGGTAAATTTTATTTTGTTAGTTCCGGTAGGCAAAGCGAAACTCTTAGTTGCCCACTGCCCGGCAGTTGGTACAAAAAGATCGGAAGTTGCATTACCGGTTTTTAACGGACCCCCGGAACCGCCTGCAAGCGAGATAAGCAATATCCATGATGTTCCGCCATTTGTTGAAGTATAAATATCAAGCCTGTCAGGTTCATTACCGGTGGGAACGTATGCATGATCAAACTTGAGGGAATCGCCGGAAGTTGTTACCGGGAAGCTCCTTGTAAACAGGTTGAACTCACCTGTTTGATAATCATAAAAATCTACCATAGCGCTTGATGACCCGATCCCGTAACCGCTGCAATAAGATGTTCTTATCCAGTCATAATTAGCAGTGTTTGTAAGGCTCCAGCCTGAAGGCGGGAAGGAAGTATTTTCAAAATCGGCAAGCATGTAAACTGTGCCGCTTGAAAATGTGACACCTGCTGAAAACAACATTGTAAGGATGAACATTAAACGTAAACTTCTAAAATTTCTGTTCATTTTTTTGCTATATTAATGTGATTGTTAGATATCCGAAAATAATGTATTAAGTTCTTATTAAAAAGAATATAAGTAAGAAATTTTCGTTATTTATATGGCTCAAGCCCAATATATCCGAAAAGTGCACAATGGAACCCGCTCTATAAAGCAAATGTTTAATACTAAACAGATCCGCATTAACGCTTAAAATGCGGCTGTTTTGTGCAGGTAATTTTTCAATACGGTTATTTAGCTTGAAACTGCACGTTAAATACTCTAACTTGTATCAATCCGGCAGTAATACCAGAGCAGCGGCAAGTACTGGCAAATGATAGCAGTGTTTCTCATGTTATCGTAAATAAGGGTTATGCCTGGCAGAGTTAAATAAATCCTGTATGGATTTACGATCTCGCAGGCGGAGTCTGTTAACCGGCTCCCAACTTAATATATTTGAGCCTATATTTAGCTTTGTTTATTTAATTATCAAATATATTTCAAGAACTTTTTAAAAGAGAGAATTATGCTCAGATACAAAGCGGATATCAAAACTTTGATATACATGTTTTTAACCACTTCCCTTTTCATTCTGCAATGGACATCAATAGGCGTACACCCGGTTACATATGTTATTTACTGCTTCCTCTCGGTATCGGTAGCGGTGATAACACATAACCATAATCATGTCCGTATCTGGAAATCTGATTTCCTCAATACACTGCAGGATTGGTGGCTTACGGTATTTTACGGCTTCCCTGTTTTTGCGTGGATACCGACACACAACAAAAATCACCACAAGCTGAATAACCGTCCCGGTGATTACACTATCACTTACCGCTTCAGCGAAAAGAATAATCTCATCACATTGCTTTCATATCCCACCATCAGCGGATTTTACCAACAGAAGGCGATAAGGGATTACCTCAAAGATCTATATAAAAATAAAAAGAGCAGGTTCTTTTTAAGTATTTCGCAGTATGCAATTCTTGTATTATGGATCGGCGCTGCTATATTTCTTGATTGGAGAAAAGCGCTTTGGTTTGTGATAATTCCGCAGCAGATATCGCTTTTCAGTGTGCTGATATTCAACTACGTTCAGCATGTGCATGCCAATGAAGAATCAAAGTGGAACCACTCACGCAACTTCACCGGCTTACTGAATTTCCTGCTGTTCAATAACGGACTGCATACAGTACATCATGAAACTGCAGGCTTGCACTGGAGCATGGTACCGGCGGAGCACAAAAAGGTTGAGGCAAATATAGATCCCGCATTGAAGGAAAGAAGCTTCTGGGGATATATATTCAGGAATTACATTCTTGGCTTATTTAATAAAAAGTATAAAACTGATTCAATGCGCCTGCGCAGAATTGAGATGGAAAGAATTGAAGCCGAACGCCGGATGAATGAGAAATCAGAAATAACCGAAGGCGCACTAACGGCGTAGATATTGGCATAGAGTTTAGAAGCATAAAGTATGATAAAAGGCACTGAAAGCAATTTCAGTGCCTTTTTTGATTTTAGTGGGGTTAAGTTTAGTTTGCACCTGCTTTAAGCAAAAAAACCGCCAATTTTGGCGGTTTTGAGTGTTGTAGCGGAACCGACGAGATTCGAACTCGCGACCTCTTGAGTGACAGTCAAGCGTTCTAACCAGCTGAACTAC
>JACSRQ010000154.1 GCA_014879675.1 Ignavibacteria bacterium
CTCAATTCCGATTGGTACGCATGTTTTGAAATCATTGTAATAATATTTCAAGGCTGAGTCTGATAGCGATTGCAGCGCACAAACGTTCTGCAGATTATTGCCCCCATCGCGTGTGATGATATAACTCATGACAACAATTTGGGTATCACCTGATTGCATTGTGAATGGTCCCATGTTTGAAATGGTTCTTTTTTCCTGTGCAACACTATCATACCATCCAATACGGAAGCACTCTGCGTTTGAAAATCTATATGTGGTTGGATTCCCGGTAACCCAATTATAAAGAGTATTTCCGCAGCCATCTTTGCCCCGCATGAAATTGAATGCGTATATTGCATCATCAGGGTCGCCAGTACATTCAGCTGCTGCATTTTGAAATTTGTTATAACCTGACATTCCTGTTGTTTTATACCCCAATAATGTGTCATAAGGAAGCTTGACTGTGTCCTGATTGTTACCGGTTAACAAAAGAGGAGATTGGAGGATTCTTACTCCAACTGCCGGCGGATTTATCCCGTATTCAATATCTACATTTGAGTAGTTGTAAATGAACCCAAGGTTTCTTATTGTGTCACAACCTGCCAGATCATCATTGCTTGCTCCAATATCAATATCATTCCAGTTGGTGATATAAGTGCTGTCCCACGTCAACGAGCTCTTGTTGATTACAAAATATTTCATAAAATACATGTCGCGCAGCGGTGGACAATTGAAGTTAAAGGTCAATTGGTGGACTTCAACTCCCAACGGCGGAGTGTTCCCCGGCAAAGTAAACTGAGAAATGTGCAGTGAATCACTGCAATTGGTATAATCCATATAGACCATATACAGTAATTCCTCCGGTCTTGCTGTCATTCCGTTTCCTATACCCGGCCTGTCACCATCCCAAGCCGGCTGATAACCAGGTATTCCGTTTACTTCAACATATGGCGCGCCTTTCTGAACAGGCCAGTTTGCCCATGAATCATAATTGAAAGTGTACTGTCTTCCGCCGGCAGTTTTGTATCTTATGCCGCCATTGAAAAGAGTTTGATCAGTAAGTTGAACATAGTATCCCCTCCATGATGGATCATTGCATACAGATTGGGGAGGTACTTGCCCAATAACCGGAATATTTCCGGGCGAAAAATGAGAGTTATGCACTGATGCTGCTAAGCGTAGTTGTCTTTGTGGCCCAGTCCTTGCCCCAATCCAGAATCCGGATGCATAAACTGCTGTTAGTCTTTGAGATGAAGACGCGGGCCAGATAAAGCCAGCGGTGGAACCTGAAAATGTTGTCTTATCATAGTTAAAGGTCCCATTTGTCATGAATACAGAATTGATATTGTTCCCCTGCATAAAAACTGATTGCACAGGCGCAAGTGACTGTGGATGCGCTTCTGTTGCAAACAAGATTAGAAGTAATATCAGAGCTTTCATTTCAGCACCACCATTTTTTTTGTTTGGGTAAATTCATTTGTTATGAGTGAATAGAAATATACGCCGCTGGGAATGTTTGAGGCGTCCCATTCGATTTCGTAAATGCCGGGTTTTAGATTTTCGTTTACAAGTACGGCGATCTCTTTGCCGAGT
>JACSRQ010000130.1 GCA_014879675.1 Ignavibacteria bacterium
ACCCCGCAGGAAGCCAGAGATTACTTCCGCGAAAAGGAAAGAAGACCTAAAAATCCGCTAAGCTCGCTCAAATGGGGCATACTGCTTTCAATGGTTGGAATCGGTTTATTCTTCGGAATTTTGCTTGATGAAGCAGGGTACAAAGATTCACTTTCGGGTGTAATGGTACTGTTATTCGGCGGACTTGGATTCATCATCTATTACTTTGTGGCAAGCTCGAAGATCAAAAAAGACGCACTTGCTCAGCAGAGCTCAAACCAGAATTCATAACCGGATTTGAGCATATTATAAACAGACTTTAATTCTAATTACAAAATGAACTTAAAAAATATAATAATAGCTGCGGTCTTAAGCACGATGCTGATCGGGTTTAACGGCTGCAGCCTGCTGAAGAAAAGAGTGGAAAAGAAGGAAAACGTAAAATATACTTTGAACGGTAACGGCAAGACTTCAATTCACATCGAAAATATCAACGGCAGGATAAACATTTCCAACAGCAACGATACTACCGGCGAGATCAGCATACAGGCTGAAATAGTTGCCGATGTTAAACATGATGAACAGGATAAGAAGATCGAAAATGTGAAGATCAAAATTGACTCAGCCGGAAATGAAATAAAGATCGAAACTGAGATAAACAATTCAAACTCCGGAATGTTCAGAAGAAACAGCAATGCGGAAGTAAATTATGATATTAAAATTCCCGCAAACATGAAAGTTTACACCGAAACTGTGAACGGAACCACCACTGTTACCAGGCTGATGAATGACGTAAAAGCGGAGACCGTGAACGGCAAAATAAATATATTCAATTGTCATGGAAAGATCGATGTTGAAGGCGTAAACGGCTCGGTGCTTTGTAATGTTGACTCAATAACAGAAGGCATTAACATAAGCATCGTCAATGGCGATGTTAAGATAGGCGGATTAAGGAATGTCGATGCAGATGTTAAAGCTTCTACTTTGCATGGCAGGGTGAAGTTCAAGAACCTTACATTCACAGACGTGAATTCCGAAAAAAGGACTTTGTCAGGAATTCTTGGTAAAGGCGGAAACCCGGTAAGAGTGGAAAGCACTAACGGCAGCATTTCTCTGGATGCTGACAAGATACTTCCGAAAAAGAACGATAATTTTGAGTTTAAGATCGATTTTGACGACCTGGAAGGTCCTTCGATAGATATTGAAAATGACTCACAAAAGGACGCAGATGGTGAATCAAGGGATACCAACAAAGAGAGCCGCAAGGATGCGCCAAACGCTCCAACGAACGCCGATTCTACCAAAAAATAAGGTATCTAACAGTTAATTATTAATAACTTCAAACATTTTTGTTTATATTTAGCCAAAATAAGAAAGCATTGTCTAAACAGCAGGTAGAATCATGTATGAACGATCTTGAGCTGAATATAATCCGGAAGATACAGGCCGGCAACATTGGCGAGTTTGAAGAGATCGTTAACAGGTATAAGGATAAAGCCATGACGCTTGCTATGAGGATACTGAAGAACACCGAAGATGCCGAAGACGCCGTGCAGGAAGCTTTCATAAAGACATTCAGGGCAATTGCCGATAAACAGTTTGAAGAAAGATCCAAGTTCTCAACATATTTTTACAGGATAGTTTATAATACAGCGATCGATTTCTACAAGAAGCACCGATCGAAAACATATAACCTGATAAACATTGATGAGAAGTCTGTAAACGAAGAAGGCGAAGTAACGGATATTGCGGCATTCGAACTGAAAATAGACAGCGATCACTACCAGGTCAGCCGGGTTTTCGAAACGGATCGTTTAACCATTGAGGGCGAGCTGCAGGATACGGTGAACAGGTACCTTGAACAGATCCCGGAAAAATATTCAACCATTTTGACGCTTTTTTATGTAAACGATCTATCACATGAAGAAATATCAGAAACCCTTAAGCTGCCCCTCGGGACTGTAAAGAACAGGATTTTCAGGGCGAAAGACAAACTGAAAGAAGTAATGCTGCAGAATCATTCTGAATCGGAACTTCTTGAAATGGCATAACATTAATTATTAGAACGCAGGAATACAAGTTTAAAGATGAGAGATAAAAATAAAATACTGGATGAGGCAATAGAGGCCGGGCTGAGGAAAAGCCGCAGTTACAAGGCTTCGGGTGATTTTACCGAACACCTCATGAAAAGAATAGCAGCCGAGAATAAATCTATCCTCGAAGAGCGCAAAAGCGACCGTATCGTGAAGTATGTGATCGGTTCGTTCAGCTTTCTGATGCTTGGTTTCACCTTTCTGCTTGGCATGATGTCCAAAACTGCATCGGTGAATTCCGATGATACCGGAGGACTTGCTTTCAATACATTGCAGCGCTCAAATTCAATTCTCGAAACTATGTTAAGTTATATACAGGGAGCTTTCACTTCATTGTTATCATTCTTCGGGCTCTCGCTAAGCTCCGGTTCTATAAACATCATTCTTGTAGTGGTACTTGTAGCAATTGTTTACCTGGTAGGTGAAAGACTGTTCCTCAGAGGGAAACTAAAATCGAGCATGGAAGTAAAGTAAGTAAGTTGAACCTTGTATTTAATCTAGAAAGTCAGACTGAAGGGTCTGACTTTTTTGTTTTAACTCTGTAGCTCTATTTCTTGTTCAGGTTCAATCTCAACTTGTGCACGGGAAAGCAACTCGTATATGTTTAAATGAGTATCTAATACTTCGAAAGACACACAAAGGGAATATTCTGTTTCATTTGCAAGATTTTTATCCCACCCAATATGACCAATAATTGCAATGCTGAACTCATCTGCGAATTGATGAGGTTCGATAATTGCCCAACTCTTTTGAGCAGTTGAATTATTTCTGTTTATTCCATTATTTGTCCATGCAGGGTTTTCTCGAATTACCCATCTGATTGAATCTGTAGATGCATCAATATCTGGGGTATCATCAGTATCATTATTATTTTCTAAATATTCAATTGTTCTGTTTCTAAAATTATTGAATGTTTCATTATATTTTGAAGATTTCCATTCAAGCCAACTTGACAAATATTGATGTGCTCCTTCGCGTGTTATTCGCGTTCTCGCAGTAAAAGTAAGAGTAACCTCAACCAAAACTCTAAAATCTCTACCTTCCCCTTTTAAATTATCAGGGATTTTTAAATGATAGATGTCTGCATTTTTAGGCTTTATACTTCCATTTTGAATGAAAGTAATTCTTCCTTCCGAGTTGCCCAAAGCACGATTAATGTCGGGTATTCCATAACCAAAATACCTAAAATCATTTAAGGTCGGACTGCCAATACAATGATCCGGTAATCTTGCACTTTGGATGATTAAAGCACGATACATTTGAGTTGATTCTTCAGGATGTTCTGTTTGTAGTCGCGAGGCTATATAACTAACCTTTGGAGTGCTGAATGAAGTACCACATGAGTCTCGTCCTACTGCATTTGCACCATACAAAGTAGAGTTCACCAATTCGGGTGAAGTTGATTCGTGTGTAATAATTTCAGTTGATAACTTATTCTTGAGATAATCACCACCAAATTCTACAACATCTGGCTTAATACTGCCCCACAAACCAAGTCCTGACCTAGAGAATGGAGAAATGAAATGTTTACCAGCCATGGCTTTGTAATCATCATTTTCAAAATCTTCAATAGCTATTGACCCGACTGTTATCGCAAAAGAACTCACTCCTGGACTTGCTATCCGAGATTCACTTTCATCCAAGTAATGTGGATAATTTGTTCCACTCTGTAAGTGATTTGTGATAGCGCCAATGTTAACATTTCCAGCTGCAATAATAAACAGCACATCTTCTTCATGGATTAGTTTATCTATTGAAGCGGCTAAAGATGACATATGTGTATCTATGAATTCACAAGTTTCTGTTACTGATAAATTAAATATTTTGGTATCAGAATAATCAGATATGATTTGTTCCATTAACTTTGGAGCAAACAACTTATCACTTATCATATTGTTACTGTTGAGTATCCTTGCATTTTGAATAAAACATTCTAATTTAAACTGACCATTAGTAGGGATAAATTTTGGATAAAGAACTGCTCCAGCTACTTTGGTGCCATGTCCATTCTGTCTGACGTGATCAGCAGTTGATGTATCATCTTCTATATATGAACGTGAATTTGCGAAATCAATAGCAACTGCAATTAATCGATGAGTTTCCTGTATCCCACTATCAATGACGCAAACCGAAGAAGCATTAGGGTCGGGTGGTATGAGTTCAGCTTCAAAATCTTCTTCAAAATTAGATTGTTCTTGTTCCAAAACTAAGCAAGTGTCCAGTTTTACTTCAAACAAATATTGATAAGTATGAACTAGGTCTTTAAGTCCTTGGCCATTCAAAGATAGTTTGAAATAAATAGCATCTACTTCATTGTCCCAAATATCTATTAAAGAGCCTGAGTACATTTCTATGAATCTTGAAATTTCCGCTTCTCTAAGTATTTGTTTTTCGTCTCTTTCTAATGCAATTCTTTTCTCGTTTTCATAGAACTTAACAACTTCTTGCTGATATAATAGTTCTGAAACAAATTCTTCTCTTACAGGGTAGTTTGTTTTGTTTGGGATATAACAGGAAATACCTATCTCAATTACATATGTACTTTCGTAATTTATCTCATCCCAAATGTCAAGTAAGTCACCTTTTAGTAAATTGTTAACTCTCCAACTATCATCTGTTATTAATTCCCATATTTGTGAAGCTTTATTCTTTCGTATACCTCTTTCATTGATAAAATCATTTACATTTTCTTTAAATGCTTCTAAATTGTCTGTTGATGCTCCAATAATAAAACCATTTTCTTCTTCTGATATTATCTCGATACCCCATAAGTTCAAGCGTTCGATATCAAAAACTTCAGTGTCAATTTTCAAAAACATAGGGATATCTATTTCGTTTGGCAATTGTCTGCCATTTACCTGACTTTCTGACTTTAGATTATTCCAATTGTTTAAAATTGCGTCAGCAGAAGATATTAAATATTCACCATGCAATTGTCTATTTTGCTTATTAGAATTGGTCCTGTCTCTTGCTTCGACAGTTCTTTTTCCACCTTTAGGTGACTTCGTTAATCCTTTAACTTGAAATGGTAACTTTAAGTGAGGGAATTCGGGCATGTATTATTTTGCGTAAAGTAAATTTTCATTAAGTGAGTTTTCAATATGGTACTGTTCTAATATTCTATCATTGCTTATAACGGCGAATTTTGCAGCATCATTTGCAATTTTGACTACTAAGGCTGCGCTAAAGCCTAACATTTGTTTAAAAAGTGAACTCCAATCAATATTTTTTGACTTCTCAATCGATTCAAGTGTCATTTTTGTTAAACGGATTATCTCTTCTAAGCTTGGTTTTGGTATTTCTATAATATCATCAAATCTTCTAAATAAAGCTTGATCAAGTGAATTCTCTATATTTGTAGTTGCAATTAAAATACCTTGAGAGTTATACTCTTCTAACAGAGTTAACAACATATTTACAACTCTATGCATTTCTCCGACATCTTGTGAATTTAGACGGGTTTTAGCAACGATATCAAATTCGTCAAATAATAATACACAAGGATAATTTTTAATACTATCAAATAATTTTGTAAGATTACTTGCTGTTTCGCCTAGGAATGAAGAAATAATTACATCGAAACGAACTTTCAAAAAAGGTAATCCCAAATTCCACGCTATTCTTTCAGCGCTCATGCTTTTACCACAACCTGAAGCTCCATAAATAAGTATTTTTTGCCGATATTTCAAACCATGGTGAGCAAGACGCTCTTTCGCAGCATATTCTTTTTCAATTCTTCGTATCTTTTCTTCTATATCCAATGGTAATACCATTTCATGCCTTAATTCATCACGCTCCACCGTTATTGCTAATGGAAAATTATTACGCTTATTTGTTGGTATGATTATTCCATTTGGCAGGATTTTTCGTAATTCATTCCTGAATGTCTGATTTACCGAAATGTTCTTTTCCAAAATCATTTTCAATTTATCGGCAAGTTTATCATGCCCTCTTTTTTTCTCATCCTCTATTATAAGTGTTGCGACTTTTACAACATCATCTTCCTTATTTCCTTCGATGGAACGAAACAGTCTTATCATCAAATCTTGATTCATTGTTTAATATAAAATATTTTTGGTTTTAGAAGAATTTCCAGAGTAAGTAATTAACAATACAGCGGGTTAGATCAATCTCACTATAGTTACAGTGTACAATATGTAATATAATTATACTTTTTCAAAAAACAAATTCTTATTTCACAAGTAATGTTATTATGTAAAGTTGCAGTGGAATAGCATTTAAAAAAAGGCACCCAATAAATTGAATGCCTTTAAACCTGTAACCTGCAACTTGTAACCAGTAACCTGTATCTTACTTAATTTCCCAGGTGTTGCCTGCAAAAAGCAGCTTTTCCAGATCGCCTTCGCCAAGTTTTTCCTTCGCTTCAACTATCTGCTGTTCCATCTGTTCTTCATACAGAGGTCTTTCAACCTTGTACAAAACACCGAAAGGAACAGGGAAATCTTTCATATCTGTGAACTGCGCAATTATCATTGCCAGTTCCCTTGAAGTTTCATCGTGAACAATAACATCGTTTATGGTGTGCTTTCCGTCTTCAAGCGAAATGATCTCCGGCCTGAAACCGTTGAGCTTAATGCCAAGTTCCTTACTCTTCCCGAACAACAGCGGTTTGCCGTGTTCAATAAATACAGTGTGCTCGGGCTTTGTATCCTTTTCGGTATAAGTTAAGAATGCGCCGTCATTGTAAATATTGCAGTTCTGGAATGTTTCAACGAAAGATGTGCCCCTGAACTCATGGGCTTTGGCTATCATATCCTGCATATGCTTGGGGTCTCTATCCATCGTCCGAGCAACAAACGAAGCACCTGCACCAAGTGCAAGTGTTAACGGATTGAATGGCTCCTCAAGCGAACCCATGGGTGAAGATTTTGTGATCTTTCCATGTTCTGATGTAGGTGAATACTGACCCTTTGTGAGTCCGTAAATACGGTTATTAAAAAGCAAAATAACAGTATTGATATTTCTTCTCAGTAAATGTATAAAATGGTTGCCGCCAATACTGAGCAGGTCGCCATCTCCTGAAGCTATCCACACATCAAGGTCCGGCCGTGCAAGCTTCAAGCCTGAAGCAACTGCAGTGGCTCTGCCGTGAATTGAATGGAATCCGTAAGTATTCATATAGTAGGGGAAACGGCTCGAGCATCCGATACCTGCTACGAATACAGTTTTTTCTTTCGGAATATTGAACGAAGGCATAACACGCTGCACCTGCGCAAGAATGGAGTAATCTCCGCAGCCCGGGCACCATCTTACATCCTGGTCCGAAGCATAGTCTTTTGCGGTGAGCTTAACCTGCGTTCCGTTTGTAGTTTCTATATCCATATAGTTCTTTTCAAGAGCTGCCGTAAAAGGCCGCTGCTGAATTTATTTTTTTAACAGTTCTATTACTTTGTTTTCAATTTCGCTTGCTTTAAATGGCAGGCCCTGTACTTTGTTCATCGGGATAACATCAAGAAGATACTCAGCCTTCATTATAAATGAAAGCTGCCCAAGGTTTAGCTCGGGAACCAGTACATGCTTGAACCTTTTCAAAACTTCCCCGAGATTTTTCGGGAACGGGTTCAGGTAGCGAAGGTGTACCCTTGAAACATTATATCCTTTAGCAAGAAGCCTCACACGCGCCGAAGTGATCGCGCCGTAGGTGCTTCCCCAGCCAAGAATAAGCAGTTCACCTTCCTGGTCGCCTTCAACTTCCGCAAGCGGAATGTGATTTTCAATATTTTTAACCTTTTCAGCTCTCAGTTTAACCATGAACTCATGGTTGTTGGTATCGTAGCTTACATTACCTGTGATATGCTGCTTTTCCAGTCCGCCTATCCTGTGCTCCATACCGGGAGTTCCGGGTTTAACCCAGGGGCGTGCTAAGAACTCATCGCGCATATACGGGAAGTAACCTTCTTTTTCCGTTCTGAAATCGCCTTCAATGATCGGTAGTTCGCTCTCGTGCGGTATCCTCCACGGCTCTGCGCCGTTTGCGAGATATCCATCAGAAAGGAAAATTACGGGTGTCATGAATTTGCACGCAATACGTGCAGCCTCAAACATCATCATAAAGCAATCAGCCGGCGATGAAGCCGCAACTACAGGAACCGGGCACTCGCCGTTCCTTCCAAGGATCGCCTGGAATAGATCAGCCTGTTCGGTCTTTGTTGGTAAACCTGTACTGGGTCCGCCTCTTTGTATATTTGCAATGACGAGCGGAAGCTCAACCATTACAGCAAGTCCAATAGCTTCCTGTTTCAGCGCCATACCGGGACCGCTTGTGCTTGTGAAAGCCAGCGAGCCGCCAAATGCTGCGCCAATAGATGCGCAAATTGCGGCAATTTCGTCTTCAGCCTGGAAGGTTTTAACACCAAAGTTCTTGTAGCTTGCAAGGTCATGCAGAATATCGCTTGCCGGGGTTATCGGGTATGAGCCAAGGAACAGCGGCAAACCGCTTTTCAGCGAAGCGGCAAGAATGCCCAATGCTGCGGCATGGTTACCTGTAATATTTCTGTAAATTCCTTTCGGAAGCTTTGCAGGGGCAACTTTATACCTGGTGGTAAATATTTCGGCAGTTTCGCCAAAATAAAAACCGGCTTTCAATGCTTTTACATTTGCTTCGGCAATAACCTTATTTTTACTGAACTTGCTTTCAAGCCACTGCATTGTAATCTCAAGCGGCCTATCGTAAAGCCAGTAAGTGATACCAAGTGCATAGAAATTTTTGCAGCGGTTGGCATCTTTGGCGGTTAAACCAAGATCTTTAACGGCATTGTTGGTTGCCCTTGTTATCGGAACCTTGATCAGTTTATATCCCGCAAGCGAACCGTCATCGAGCGGGTTCGATTTATAGCCCGCGAGATTAAGGTTCTTTTCAATGAACGCATCTTCGTTGGCAATGATGGTTCCGTGCTTTTTAAGGTCTTTTAAGTTAACCTTTAAAGCAGCGGGGTTCATAGCAACAAGAACATCGGGTTCATCGCCGGGCGAATAAACGTCCTGGCTTGAGAACTGAATCTGAAATCCGCTAACACCGAATAAAGTACCGGCTGGGGCTCTAATCTCGGCCGGGTAGTCAGGGAAAGTGCTTAGGTCGTTGCCAAAAAATGCTGATGTTTCTGTGAATCTTGATCCGACGATCTGCATGCCATCGCCGGAATCTCCCGCGAATCGTACTGTCGCGCTTTTTAAAACCTCAACGGTTTTTTCCATTTTTTATTTTTAGCTCCTAAAGAAACTAGTGAACTGCTGTGAAACGAAAAACGGGCTTAACATAAGCCCGTTTGTGAACAAAGTTTAAGCTTCATCTTTAACTACAGAAACGTTGATCTGCGCCATAACGTTCCCTGCAAGCTTTATATCAACCGTTCGCGAACCGATCTCTTTGATAGGTTCATCCAGCAATATGTTTCTTTTATCTATAGTGTATCCTTTATGAATAAGTGCTTCTGCAATTGTACCATTGGTTACTGAACCGAATAGTTTAATATCATCGGCTGCTTTTGCTTTAATTTCAAGCTGTACACCTGATAGCTCGCCTGCAAGAGTTTGAGACTCGGCGATAACCTTTTCAAGTTTTTTAGCCTGCTGTTTCTTTATCTCGTCAAGCACTTTCATGTTACCGGTATTAGCCTTCATGGCAACACCGTTCGGGATAAGGTAATTCATCGCAAAGCCGTCTTTTACATTAACTACTTCACCGGTTTTACCTA
>JACSRQ010000100.1 GCA_014879675.1 Ignavibacteria bacterium
AGATGTGTATAAGAGACAGTCATATATCTTGCGGGTTGATTCTGCTGTCAAATTGTATGAGTTAAAATCAAATGCCATCAGGTAATTCAGATTTATATCCAGCCTCTTGATCTTATTATTCTGGTAATCCGCCACCAATACATCAAGTCCGTTAGATGCATCAATGCTGTAAGGCTGATTCAGTTCGTTCTCACCCATACCTGAGCCGCCGAATGACGCCAGCTCTGCGCCGTTTTTATCAAGCTTGTAAATTTTGTTTGATTGCAGGTCCGATACAAAAATAAACTCTTCACGCGCAGTGCTTATAGATACCGCATTCTGGAACTTGCCAAATGACGCATCTTTTATCAGCGTGTTAAGCTTGGTAGAATCACCCTGCGCGAACAGCGAAGCTGTTAGAAGTAAAACCGCAGCAATATATTTGGATAAATATCTCAATCTTCAAACCTCTTTTTATTCTTCAGGTAATCTACAAAAACCTGTTCACCCAGCTCGTTCAGCGATGAATAATACGCCTTGCCGCCGTTAGCCGCGGTGAATTCCTGAATGAACTGCACCAGGTATTGATCCTGTGCTATCATGAATGTTGTTATCTTGATCTTCTCTCTTCTGCATGCAACGGCTTCATCAAGGGTTTTATTAATGATTTTCGGATCGAGTCCCCATGAATTTTTATATATCCTGCGTGAGTTCGAGCCCGGCTCATAAATAGCCGATGGCTTCCCGTCCGTTATCATAAATATCTGCTTGTTCGCGTTCTTCTTCCGCCTCAATATGTGGCGTGCAAGCTCAAGCCCGGCTTTTGTGTTGGTGTGGTATGGACCCACACTCACGAATGGCAGCTCACTTACCGAAACCTCACGCGCTTCATCGCCGAAGAGAACTATGTTCAACGAATCTTTCCTGTATTTCGAAAGTATCAGCTCCGAGAGTCCCAGCGCGACCTGCTTAGCGGGGGTGATCCTGTCTTCGCCGTATAAAATCATACTATGACTGATATCAACCAGCAGCACAGTAGCTGCGCTTGTTTGCATCTCGGTCTCGTACATTTCAATATCATCTTCATGAAGGCTGAAGCTATCTATCCCTTCGCGGCGGAATGCGTTTGAAAGGGTCTGCGTTGTATCGATATTCTGCGGCTGATCGCCAAACTGGTACTTTTTGGTTGTATTGTTGCGTTCGATGCCTTTTCCGCTCAATGGCGATTCATGCAATCCCTCCGGCGATTTTTTCATGTTGCCGAATATCTCTTTAAACGAATCCTGCCTCACCTTCATCTCCCCTTTCGGAGTTAAGGTGAACATGCCGTCAGTTTCATCTATCAATCCTTTTTCTTTCAGCTTATCGATAAACTCGCTGAGCGACAGGCTTTCATCGAAAAAATTATACCGCTCATCAAGCTGGCTCAGCCAGTCAAGAGCTTCGTTAACATCGCCGCTGGTTTGTAATAAAATATAGCTGAAAAGGGAAAACAGCTTTTCAAGACGCTGCTCGTCTGTTAGAGATTCTTCACTCCATTTGGAATATATATACTTCATTTGCCTTTCCCGGTACTTTTAAAATAATTGCAGCCCGCCGAAATAAGGCAGGGTTTACAAAATGGTTCTTACATATTTAAGAACAAGCTCAGGGTAAACACCAAATGCGAAAAGTCCGAGAACCGAAATTACCGCCGCAGTGTATGAGAAATCTGCCCTTAAGCTTTCGTTCTGTTCGCCAACAGGCTCGTAGAACCACATATAAAGTATCACCTTTATGTAGTAGTAAACGCCCACAAGGCTTAATAAGATTCCGACTATTGCCACCCAGACAAAGTTAAGCTGGATAGCTGAAAGGAAAATGTAATACTTGCCCCAGAATCCGGCGAAAGGCGGAATTCCCGCAAGTGAGAACAAAAATGCTGTTAACAGTACTGCCAAACCGGGACTTGCTTTGCCGAGTCCCTTGAAGCTTTCCAGTGTATTGCGCTCCTTGGCATCAACGGTCTTTTCTTCAACCATTGCTATGATAACGAATGCGCCAAGCTGCATTAATATATAAGATACGAGGTAAAATATAACAGCATGAATGCTGAATGAATTTACACCAAGGAATCCAACCATTATATAACCGGCATGTGCTATGCTTGAATATGCAAGAAGTCTTTTAATATTGGTTTGCACCAGCGCAACAACGTTGCCGTAAAGCATGGTAAGAATTGCAACTATGGCAACAATTATCGGAATGTTATTCAGCGCGAATATGGAGAAGAATGATATCATTGCTGCGAATGCCGCGGTTTTACCTACCGATGACATCATCCCGGTTACAACTGTAGGCGCTCCCTGGTAAACATCGGGTATCCACATCTGGAGAGGGAATGCGCCGGTTTTGAATATGAATGCAATGAAGACCAGTGTTAATCCGATAAGGTAAAATGTATCTTTCTGCGGATGCGCGTTTGCAATTACCGAATAGTTTGTTGAGCCCGTGTAACCGTATATGAACGCGATTCCCATAAGCAGGAATCCGGTTACAAATGCGCCAAGTAAAAAGTATTTTATTGCGCTTTCGTTTGATTCAATCCTTGTCCTCATGAAGCCGGCCAACACGTAGAAACAAATTGACATAAGCTCAAGTCCTACGAAAACTATGATCAGGTCATTTGCCTGGTTCATCAGCATCATGCCAAGCAGTGAAAAGAAGAGCAAAGAGTAATACTCGCCGTGATTTATCTTTTCCTGTTCAAGGTAACTTTTGGATGAAAGTACCGTTAAGAATATTCCCGCAACCATTACAATGTTTATGACTGTTGTAAGAGTATTTACGCGTATGAACTGGTTATACAGTATAAGGTTTTTTGTAATATCCATAAATGAATAAGCGACCGTAGCTGCAAGTGCCGCAATTGAAAAATAAAAAATCGCCGTTTCGCTTGCGTTCTTCTTTCCTTTCGGGAAAATAGTTTCAAGCAGCATAATTATCAATCCCGCAGCTGCAATAATCAGAAGCGGTACACTGTTAGCAAAATCAAGATAATTTATCAATTTGGTAAACTTTTAGTAATTATAGATATTTTTTTAACCAGTTGAATATTTGTGAATTCATTTCCGGGTGTTCGGCCCGAAGCTTCTTCCCGTGTGCATCTGAATCATAAACTTTCATTTCTTTTGGCTCGCTGCAGAAATTCTCCAGTATCCATTTCTGCCCTGCTTCGTGATCGCCATCTTTGCTGCCGCATAAAAGCAAAACATTTTTTATTTTCGGGAACGACGGCCTTCCCATCATCATTTCATTGTAACCTGTAAATGCCTCAAATGTTTCCTTGCCGTTAGATATGGCTATTGGCACCTTGATGTTCAGATTCAGCGCGCCGCATAAAGCCATATTTCCGCCTACTGATGTTCCAATTGCTGCGAGCCTTGTTGTATCAGCGCCCTTTTGCTCACCCAGCCATTTTACAACAGCCTTAATATCCAATGGCGCCTGGTTTGGATCAGTGAGAATTGACTCGAGCTTGCCGTTTTGCTTATCAGAGCTGCCATGGCCGCGAATGTTGAATACAAAAACTTTATACTTCAGCGAAACAAGCGAATCTACAAAGCTCATTTGCCACTCATCCCAGTTACTGTTGAACTGGTGAATCAGTATAACTACCGGCTGAAGTGAATCCTTAAAGCTGTTATTGTAAAAATACTTTCCAGTTAACTGTTTCTTGTCATAGGTGATGAATGTAATCTCATCAGTATACCTGCTGACCGGCGTGTTATCCCATCCTGCGCCTTTCTGGGTGGACTTGTTCTTGATGCTATCGGGAACAGGCGTCCAATCGATCTTATCACGCTTGCAGCTAAGCAGTGAAAAAGATAAAAGCAGCAGAAATATCAGAAGCGATTTTCTCAATTTTTTCGTATATAACCCTCAAAAATAGCAAAATTTATTCACTATTTCAATTCAAGTAAATTGTCTTGTCATACCTGCGGAAGCAGGTATCTAGTCGTGAATCCTGGATAGAGCCACTGCGGTGATATGCGTTGTTCGTGTCTATCTTCGGTTTTGACTCTAGAACAAAAGAAGACACAAAACTTTCAAAAAGCGAAAGTCAAGGACTCTATGAACCATTTCCAAAATCCCTGCTGCTTTGTCATACCTGCGAAGGCAGGTATCTTGACGTGAAAGGCACTAAGTCTCAAAGTTCTTTCTATTGAATTATGTCAATGCTTTTGCTTTTCTTAGAGTCTTTGTGACTTCGTGTCAGCTTCTGTTTTCAGAATCAAAACCAAACATAGACACAAAGAAAAGCAATGATTACTCTAAATCACCAAATCACTTTGCCGTCATTTCTTATATACTTTTCAGCTCTCGTTAAGGGATCGTTTGATGTGTAATACCTGCAGACTCCATTCTTCCATCGTTCAGGCGAGTAAAAGTAACCTGATTCAAGGAATCCCCTATCATCATACTTTAATTCAGCTTTGATTACTACCTCTCCTTTTTCATTGATAAAGGCATTGTAACAGTTATCTGTAGGTATGTCTGATTCACTGAACTTTATAAATACCGGCGCTAATCCTTCGGAGAACTCCCCTGCCATTTCATATATTGCAGGTAATACTAAATTGTCAGCTTTTCCTTTGAAACCGTACTTGCCATTTTCAGAAAAAGGAAAAAGATCATTGTAACTTTCGGGGGCGGTAATCACAACAGGCTCAACGGATTTTCCGTATAGATCAATGTAATAAACGCTGCCAGCTAAACTCAAAACTTTGGCTTGATCATGTTTATAATCATAAACGTATTTTGCTAAAAGCTCAAATTCAGTTTTGCCTGTAGCGTTTAAACATAGCCAGATATCCGAATTGATATCAATTTTAACAAATGCGCGTCCGCTGTTGAAATCTCTTGCAAAGGCATATAGAGGTTTTATGCTCACAACCCCGGCATTATTAATATAGCCCAGTTTATAGCCATCAGTTGTGTAGATTCTGACGGGGTATAAAGTATCAGATGACTGTCCCTGCACCGCAGAGGTAATTATTAAAAAGACTAATATTTTAAACACCCGCAGCAATTAAATCTGAACCTCATCTCCCCTTTCAGGAATTCCGACTTGTTTGTAATCCATTGTATTCAGCATGCCCTGTAACGCCTGCTGCTGATCGTAATCGCCATGCACAAGGTAAATCTGTTCTATCGCGCCTTTAGAGAACTTACCAAAATACTCCCGAAGCTCATCCCTATCAGCATGCGCGGAAAATGAATTCAGCACATATACTCTTGCCTTAACCGGATGCTCTTCGCCGAATATGCGCACGAACATTCCCTGCTTGCCTTCAGCTTCAACTATCCGCCTGCCCAGCGTATGCGGTGCCTGGAATCCGACAATGAGTATCGTGTTCTTTTCATTGCTGATGTTATTACGCAGGTGGTGAACTATCCTGCCAGATTCGCACATTCCGCTTGCGCTGATTATTACACAGGGTCCCTTAAAGTAGTTCAACTGCTTTGAATCTTCAGCATCCTTTATGTAAGTCAGATTAGAAAAACCGAAAACATCCACTCCCCTTGATATCAGCTCGGAAGTTTCGCTATCGAAGCACTCATGGTGCAGCTTGAAGATATCCGAAACATTTGTGCTTAACGGACTATCAACAAAAATGGGTATCTTCGGCAGCAGGTTCTTTGCAAAAAGCTTCGAGAGTGAATATACAATCTCCTGAGTTCTGCCTACGCTGAATGCGGGAATGATTATCTTCCCGCCGCGTGAAAGCGCTTCGGTTAAAACTGCCTGTAGCTGTGAATCCATATCAATAGCTTTATCATGTACCCTTCCGCCGTAAGTTGATTCTGATATCATTACATTAACATCACCCATATGTGCAGGATCGCGGAGTATTGGCAAATGTGGCCGGCCGATATCGCCGGTAAATCCGAGCCTCATCTTTTTACCGTTCTCGTTTATATCAATTCCTACCTGGGCGGAACCGAGTATATGGCCCGCGTCGTAATATGTGACCTGCACATTGCCGCCGAATCCTTTTACTGAGAACTGACGGTCATAAGGAATACTCTTGAAGAGTGTCATAATTCCGCGCACTTCTTCAAATCCGTAGAGCGGCTTGAAGAGCGGTTCATGATTCTTAACCCTGCGTTTGTTCACAAATTCTATATCCTTCGTCTGAATATGTGCACTATCCTGCAGCATTATTGCGCATAGATCACGGGTTGCGGGCGTTGCGTATATATCGCCGCGGAATCCTTTTTTCCACAATCCGGGCAGATTCCCGGAGTGATCTATATGCGCGTGCGAGAGCACTACCGCATCAAGCTCCTTTGGATCAAACGGGTACTGCTTATTGATATTGTATGCTTCTTCGCGCCTGCCCTGGTACAGACCGCAATCTAGCAGTATCTTTTTACCTGATATTTCAAGCAGGTGCTGTGAACCTGTTACTGTACGCGCTGCGCCGCAAAATTTAATTTTCATAATGTTGTGTTCATTCCCGCGTAGGCGGGAATCTCAATTTTAGTATTTCCAAACTTAAAAATAGCATAACTAACCTTAACATTAAATGTATAATTAAAATACTGCAATAACATAAAATCAAAAGCCATAGACACTAATTTCACGAATATCACAAATATTATTTCGAAGACTTCTATTTTCCCCGGTTATGCAGTTTTTACAAAAAACAAAACTTTCGTTTGTCATTTGGCTTCCTGACTTTCGTTTTCTGAAAGTTGTCATTTGGCATTTCTATCCTCATTATTGTATTTTTTTTATGGTTTTAAAACTCTATTTTTGCTTTAGCAAATCGACTTATGGAAAACTTTCTGATATCGCCAAAAGAAGTAAAAGAACGCATCTATTCCGCTGAAAACGGCTATTTGCTGGCAGATATCAGGGAAGAAAACGAGTTTGCGGACTGGAACATCAAGGGAAGCACCAACATTCCCATAAATACCCTCATTTCCGAAGGAAACTATACTGCGATAAGAGAGAAACTAACCACCCTTCCAAAAGACAAGCTTATCATTACGATCTGCGCACGCGGCATCAATTCCCAGGTGGCTGCTTCAATACTTCGTGAAGAGGGATATGACGCGCTCAGCATGGAAAAAGGCATGAAAGGCTGGAACGAGAACTTCGATATCTATAAAATAGATTTCGAAGGATTCTACATCGTCCAGTTCGTTAGGATAGGCAAAGGATGCTTATCATACATTATCTGCGATAAAGCCACATCCAAAGCAGCCATAATTGAGCCGGCAGTATTTATTGATGAATACGAAGATTATCTTCGCGCAAATTCGATGCATGCGGAGTATATTATCGATACACACGCACATGCCGACCATTTTTCGGGCGGTATGGAGCTTGCCAAAAAATTGAATCTCCCCTACTATGTGAATGATATAGAAGTTGATAAAGTGTTCAGCTTTAAATCCCTTAAAGATATAGAAGTTCTAAGCCTCGGCGAAACTAAAATAAAGCTCCTAAGCACACCCGGTCATACAGATGGAAGTATGTCATTATTTGTTAATGATACTGCCCTCTTGTGCGGCGATCTTCTGCTGCTGGAAAGCCCGGGCAGACCTGACCTGGCGAGAACGAAAAATGAAACTGTTAAAGGTGCGGGCATCCTGTTTGATACTATCAGGAAACTCCTGCCAAGCCTAAAAGATGATACCCGGATATTTCCTTCACATTTTACAAAAACACTGATTAGGCCTGTAACTTTGACCCTAAGTGAACTAAAGACGGAATCCAAACCACTTACTATGACAGATAAAGATGAATTTATTGATTACATCACATCCAGCATACCTATGACTCCGCCAAATTATGAAACTATTAAGAAATTTAACAAGGCGGGAGTGATGATACCTTTAGATTATGCAGAAGATCTTGAGATAGGTCCAAACCGCTGTGCGGCGAGGTAAACTTAAGAAAATGATATACCCTGAACTACTCGTTACCTTAAAAAAATACAACAAACAACTTTTCATCAGCGATATTTCCTCCGGTGTAATTGTGGGAATAGTTGCACTTCCCCTCGCGATCGCCTTCGGCATTGCATCGGGAGTTTCTCCCACAAATGGCATTATTACAGCCGTAATTGCGGGATTTATCATTTCTGCCCTTGGAGGCAGTAAAGTGCAGATCGGTGGTCCGACAGGCGCATTCGTAATAATCGTTTATGGTATCGTGCAGAAATACGGCATGGATGGCCTTATGATTGCAACATTCATGGCGGGAATCATCCTGGTTATTATGGGACTTCTTAAATTTGGTACACTGATAAAATTTATTCCCCTGCCTATAATCACAGGATTCACTTCCGGAATAGCACTTATAATTTTTACTACACAGATCAAAGATCTGCTGGGGCTGGATATCAAAGAAATGCCGGCCGAATTTCTTGCCAAGATCCCGGTTTATATAAATAACATAGGCTCCTTAAATACCGATACGTTAATTGTCTCCGGCTTATGTATACTTATCATAGTCATACTGGGAAAATACATGAAGCGCATCCCTTCAACTTTCATTGCGCTGATATTCGGAACAGCGGCAGTACATCTTCTCGGGCTGAATGTTGAAACCATTTCTTCAAAGTTCGGAGTACTCAGCAGTTCGTTCCCGGCACCAAGTATTCCTGAGTTATCCTACACACGCATTTATGAGCTTGCCGGCCCCGCATTCACAATAGCTATGCTGGGCGCGGTTGAGTCACTACTATCGGCAGTGGTTGCCGATGGTATGATAGGCGGAAAGCACCGCTCAAACACAGAGCTTGTTGCAAACGGCGTGGCGAATATTGCCAGCCCGTTCTTTGGGGGAATTCCCGCAACAGGCGCAATTGCAAGAACAGTAACCAATATCCGCAACGGCGGTAAAACACCAATTGCAGGTATCACACACGCAGTTGTACTGCTTCTCATAATGCTGTTTTTCGGGCAATATGCCGGGATGATACCAATGTGTGTACTTGCCTCGATATTGGTTGTGGTTTCATACAATATGAGCGAGTGGCGCGAATTCGTTTCGCAGCTTAAAATGCCCAAAAGTGATGTCGGCGTACTATTGATAACATTTTTCCTGACCATATTTCTTGATCTCACCATAGCAATTGAGGTCGGAATGCTTCTTGCGGCGATCCTCTTCATGCGCAGAATGGCTGAGGTTACAAATGTTGACCTGCTGAACAAGCAGTTTGAAGAAGGCGTTGAACCGGAAACAGAAGGAGCAAACTCGATCCAGGATAAAAATATTCCCGATGGAGTATTGATATACGAGATCGAAGGCCCGTTTTTCTTTGGTGCGGCAAGTAAATTCAAGGAAGCAACCAGATTTATAGGTAAAAAAGCAAAAGTTCTGATCCTCAGGCTGCGGTATGTACCGGCAATTGATTCAACAGGCATTGCAACACTTGAAGATTTTTATTATGATTGTAAAAAGAATAACATGGTTCTGCTGCTTTCCGGTATTCACGCACAGCCAATGTTCGCCAGTGAAAGAGCCGGGCTGCTGGATAAGATCGGCGATGATAATATTTGCGGCAATATTGATGATGCCCTTAACCGCTCACGCGAGATCCTTGGACTGCCGCCGGAAGAAATAAAAGCGCAGAAGGAAAGCTCTGTTGAGCATTTTGTACAGAATAAAGCAGAAGGTAAAGAAAAATTCAAAGAACATATATTTTAAATTAATAAACCGTAAGCAA
>JACSRQ010000001.1 GCA_014879675.1 Ignavibacteria bacterium
AAATACACCAATAGCAAGAATGCTCAAATACGGAAATAATTTCTTCATTATTGTTTCCTCTTGGTTTTTATTATTGGAAAATATGTTAATTGATTATATGAATATGTATTATTTTTTCTGAAATGTCAATATAAATATTCGAAAACTCTGGGATATATACCTTTGTTTTGTTGTGTGTTTAAACACACGAAATCGAAGTTAAAATTGATTGGTTCTATAATTTCCAAAAACAGAATTCGTATAAATAAAAAAGGCACTTTCAATCTGAAAGTGCCTTGAATCGATGTTGAATGAATAAGTCTATTTTACTAAAAGCATCTTCTTGGTTTCTTTGAAATTTCCAGAAGTCAATGTGTAGAAGTATATTCCGCTTGAAAGTTTAGAAGCGTCAAATGTTGCAGTATATGAACCTGCTTTTTTGAATTCATCTGCTACCACAGAAACCTCACGTCCCAAAACATCCATCACAGATAACCTGATGTTACCGTCTTTTGGCAGATCAAATTTGATTGATGTGCTTGGGTTAAATGGATTCGGGAAGTTCTGGCTTAAAGAATAACCTGAAGGAACTTCGGTTCCATTGCTTGTGATCGCTGTAAGATCGCTGATCTCTACAACTATCACTCTGTCAGGTGTTCCCTGAGCGAGACTGATGATTACTCCTTTATTGGGAATTAATGTACTGCTGAAATCACATCCGCCATGAGCTAAACCTGCTGTACCGCTGTTTGCAATTAAAGGAATTGTCATGGTTATTGAATCTACTCTCACCGGCGGTAATGTCGCAATTCTCCATCTTACATATTTTACCTGGTTCTGATTTGCAACTGTATTGTTTGCAATATCTGATGCAATGATCAGGTACGGACCGTTTGGCGAAACATTATCGTATGCAGCTCCATAGAACGCTCCAACATTATTTGCAACCGGAATATCTGAACCGGCAATAGCGACGCCAAGAGTATCGTAAGCCCTCATGAAACCGTTAAAGCTTGCTGTACTTACCCAGAAAGCGTTTCTGCCGGAATCCCATGCTAAAGCTCTTGCCTGAATTCCGCTTGGCAATGGAATTGAACCAACCTGTGCAAATGTGGCTGTATCCACTTTAAAGATAGCGTTTGTTACGCTTACTCCCCAAAGGTAGCCTTTTGCGAATTCCATATCTCTGAATAAGCCGGAACCGCCTGTAACTGGTAAAGCCTGAATCAGTGACCAGTCAGGTCTTATTTTGTAGAAATTGTTTGTACTGAAATTGCTGACAACATAATAATTTCCTGTCCATTCAACGCCATAACCTGTAGCAACAGTTATTAATGTATCAACATTGTAGTTTCTTAATATTTCCCCAAATACCAGGCTTTCATCGTAGGGATTTGCTGAATTCTGATAGAGGTCAGCATTGTTATAACTGACAGCATCGGTTGTTTGAGATACCAGTACACTTGTTACTGATAAGAAAACGAGAAGAGCAGCAATAAAGCTTTTTTTCATCTTACCCTCTTTTTTAAAGTTATAAATAGTTAGTTAATTGGTAAAAATTGTAAATACAT
>JACSRQ010000175.1 GCA_014879675.1 Ignavibacteria bacterium
AACAAATCGGAGGTAATATAAATGAGGCTATTTAACCATTTCTTCTTAGCCCTTCTTCTAGTGTTTACAGTCGCCGCGGTGAACCTGTACTCCCAAACAACCGGCAAGATTGCCGGAGTTGTAAGGGATGATAAAGGTGAGCTGCTGATCGGTGCCAGAGTCGAAGTTGAGGGAACTCAGCTAAGAAGCGGTACGGATGAAAACGGACAGTATGCAATTCTCAATGTTCCGGTGGGCACTTACTCAGTTAAGTGTACTTACGTAGGATACGATTCCCAGGTTCAGTCGGGTATCGGTGTTAGTGTTGGTATTACATCTACTGTTGACTTTTCATTGTCAACAGGCGGTGTTGTTCTTGATACTACAGTGATAATTGCAAAAAGAAAAACTATCGATAACGGTAGCGGAAAGATCATTGGATCTGAATTTATTGAAAATACCGGTATCAGAGGTATTGAAAATATCGTGGCTAAAACCAGTGGTGTTGTTCAGGATGAAAAAGGCCAGAATATCAACATCAGGGGTGGCAGAACCGGTGAAACTCAGATCATCATTGATGGTATTGTAACTAACAATCCTCTTGACAGAACTTCAACTGCAAATGTATCTAACGGTGCATTGCAGGAATTGGCGGTTCTGACCGGCGGTTTCAGCGCTGAATACGGAAACGTACTTAGCGGTGTTATTAACGTTACAACACGTTCTGCACAGACAAATTACAGTGGTTCAGTAGAACTCGTTTCAGATGTAATTGCAGGTGACTACATAAAAACGAAATCACAGGGCTACAATATTTACAGCGTAAGCCTTGGTGGTCCGGTTATCCCCACAAAAAAACTCAGCAAATATTGGTCAGTTTATGGCAGTTATGAGAAGACGTTTAACCTCGTCGATCAGCCGGTTACCACCAGTGTTGCAGAGCTTTGGTCAGAAGACGGTATACTTCCTAACTTCTCAAGAAGCGGACAGTCATACACAGGCAAAACAATAATAAGTATCGACGAAATGACCAAAGGTAAGTTGAAAATGACACTTACTGCCGGTTTCTTCGGTAATGATGAAACATCAAGGTTGTGGACCGGTTCATTCGGAAAATACAATTCATATCATAACCCGCTGGTAAAAGATAAAAATACCCAGGGCTATGTAAAACTTAATCAACTTTTCGGTTCAAAAACTTTTTATGATCTCCAGGCCTCATATTTAGAGAGTTCATATAAAAGAGGCGATGGACAGTTCTTTATAGGCGAAGAGATCCCCAGCCTTCCCGGCGAAGACGGATATCTTTATCCTTCAATACTTGCATACGGAGATACTAATACAGTACCCGGAATTTCAAGCATGGGTGGAACTGTAAACTCAGCTGCAAATTTCAGAGTTTTCAGGTCACCGGGTACAGTAAGCGGCCAGGTTACTTTAAAAAATACTCAGGCGTTGTCATTTAACCTGAATGTTACTCACCAGATTCTTACCAAAAAACTTGGCAGCCATGAATTAAAATTTGGCGGTGAATACAAACAGTTCAAAGTAAGAAACTATACCGCAAATGTTATTGGATTCGGTTCAATTGCAAATCCAAACAAATATACAAATGTAAGCCCGGGCGGCGTTATAAACTACCCGGTAATTACAGAAAATGATGCCAATGCAAACTTTATGGATGCATATGGCTATGATGTTTTCGGAAACGAGATCGAAGAAGATTATTATGTAGATGGATTGAACATTACGGAAGGACCCAAAAAGCCCCGTATAGGTGCATTTTACCTGCAGGATAAAATGGAGTTTAACTACTTCAATACCAATATTGGTGTAAGGGTAGATTATATGGATCCTAATACTCTGGTTCCGATAGATTACAGGGATCTCAAGGGAGCAGACGGTCAGCTTAATGAGGCTGATTACCAGAAAGTTGAAAAAACTTTTGAAGTGAGCCCAAGGCTTGGCTTCTCGTTCCCGATAACTGATAAGACGATTTTCCATGCTCAGTATGGAAAGTTCATTCAGCTTCCGGCGCTCGAGAATCTTTATACAAACCAGAGGGTACTCAGAGACCTTGCAAATGGTGGCGTTGGTTATTTTACCGTATTTAATAACCCGCTTTTAAAACCAGAGAAAACAACTGCGTATGAGCTTGGTGTTAAACATACAGCAGGTGATTATGTTACAGTAGGCGTTACAGCATATTATAAAGAAACATCAGACCTGGTTCAGGCAAAGAACATAAAAGCTTATGATAACTCATACAGCTTTGCTATCTATGATAACGGTGACTTCGGTATAGTAAGAGGTGTTGATCTTAGCCTTGATCTCAGAAGGATCAACAGGCTGAGGGCTTCAATTTCTTACGGTTTATCATTCTCGTCAGGCACAGGCTCAGATGTAAATTCACAGAGCAATATTGCTTACAATGGTGATGAAACTCCAAAAATTCCATCTGCTCTTGATTACGATCAGAGGCATACAGGTTCAATCGAGCTTGATTACAGGTGGGGCGTATCTGATGTTCCCAAAGGATTCTGGGGCGGAGTTCTCTCCAAACTCGGTATTAACGCTCTGTTTAGTTTTAATTCAGGCAGGCCATACACTCCTTCGGATAATTCAAGGGATCCCCTGGCAGTAGTTTCTTCAGTTGGAGGCAACAGGCCGATCGCTCCTTTAAACTCGGCTTACTCACCATGGAATATCAGGCTTGATATGAAAATCGATAAAACATTCAAAATATTTGACAAACTGAATGCCAATCTTTATCTGCTTGCTATTAACGTGCTTGACCAGGAGCTTATCAGCGATGTGTTTGCCACATCCGGTGAGCCGGGCAGTACAGGCTGGCTTGATAGTTATCCCGGAAAACTCTGGGCACAGCAGAATGGCTCTGAGGCTGTTAATCTTTATGAGATCAGGTCACACTCAATCAACAACTACGGTCCTCCAAGGCAGGTAAGGCTCGGATTCAGATTATTCTTTAACTAAACATCGGAGTGTTAACTAATATGAAAAAAATATTAAATATAATGCTTTTAATATTGATTACAGGGGTGGTGTGTTTCGCCCCTGTAAATCAAACATTTTCAAAAGAGCGAAAAGGACATGTTCCAAGGTTAAATGCCTCGGTTCAGAATAACTTTTTGCAGGTAAATAATATCAATACTGTTTTCAGGAGCGACGGTCTATTCAACTATGACAAGATAACTTTCCCAAGTGCTTCGCCTGGTATGATTTGGCCGGTAGCATCAAACCAAAGACTTACAATTGATTATTCGTCAGGTATTTGGGTTGGCGGAAAAGTAAACGGTGAATTAAGGCTTGCGGCTTCATTTTTTGATTCTCACTTCTCTCCCGGCAATATACCGGTGGTTGGACAGGTCCCAGGTTCATCTGTATGTAATGATCCGAGGCTAAAAATGTATCAAGTTAGTCTTGTAGATGAGAACCTTGCCAACAATGGAGGTACCAGAACCAAGACAGCCGGTAACAGACAATACACTATGAACTATGATACCTGGGCTTCATGGCCGGTAGATTTGGGTGCTCCTTATGTGGAAGTTAACGGAATTCCAGGATATCAGCCAGCTTTTAATGGAGGAGACAGGCCCGGAATCGGTAACAGTGAAGCAAAACCCGATGAAATTATCTGGACAGTCTTCATGGATTATACTAATTGTACAAACGGTGTTCATCAAAGTACACTTTCATTACCGGGCGGAACCCTTCCCCTGGGAGTAGAGATCCAGATGACTGCATTTGCATTTTTGTCACCCGGTTTAACGGATATGTATTTTGTCAAATGGAAACTTATTAACAAAAGCAACAATACATGGGATAGCGTATATACTGCTATTGGGAATGATGCTGATATCGGAGATGAATCAGCTGATGATGCTGCAGGATGCGACTCTATAAATAATGTTGGCTATATCTACAATTTCGATAACATAGATAATGGCGGTTACGGTTCAGCGCCGCCTGCAATTGGTTTCAAGTATCTCCAGAGTCCGTATTACTACACAGGAAATCCAAATGATTCAACTTTACTTCCATATGATACACTAATTGGCTATAAATCACTTGGACTGACCAGTTATAACACATTTTTGAATGGTGGAAATGAATGTCTTGGTGACCCCGATGAAGCTTTCAGGGCATACTATTTTATGCAGGGTAAGGATGGATGTGGTAATCAACTAATCAACTGGGCAGCTACTCCTCCGGGCCCTTCAAAATACAGGTATAATGGGGATGTCTGTGCCAGTCCTCCTCAAGGTTGGTACGATTCAACACAGGGTGATAAACGCTTTCTGCAGTGCAGCGGCCCGTTCACAATGAACTCACTTGATACACAGGTTATCGTAGTAGGCGCATTTGTTGGCCGTGGATCAGATAATTACAAAAGCGTGTGTGTGTTGCTGGAAAATGCCAAGAGAGTTCAAACTTTTTACAATTCGAATTTTGCAGCAATTCCTCTTCCTCCTCCACCGCAGGTTTCGGCAGTTGCCGATGGAGACGGAAAAGTAACGTTGTATTGGGGTAATATTTCCGAAGCATATAATGTTTACGACAATCTTGGACGGACAGGATTCTGGAAATTCCAGGGATACAATCTTTATCAAATCAAAGAAGGTACCGCAGGTGAAAACCTGTCAGATAGAGTGCTGCTTGCAACATATGATGTAGTAGACAGCATAACAATCGTGTATGATTCTGTAAGGGTAACACAGCCTAACGGAACCACACAGATCCAGTTCCAGCCGACAGCATTTGGAAGCAACAGCGGTGTTTCAAGGAATATTACTTTAACTGTCAACCAGTTCCCCACTGGAGCGAATAATTTCTTTATAAACGGTACAAACTACAGATTTGCTGTAACCGCATATGGTGTTAACCGAAATGCTCAGCCGCCGTTTAAGGTTCTTGAAAACCCGGTTTCATCTCAGCTTTTGAATGTTGTTCCTAATTATCCAATGATAGGAACTCAAATTACCAATAAAAAGCTTGATACCTTAGGGATAAACAAACCGGATAAGGTATTCCTGCCCATAGTACTTGATCCATATAGAGTGGTGAATGCTACCTATAAGATGGTATTTAGGGATGACTCAACATATAACATTGTTAGAATGCAAAACAACCAGGCAGATACAGTTCTTGGTTGGGTTAGGAATGTTTCACCTCTTAATAACAACGCATACATAGCGGATGGTATTTTGTTCAAAGCTGATACCATAAATAAATTAAACTATGGTGTAATTAAGGATCCGGGTCCGGGATC
This sequence comes from Ignavibacteria bacterium, assembly GCA_014879675.1. Lineage (GTDB taxonomy): Bacteria > Bacteroidota > Ignavibacteria > Tepidaquicellales > OLB5 > OLB5. Next base: position 5,270 of record JACSRQ010000175.1, read on the forward strand.
ACAGTCTGTTAATGATGGCTGGAATTATTCAGGCGGGACCAGAAATCTCGCAGGTGCAGATACAGCAAGCCTAAAACTGTTGTTCACAAATTACGCTGCTCCACAAAGCATTTCTATGGGTCTAAGTTGGCCTTCAGGAAGTGCATACAGAAGCGGTTACAATTCGAAAATTGATCTGGCATTCTTAAAGGTTTCAGCTCTTAAGAATGTTAAGATAACCTTCGGAACAACTCAGAAGGCTTACAGGTACAGGGGATCATTAACCAATGCTCCTTACCAGGATTATGTTGATGTTCCGTTCAAAGTTGAGATTGATGATCCGCAGGATACCAACTCATCAGTACCTAGGCAGGTGAATGTTGCCTTCTATGATGGTGATAGCAGCGGTACATGGAATCCGAAAGCTACCGGTGACGGTGGAGTTGAATTTGTTTATCTGATGTATTCAACATATGATCCGAATCCGAATACATTCTATACTACAAAGAACTTGCAGTTCACTGCACAGTTCAGACTTATGGATATCCAGTATGTTTGGACACCAAAGCTTCTAAGCAATGGAGCGGCATTCAATAATGGAGACGTTCTCGAGATAGTTCCTTATACAAGGCTACAGTATCAGCAGAGCCCCGGAACGGTCACGGTAATTGAATCAAATCCAACAACTGCTCCTGTTATTGGCAGTACTGAAATTGCATCACAAAGAGGTGAGCTTTCAGCGGTAAGGGTTGTGCCAAATCCATATTATGGCGGCCATGCCCAGGAAACAAGCCCGTTTGACAGGTTCGTCAAGTTCATGAATATGCCTAAACAGGCAACGATTTACATATATTCATTGAATGGAAATCTTGTGCGGCAAATTAACAAGAATGATAATACGACAACTATTAACTGGGATCTTTTGAATATTGATAGAATTCCTGTAGCGAGCGGAATATATATCGCGTTCATTGATGCCCCGGGTATTGGAACTAAGACCATTAAACTGGCTATTTTCACACCTGAAGAAAGAATTGACTCATTCTAAACAGTATTGTAAAAAAATCAATAAGGAGCTTAAAAATGAAATTATATCATAAGATAAAACAAGCTGCCAAATCAGCATTGATATTTACACTGCTGTTTGGAAGCATTAGCTTTGCAGGGGACCGTAGTAAATACGGTACTTCTGCAGCACCGGAATTACTTATTCCGGTTGGATCCAGGGGAACCTCTTTAGGGGGTTCCATGATCTCTTCAATTTCAGGAATTGATGCGATGTATTGGAATCCGGCAGGTCTTTCTACGCTGAATTCAAAAACAGAAGTACTTGCCTCGCACATGAAGTACATTGCAGATATCAATATTAACTATGTCGCAGGTGCTGTTGATCTTGGCGGCATGGGTGTACTTGGTGCAAGTTTGAAATCTCTGAGTTTCTCTAACAATGAGCTGGTTACTACATTAGCTAGCCCGGATGGTACTGGAGAAACATGGTCACCAACTTATCTTACTACATCAATTTCTTATGCAAGAAAGATGTCTGACAAGATATTATTTGGTGCAACGGTAAAGGTTATTTACGAACAGATATTGACAGTGTCATCAACCGGTTTCGCAGTTGATTTCGGCCTTCAGTATCTGGCCGGGAAATCAGGTCTGAAGTTTGGAGTAGCACTAAAGAACTTCGGTCCTTCAATGACTTTTGACGGCAGCGGACTTGACCAGTACTATGAACCTTCAGGCACTCCAAGCGGTTCAACCCAGGAGCCAAGAAGGGTTACTTTGCAGGACTTTTCGTTACCAACAACTCTTGAACTCGGTATATCATACGATATCCCGATGGGAAAGAAAAATAACGTACAGCTTTCAACAACGTTCCAGAACAATAACTTCTCAAGTGATGAATACAGGTTCGGCTTGGAATACAATTACAGCAACTACGTATTCTTAAGAGGCGCTTATGCATTCATGCCTGATTATAAAACTGAAGATGGTATTACCAAAAAAGACCAGAGCTTGTTCGGTCCTTCATTTGGTGTTGGTCTCCAATATCCGTTCGGAACAGTAAGGCTTGGACTGGATTACTCATACAGGATTACCGAGAAATTCAACGGTAACCAGTGGTTCTCATTCACTATGGGCTTCTAATTCAGTATTTTTATTAATTTATTATGAAAATGCCATTTACTTTCCGGTAAATGGCATTTTCTTTTTATCAATAATGTGACCATGTTAAAGATATTAAGACCCGCTCTCTTTTTGTTTCTTATTGTTTCTTCAATCCATTCACAGGATAACCTGACTTTTGATTTTGATTATGCGATATTCAGGGATGAATCCTCAAAAGTGTTTCTCGAATTCTATTACTCATTTACTGCCGATGAATTGCTGTTCAAAAAAGAAGCGGCAGGTTATGAGGCAGGCGGCAAGCTTGAGCTGGAAGTTGTTAATAAATCCCTGGCTAAAACAGTAGTACTAAAAGATTTCAGGATACCGGTAACATTAAACGATACATCCGGTGCTAACAAAGATTTTAAGCTGACGGGCCAGCTGAATATTCTGCTGGATCCGGGAACATATGTTATAAAAATGAAGGCCAGTGACTTCAACAATCCGTCTAAATCACGCTCGGCGGAAGAAGAAGTGTTACTTAAGCCATTTGTTTCCAATGAGCTTAACCTCAGCACCATTCAGCTCGGCACCGCTATTGTTAAAAGTGCTGATGAGAATAATATCTTTTATAAAAATACACTTGAAGTAACTCCCAACCCATCGGGACTGTTCGGAAAAAACCTCTCAAAGCTGTACTACTATCTCGAGCTTTACGGACTGAGTAAAGAGAAGCTTGGCGATAACTACACAGTTGCATTCACAATTGCAAATTCTGATGGCAGCGAGATCAAAAATACATCAAAAAAATACGAAGTTAAGTCTGAATCAAAAGTAGAGTATGGCTCTATCGATGTTTCCGAGCTTGGGTCAAACAAATACCTGCTCTTTGTTAAACTGATGGATTCAAAAGATGCTGAGCTTTTTCGCTCTTTTAAGTATTTCTATATTTTTAATGATGACGTAAACAGTAACAATCAATCGCTTACTGACATCGAAAATGAGTACCTGCTGAGTGAATACCCCAAAATGGCGGAAAAACAGGTTGATGATGAGTTCAAAAAAGCTATTTATCTAATGTCTGATAAGCAGAAAGAGCAATATGAAGCATTAAGTGATTTAGACCAGAAAAGAATGTACATGTTCAAATACTGGAAAGGTATTGCACCTTATATTCCGAAGAAAGAGTATTTCTCAAGGATCGATTTTGCAAACAAGAACTTTAAAAGCGATTTCAGGGAAGGTTGGAAAACTGATAGGGGCAGGGTTTACGCAATCTACGGCAAGTACAGCGAAATTGAACGATTCCCATACGAGGGTTCAACCAGGGCATATGAAATTTGGACTTACAATAATATACAGGGAGGTGCCATTTTTGTATTTATTGATAACAGTTCGGGATATGGCGACTACATTCTGGCACACTCAACCGCACAAAATGAGCAGAGAGATGATGATTGGAAAGAGCGCTTGAACATAAGGTAGAATTTTATAAAACCGGCTTGATTGCCGGTTTTTTTATGTCATCGCGTTTAGGATTTAAACAATTAAATTTATTTAAGATATTTGCACTTCGTCATAAATATATAAATAGTGTTCAAATTCAGATATCATATTGTAATTGCGTCGTTTATGCTTTCGGTAGTCCTGTGGCTATCATTGAATTTTAACCAGGTGTACGAAATTGAAAAAACTGTACCTGTTAATTTTCGCGTAAGCAAGCCATATTCGGTTTCCGGAAATATACCATTGAATCTTGAAGTGAAATTCAGGGGTGTAGGATGGAACCTGATGCGATTGTTTACTTCTCTGAATCTGGAATTTAACTATGAAGTATCCGCTAAGAAGAAAGAGAATTTCACGATCCTGACAAAAGATTACCTTCGTGCTAATCTTGATCTTTCCCAGAATCTAGATATTATATCTGTTTACCCTGAAACCCTGTTCGTCAAAGTTGATACGTACGAGGAAAAGTATGTTAAGCTTCTGCCCCACATGCAGATAAATTGCCGCGAAGGTTACCAGGTAGTGGGTCAGCCCACTTTACAGCCGGATAGCTTAAAGATCGGCGGCTCGATCGAACTGCTAAGGAATATAAATCATCTCAACACAAAGCATATTGTTTTTGATAATGTGAATGCCGGAATTTCAAGGAATATCTTTGTTTCGGATAGTCTCTCGAATTTATTGTGGCTTTCGCAAAATGAAGTTAAGCTGAATGTTAACATAGAGCTGACTGCGGAAAAAGATTTCGAAAATATCGAGATCAAAGTACCCAATGTACCGGATGATAAAGAAGTACTGCTTATCCCTCAAAATGTAACAGTTCAGCTAAAAGGCGGTGTAAACCAGCTTGCGCAAATTGAAAATTCACGCATTATAGCTAAGGTAGATTACTTTAAGATTCTTTCCGATACCACCGGTTCTGTAGCGCCATATTTCGAAATTCCGCCCGGCTGTGTGGTAATTGCAGTGAAACCTGATATCATTCAATACGTAATTAAGAAGAAATAGAATAATAGAATTGATAAAGACTTTCAAAGAAGAAATTTCATCGCTTTTCGCTGCAATAAAGACTCTTAGCTTCAAAGAGACTTTTATATTCATGTCAGTTGCGGTGATAACTTTCCTTTCAATGCATTACGCATCTCCAAACTTCTTCCGCAAGGTTTTCGATACCAGCGATGATAAATTCTACTCCGCTCTTTATTGGTTTTCGGCAGATGGATTCCTGATGTTTGTTTTACCCATCATTCTGATACCGCTTGTATTGAAGGGCAAACCTGCCGATTATGGCTTCAGGATCGGTGACTACAAGTTCGGCCTTAAATCCACAGCACTTTTTGTTGGAGTAATGCTGCCATTCTTATGGATAGCTTCCGGGAACGAAAGCTTCGCACGTACATATCCGCAGGGCGGGCCATTCGTAAGGGAAAATATCTCGGTTCTGCTCTATTATGAGCTTTTTGTGGGCTTCTATATGTTTGCATGGGAGTTCTTCTGGAGAGGTTACATGATGTTCGGGCTTAAACAAAGGTTTGGCTACTACGCAATTTTTATACAGATGATTCCGTTTTTTATATTACACAGGGGTAAGCCGGATATTGAGACATTTTCTTCTATATTCGCGGGCCTGATACTGGGTGTCCAGGCATGGAGATCAAATTCCTTCATATACTGTTTCCTTGTTCACTGGAGCGTTATGATCTTTATCGACGTGATATCAGTTCTTCGCTACAAATCTCAATCCTATGGAATCGGGATAGATGCATTTTTAAAACTTTTTACAAACTAACAAATTTACTACAATGAGACTCTGCATTAATATAGATCATATCGCAACTCTGCGCCAGGCAAGAATGGAAAGCGAACCGGATCCTGTGCTGGCAGCTGGCATCTGTGAATTAGCAGGCGCTGATGGTATTGTGTGCCATTTACGGGAAGACCGGAGGCATATTACAGATAGGGATGTGAACATACTCAAGCAAACTGTGAAAACAAAGCTTGATCTCGAAATGGCCGCAACCGATGAAATGGTTAAGATCGCCATTGAAACAATGCCATACATGGCAACACTGGTTCCTGAAAAAAGACAGGAACTCACCACCGAAGGCGGACTGGACCTTTCGGCAACAGAGTTTAAGGTTAGCCCTGCAATTGATTCTTTAAAAGAAGCAGGGATCAAGACCAGCGTATTTATAGAGCCAAGCCCGGAAATGGTTGACTTAGCTCTCGAGATGGGTGCAGATATGATCGAGATACATACCGGCAAATATGCGAGATTGACTGCTCCCGAAGATATTGTCACTGAACTTGAAAAGATCAGGCAAACTGCGCTTACTGCTAAAGAGCTTGGAATGGGTGTAAATGCAGGGCATGGACTGAATTACCAGAATATAACAGCTATTGCAAATATTGCAGAAATAGATGAAGTAAGCATAGGGCACTCGATAATTGCCAGGGCTGCTTTTACAGGACTTGAAAATGCCGTAAGGGAAATGCTCACCATAATCAGAAGGATACGCCAATAGTGAATTTTTCCTCAGAGCTAATAAGCAGGCTTAGAGATGCCAAAGTTGTCTCCGTGTTGACTGGTGCGGGAGTATCAGCCGAAAGCGGTGTTCCTACTTTCAGGGATCCGGGCGGCATATGGGAAAAATTTCGTCCCGAGCAGCTTGCTAACTTTGAAGCATTTATGAGCGATCCTGATTTTGTTTGGAGTTGGTACCAGCATAGAAGAGAAATTATGCGCGACGTGAAGCCAAACCCGGGACATTTCGCGCTTGCTGAAATGGAAAGTATTTTCCCTGAATTCAACCTGATCACACAAAATATTGATAACCTGCATTTCCGCGCCGGCAGCAAACGGGTGACAGAACTGCATGGAAACATCGAAAGGAATTACTGCATAAAGTGCAGAATTTTTGTTGATGAGGTAGATGTGAAGGAAAAGAAAGTTCTGAAATGCGCAGAGTGTGGCGGGCTTATCCGGCCCGATGTTGTTTGGTTCGGGGAAATGCTGCCGCGCAAAGCACTTGTATTCGCTGAAGACCGTGCTGCAAATTCTGATGTATTTCTATCAATAGGTACATCCGCCGAAGTGTATCCTGCTGCAATGCTTCCGGTTATTGCGAAACGCTCAGGGGCGTACACTGCAGAGATCAATCCGCATCCTACATCAATTACTCCCGAACTGGATGAGCTTCTGATGGGCAAAAGCGGAGAAGTTCTGGCAGAATTGGTTTCACGGCTGAAAGGGGCATTGAAGTAGGCGATGGCATCAATTCTGAAAGCAAATAACCTTGTGAAGCAGTACAGCAAAAGAAATGTTGTTGATACCGTTTCTGTTTCAGTAAAGCAGGGTGAAATAGTAGGCTTGCTTGGACCAAACGGTGCAGGCAAAACTACAACATTTTACATGATAACCGGGATGATAAAACCTAATTCAGGTGAAATACTACTTGATGGTCAGGATATATCCGGTGAGCCTATGTATAAAAGAGCCCGGCTTGGTATTGGTTATCTCCCGCAGGAAGCATCTATATTCAGGAAAATGACTGTGTACCAGAATATTTACGCTGTGCTGGAGTTTATGGCTTTAGATAAATCGGAGCGGCAGGATAAAGCCGAGCAGCTGCTTAAAGAGTTTGGTATTTCTCATATCTCAGGCAGCAAAGGGTATGTGCTATCCGGCGGCGAAAGACGCAGAACTGAAATTGCGCGTGCAATTGCTACCGATCCGAAATTCATCCTTCTTGATGAGCCTTTTGCCGGCATTGACCCTATTGCAGTGGAAGAAATAATGAAAATTGTTGCGAAGCTGAAAAATAAGGGTATTGGCGTTCTCATCACCGACCATAATGTCCACGAAACACTTTCTATTGTTGATAGGGGTTATATACTGATCGAAGGCAAGATATTCAGGCAGGGAACTTCGGAAGAACTTGCCGGAGATGAAATGGTGAGAAAACTATACCTCGGCGAAACTTTTAAGCTGGATAGATACCATGCAAAATAAGGTTTTACTTGCAATATCAGCACACCCTGATGATATTGAATTTTCCTGCGGCGGTACTATGTTCAAATTTGCGGAGCAAGGTTACGATATATATTTCGTAGTTGCTACAAACGGTGAAAATGGCTTCAAAATTGATCATAAGCCAAAATCACTAAGAATTAAAACACGCCACAAAGAACAGCTTGCTGCAGCGAAGCTGCTGGGAGTTAAGAAGGTATTTTTCCTCAATTATAGGGATTGCCTGCTGCCAAATGATGACGGCCTTAGAGTTAAGCTTGCCAAAATAATCAAGAAAGTTAAGCCCGCAATTGTTTTCACATTCGATCCTGCAAACAGGTCGTTTGAAAGTGTAAATCTGCTCCACCGTGATCACCGGGCAATATCAGAAGCATCGTTTGACGCAGTTTTTGCTGCACGGAACAGGTACCTGCTGCCGGGCGAGCCTCATTCAGTAAAGCAATTCTGGTTTTTCGGGCCGGATAAACCTAATCACTTTGAGAACATTACAAAATACATAGATAAAAAGATCAGCCTCATCGAAAAACATAATTCACAATTCAGCGATCATAAGTTAATGAGCGATTGGGTTAAAACGCACCTTTCATGTTATACTAAAAAATATAAATTCAGCGAAAAATTCAGGATAGTGGATATTACGGTCCCGTTCGTACTGGAGGGCAGAAAATGATCTCAGTTTCAGAAGAAGAGTTTACATCGTTAATGGAAGATGCCCTGCATACCATTCCCGAACCGTTCAAAGAGAAAATTGAAAACCTGGTGTTCATGGCAGAACCGTATCCAACTGAAGCAGATCTTGGCAGGGTTGGGCTTTCGGATAAGTACATGCTGCTTGGTATCTATTCAGGTGTTCCTTATACTTACCGGAATACTTATTATATGAATACCACCCCGGACAGGATAATACTTTTCCAGAGAAATATTGAAAGAGTTTGTAACACCATGGATGAGCTGAAAGAAAAAGTGAGGGAAGTACTTGTTCATGAAATTGCGCACTACTTTGGAATGGATGAAGATGAAGTGCGTGCTGCCGGCTACTAGATTAATTTCGTAAGGTCAGATCTCTATTTGCGAACCAACTTCAAAAACCCTGTCATTTGGAATATTAAAGAATTCTGTTACTCTTTGAGAATTACGTGAAAGCAGGATGAATAGTTTTTTGCGAAGCCGGGTTAATCCGTATTTCTCTTTTGCAACTATTAGCTCACGGCCGAGGAAAAACGTAGTTTTGTTGATATTTATGGAAAGCCCTTTTGTGTTCAGGACATCAATTATCTGATGAATATTGGCATTATCCATGAAACCGTATGGTGCGATCACCCGGTAGAAACCATCAGTGGGATTTTCTACTTCGATGGATTCTTCAATCACTGTATGGGGTATCTTCTTGAAGATGATACTCAAAACAATTATCTGTTTGTGCAATACTCTGTTGTGTTTCATGTTCTTTACAAGCGCAGGCGGTGTTCCTTTAGGGTTACTTGACATATAAATAGCTGTGCCGGGAGTCGTAACCAGCCTTACACTCATCACTTCATCAATGAATTTTTCTATCGGCTGTGTTTCTTCCTCAATCTTTGCAAGAAGCATTTTTCTGCCCCAATGCCACGTTGTCATTATCAGGTAGATGAATGAACCGATCACCAGCGGAACCCATCCTCCGTGCAGTACTTTCAGAAGGTTTGCACCCCAGAATGCGAGGTCAATCACAATAAAGAATAATGAGAGCATCAGCGCTAACGGCAGAGACCATTTCCAGAGCTTTCTCATGGCAACAAATGCCAGTATTGTTGTTATAACCATTGTTGATGTAACTGCGATACCGTAAGCGGCAGCCAGGTTGCTTGAACTCTTGAAGCTAAGTACCAGCATTATGGTTCCTATAAAAAGCAGCCAGTTGAGTTGGGGTATATATATCTGACCGCGCTCTTCCTGCGATGTGTGTATTATTCTAACTCTTGGTAGGTAACCCAGTTGTATTGCCTGCTGTGTTATCGAAAACGCTCCGGATATCAATGCCTGCGATGCTATTACCGTAGCTAATGTAGATATAACTACCATCGGATATAATGCCCATTCAGGTGCAAGGTAATAGAACGGGTTGGCAGCGGCCTGCGGATTCTGAAGCATCATTGCGCCCTGACCGAAATAATTCATAAGCAGGCACGGCAAAACTAATGTAAACCATGCATACTTTATCGGGCGTGCCCCAAAATGACCCATATCAGCGTATAATGCCTCGCCGCCGGTAACTACCAGGAATACTGAGCCAAGTATCACAAACCCGTGAAATCCGTTATGTATGAAAAAACTATATGCGTAAACAGGGTTTACGGCATTTAATACTTCTGGGTTCTTCACAATTGCCGAAACGCCTAATACTGCAATGGTGAGAAACCAAATTATCATTATAGGACCAAACACAGCGCCAACCTTACCGGTACCGCGCTTCTGGAAATAAAACAGAAGAAATAAAATAAATATAGTAATGGGTATTATGTAGTGTTCAAAAAAAGGCGTAGCGATTTTCAAACCTTCAACGGCACTCAGTACTGAAATTGCCGGCGTAATGATGCCATCGCCGTAAAGTAAAGCAGCGCCAAACAAACCCATACTTATTACTACAACAAATCCCCAGCCATATTTTTTCGGCCGCACAAGCTCCATAAGAGCAAGTATCCCGCCTTCACCCTCGTTATCCGCTCTCATCACAATGATAAGATACTTGATACAGATAACAAGTATTAATGCCCAGAATACAAGCGATAGTACACCAAGCACATTATCGTGAGTAGGTTTTACTCCATGCAGCTCTGAAAAACATTCCTTAAGGGCATAAAGCGGACTTGTACCAATATCGCCGTAAACAACACCTAAAGCTCCAACTGAAAGATAAAGAAGGTATTTAAGATTCTTCTTTCCTGGAGAATTGTCCTCTGATGGAGTATTTATTGTCTCTGTACTTATGCCGTGATCAAATTAGTTTTAAAAAAGCAAAACTCTAACAATTTTATCGCTTTTGCTACAAATTTAGCTAAAAGCTAATAGATAGTAAAACCAAATAAAATACCATTAGTTGCTTCTTTCCAATCTTCTACAAATACATTTCAGGAAATTGCAAACTAAAAACGACTTAAAAATTGCACTTTCAATTAAAATTGCTTAAAATTATATTAGCAGGGTATGAATAGAATATTATTTCAAATCAGTTATGACGTGTATCCCGAAAAAAGGGATGAATATCTTGCTTCTGCAACCGAGCTTGTAACATACATTAAATCCAATACTAAACATGATTACATGATAGTTGAGGATAAGAACAGGAAAAACAGCTTTTCTGAGGTTTATGTACTCAAAGATGAGGCTGAATTTGATGGTTTGGAAGATGAAATGGATGATACCATTTACGGTCTGACCACAAAAATTCTTGGCGAGTTTGTTGTTGACGGAAAAACCAAGTACTCTACGTTTTATGCAATAGGCTGAAAATCAGCCTATTTCATCATTTAGCTTTAAAATTGCGATTGTTTTTGCACTGCGCCTGTCCCTTTATATCTGGACACTTAAAAAACAATTTTATTGTTAATTTTGCCTGAACGAGGTAAATAACTTTATTGGCTAAATCAGGAAAAAACAAGACAGATTTCAAAAGCGATAAGACCGTTAAGTTCTTTATTGCCCTTATTACAGTTATTCTGATCACGGCTATGTTTCCCAAGTATGAAACCATTGAAACCGATTATGTTGTCGGGATGGTTTGGAGCAAAGAAGATCTTATCGCCTCTTTCAGTTTTCCTATATATAAAAGCGAATCGGTTTACCTGAACGAAGTGGAAGCTGCGCGGGAGCAGGTATTCCCGGTGTTCGATATTAACTCGGCTTCTACAACAAATTCCAATTGGCTGGATTCACTCAATGCAGAACTCTTACGGATCGAGAAGATCGTTGATTACGATATCGGCATGGAAAAAGAAAAATCACTGCCGGAAGAAAAACGCACTTTAAGTGAGCAGGGGCTTAACAACCTTAAGGCAGGGCTGCGTGTTTCGCTTACCGAAGCTGAATGGAACAGCCTGAAATCAGTTTTCGGTTCACAGGTTTCCCTTGATGCATTCAGGAAAAAGATTATACAATCCCTTAACCAGGTCTCCGATAAAAGGATCATAGATCTTCCGAAAAGCAAAATTACCTCCAAAAAAATTTCATATATCAAGAACAGGGTTGAAGAATCGATTGAGCTTTCTGAAGTAAGAGATATTGCCGAAGTTGAGCGAATACTTAATAACGATTTTGCCGGCTATTATAAGAGCCTTGAACTGGCAGGCGTTTCATATAAGATCGCAAGGCTGTATATATTACCGGATTATATCTACAATGAACAGGAAACACAGAAGATTCTTGCCGCTGTGACTGATGCAGTGCCTAAAACATTCGGGCTGGTGCGTGAGAATGAGAGAATAGTAAGCAAACATGAGCCTATCAATGGTGCAACAATGCTTAAGCTCGAATCTTACAAACGCATCCGGAATGAACAAATGGGCTCACAGGATTTTTACCTTCAGCAGCTCGGTAGGTTCCTGTTCGTCTCACTTATGATCTTCCTGCTCGGCATTTTCCTTTATAAGATGAGGCATCGTATATTTGAGGATAACATGAAGCTTATCCTTATCTCAACAATTTTACTGCTTCAGTGCGTTTTTTCGTATGTCAGCCTTCAGCTTAAGATCGCCTACCCGATCGAGTATATGATATTTGTGCCTGTTGCGGCAATGCTGCTTACAATAATATTTGATTCGCGTGTTGCGGTTTACGCAATTATAGTAATATGTATCCTGGTTTCGGCTGTCCGAGGCGGCGATTATGATATTCTCGTCCCTAACTTCTGTGCATCCGTACTGGTTGTTTACTCTGTTCGCGATATCAAGAACCGCTCGCAGATATTTGTTTCGATGATTTACATTTTGCTTGGTTATGTTGTTGCAATTGTGGCAGTAGGCCTGGAGCGTTATGATGATTTCAGCATGATAAAAGCGCAGTTGTACTCTGCAGCATTGAATGCAATACTATCACCTATACTCGCTTACGGATTGCTGATTTTCTACGAAAGAGTTTTTCGTGTGGCTACAGATCTTGTTTTCCTTGAACTGAGCGATTTCAACAATCCGCTTCTGCGGGATCTCTCAAACAAGGCACCCGGTACTTTCCATCATTCTATCATAATGGGCAACCTTTCCGAGCAGGCTGCTAAAGAGATTGGCGCGAACCAGATCCTTGCCAGAGTTGGCTGCTATTACCATGATATCGGCAAGATCGTTAACCCGGATTATTTTGTGGAAAATCAGCTGGATTCAAACAAACATGAAGAACTGAACCCTTCGCTCAGCGCAAAAATGATAATTGCGCACGTGAAAAATGGAATTAAGTTGGCCGAAAAATACAGGCTGCCAAAAGAGATCATTGATTTTATCCCAATGCATCACGGAACTAACCTTGTTTCATATTTTTATGAAAAAGCCAGGACAGAAGAGGGCGAAATTGATACCACACACGAGTATATTTACAGGTATCCCGGTCCCAAGCCGCAAACCAAGGAAACAGGCATTGTAATGCTTGCGGATTCCGTTGAAGCTGCAACAAGATCGATCGAAGACCCTACGCCTGCAAAGCTTGAAACTCAGATAAGCGAGATTATTAAGGCCAGATTCCTCGATGGCGAGCTTGATGAATGTGACCTTACACTCAAAGATCTCATTAAGATAAGGCAAAGCTTCCTCAAAACAATTGTCGGAATTCATCATCACAGAATTAAGTACCCTGAGACTGCTGATGAAGAAGAAGACTGAGCCGCTTGAAACACCAATAGATAACAAGGAAAAGCAGGTTAGCTCTTTCCTGTTATACGCAGAGCTTGAAAGATCCCTTTCTCCGAACACAATAAATTCATACCGCTTTGATCTGGAGAAATTCAGCGAGTTTCTGAATTCACAGGGTGTAACCGGATTTGAGGATGTGAAGGAAGAGCACCTGGATAAATTTCTTGCAGAGCTTAAAAAAGAGCATCGTGCTTCTTCGATGGCGAGAATGCTTTCATCCTTAAGGCAATTATATATTCACTTAATGGATTCCGGCCTGTACAAAATATCAGTAAATCCGCTGCAATACTTCGATTCTCCCAAGCTTGGCAGGAATCTGCCGGCTGTGCTGACGGTTGAAGAGATTAATAAAATTCTGGCTCAGCCTGATGAGACTTCTGTATTGGGATTGAGAGATAAAGCCATCCTGGAAATAATGTATGCATGCGGACTCCGTGTAAGTGAAGTGCTGGATCTCAAAACATCGAATGTTTTGTTTAATGATGAAGTACTCAGGGTGTTTGGTAAAGGATCAAAGGAACGTATCGTTCCTGCCGCGGCATCATCGCTGGAATGGCTGAAAATCTATATTGATAGATCCCGTTCTGCTATAAAGAAACCATATTCCGAAGACTACCTGTTCCTCAATTGGCGGGGCAGGAGGCTATCGAGAATGGCGATTTGGGATATTATACACAAGTACTCTAAGAAAGCAGGCATTACAAAGCAAATTCATCCCCATATCTTCAGACATTCTTTTGCTACGCACTTGCTTGAAGGCGGGGCAGACCTGCGCTCAATACAGGAAATGCTTGGCCACGCAGATATTAGCACAACGCAAATTTACACGCATGTCGATATTTCTTACTTAAAACAGGTTCATAAACAATTTCATCCCCGCTCGTATTCTAAAAACGTTCAATCTGAATAACGTATTTGTTTAATTGTTGTAAGGATAAATCCTATTTACGGATATTGTTTTGTCCGAGGATATCATCTTTGATCTTGTAAAGATATTCCAGCGCAGCATCATATTCATTCGGGATTATACCATCCAGAATTGCCTCTTCAATTGCTTTCTTCAGCATCCCCACCTGGCGTGAAGGCTCCAATCCGCATATCTGCATTATCTCTTCACCTTTAACCGGTGACTGGAAGTTACGGATTCTGTCGCGCTCTTCAACTTCCGCAACCATTGATTCAACTCTATCGAAATTCTCAAGATACTTCTTCACTTTAGAAGGATCCTTGGATGTAATATCAGCTCTGCAAAGTGTGAAAAGATCGTTAATATCATCTCCTGCATCAAATATCAGGCGGCGTATTGCTGAATCAGTGACACCTTCATTCGCCAAAGCGATTGGGCGCAAATGCAGCCGCACAAGCTTTTCCACGTATGGCAGCTTATCAAGCGGAAGCTTTAGGCGATTAAATATCTTTTTCTGCCACCTCGCCCCCAGATCTTCATGTCCGTGGAAAGTCCACCCGGTTCCTTCAACAAATCTTTTGGTGGGCGGTTTGGCAATATCATGCATCAATGCCGCAAACCTCAGCCACAAGTTTTCTGTATTAGCGGAAATATTATCAAGTACCTGCAATGTATGGTAGAAAACATCTTTGTGATGAAAATCCTTTCGCTGGTCAACGCCCTGCAGGTTATGAACTTCAGGGAAGATCACTTCCATTATGCCTGATTTGAAAAGCAGCGTCAATCCAATAGAAGGCTTAGGCGATGCGATTATCTTAAGGAATTCATCCGTTATTCTCTCTTGTGAAACCACGCTGCTTCCGCTGGATTTCAGCCTGAGTCTTTCACGCATTTCCTTCATCGCGTGGAAAGTATCGCCCGCTATCTCAAATCCAAGTTGCGAGGCGAACCTGCAAGCGCGCATCATTCTAAGCGGGTCATCGCTGAATGTTGTGGCAGGGTCAAGCGGTGTTCGGAGAATTTTTTCTTTCAGGTCATCCATACCGCCGAAAAGGTCAATTACACTTTCGCTGCTGTCAGTCAGTGATACAGCCATAGCGTTTACTGTAAAATCGCGCCTCGCGAGATCTTCTTCAAGGCTTGCATTCTCAACCAGCGGCTTGCGGGAGTCTTCGGTGTAGCTTTCCTTACGCGCGGTAACAAACTCTATCTTATTTTCGCCTAACATCAGCATGGCTGTGCCGAATCTTTTATACACTGCGGCAGGCTTTACCTTGAACTCCTTTGCAACAGCTTCTGCAAATGCTATGGAGTCACCCGTTACGGTAATATCAATATCAGTTTTATCGAGTCCGAGCAGTCTATCCCTAACATAGCCGCCTACTACGCAAGCATCAGCTTTTTGTGTTGCTGCAATTTCAGCTATCCTGCTTAGGATGGTATTTGATCTTATGAATGTGGTCAATTCTGCTATTTGGATGTGTTCTGTTTCTGAGTTTCTTTAATGATCTCAATGATCTTATCCGCAACTTCCACTGCTTCCTTGCCTGATTCAAGCGTAACCTTAACGGGAGTATCACTCTGTATGCTCGTGAAGAAGCTCGAGAGCTCGCTCCTTATGGGATTAGCGCTTTCCGGACTATCAGCCTTAGCTTCGCTGTAAACTATTTTCTTCTCATCCGAGATAGGAAACGACATTCCGTCATCGGGCGAATCTTTAGCCGTAAGCCGGAATATTTCTGATTTATTATTAAGGAAATCAACAGAGATATACGCGTTATTCTGGAAGATGCGCATCTTGCGCATTTTCTTTAATGATATCCTGCTTGCGGTCAGGTTTGCCACGCAGCCATTTTTAAGCTTAAGCCGCGCATTTGCAATATCGATTTCATCTGAAATAACTGCTACGCCGTTTGCATCGATCTTTTCTACCGGAGAACCTGCAAGGTGTAAGATTATATCAATATCGTGTATCATTAGGTCCTGTATAACCGAAACATCGGTTCCGCGCGGATTGAATTGCGAAAGCCTGTGTGACTCTATAAACATCGGCTTCATTTCAAATTTCTCAAGCGCTGTAAGCGCGGGATTGAACCTCTCAACATGCCCAACCTGTATCTTAACCGGATGTTTGCGGGCGAGCTCTATTAGCTGCTCCGCCTGATGCAGCGAGCTTGTTACAGGCTTTTCGATAAATACATTGATTCCCTTCTTTATTGCGGCACAGGCGATCTCAAAATGTGTTGTTGTTGGGGTTACGATCACCAGAGTATTAACCGAGCTTAAAAGCTCTTCAATGGAAGCAAAACTCTGAACACCGTATAACGCGGCAATTTCTTCCGCTGAAGCTTTGTTTATATCGAATACACCGGCAAATTCAAGCGATGTATTTTCAGCGGTAAGCGCGCTTATCAGCTTGCAGTGTATCCTGCCAAGATGTCCGCAGCCGGCAAGCCCTATTTTAAGTACTGTATTTTCCAATTTATGAAATATCTATGCTCACCCTGTGCATTATAAATACACCGATAAGCGTTATTAATGATCCTATAACAAAGAATAAAGAGATCTGTTCACTCAGAAATATAATTGAAAATAAAACCGTAAGCAGTGGAGAAATATTCGAAAGCGTGGTAAGCTTGCTGACGGCAATGTGCTTTAATGCGTAATACCAAACAAAATACGCAAGGTAAGCCACTACAACGGAAAGATATATGTAACCTATAACTCCCATATATGTAACTTTCTCGAACGAAAGATTGGGCAGGTCATATATAAAGAGGGGAATGTATAATACGCTGCCTACGAGGAATACAAACGTAGATGTCTTTAATGCGCCGTATTTTTCGATGGTTGTTTTACCAAGTGTTAAATACATTGAAAACGTGAGTACAGCAAACAGCAGAAGTATATCGCCGTTTACAACCGTGTTGTTGACCGTTGTACCCGAAAAGCTTTCCCAAAAAATAAAAAATATTCCCACAACTGTCAGCAGTATTGAAAACAGCTTTGAAACATAGAACTTTTCGTATTTGAACAGAACTGCGACTATGTATGCATAAACCGGGTTAAGCGAATAGATTATACCCGAGTGTGATGCAAAAGACATTTTTATTCCCGTCAGAAAGAAAAATTGGTTTAAAGGTATGCAAAGCAGTGCAAGGAGGAACAGCCTGGGATAATCTTTTCTTTCAAACTTAAGGTCAAGCTTACGGATCCTGAGAGTAATATAAAAAAGAATTGCAGCAGTTCCGAACCTGAAAAAACCGAATGAAAGCGGGGATATTTCAGCAACCGTGAGCTTCGCGAATATGGGTGTAAATGTAGCTGCCAGTGTTATGAACACCAGCAGCATAACATTCTTCATTACTTCTTGGTTGCTTTGGCTTTTGATTCCTTGATCTTTGCTTTAACTTTAGCCTGCTTTTTTCTGTGCTTGCCTGCTACCTTTTTTAATTTTTTATTCATTTTGTTTGTTTGGTTTATTCAATTATGATTATGATATTCAATTTACTAAGCTATAGTTACTTTTTTATCAAGGTAAACTTCCTGTATTGCATTCAGAATTTCTACGCCATCTTTCATCGGCCTCTGGAAAGCTTTTCTGCCTGAAATGAGTCCCATACCACCGGCACGTTTGTTGATAACCGCAGTTTTAACTGCTTCCTTAAGATCAGATTCACCCGAAGAAGCGCCGCCGGAATTGATAAGCCCGCATCTGCCCATGTAGCAGTTTGCTACCTGGTAACGCGTCAAGTCGATCGGGTTATCTGTTGTTAGCTTCTCATAAACAAGCTTGCTTGTCTTACCGTGTTTAGTTGCAAGGTAACCGCCATTATTTTCGGGCAGTTTCTGCTTTATAATGTCGGCTTCGATGGTTACACCTAAATGATTTGCCTGACCGGTAAGATCGGCTGAAAGATGGTAATCTTTATCGCCTTTTACATTGAATGCCGGGTTCCTAAGATAGCACCACAGAATAGTTGTCATACCCATTTCGTGGGCATACTGGAATGCCTGCGAAATTTCCTGTATCTGCCTTGCAGATTCATCGCTTCCGAAGTATATGGTAGCTCCGATACCTGCTGCGCCGAGATCGAATGCCTGCTCAACACTTGCAAACAAAAGCTGGTCGTACTTGTTCGGATATGAAAGGAATTCATTGTGATTTATTTTCAGAATAAACGGTATCTTATGCGCATATTTTCTTGAAACCGCGCCAAGTACACCAAGAGTAGTTGCAACTGCGTTGCACTGGCCTTCAATTGCTAGCTTTACGATGTTTTCGGGATCGAAATATATAGGGTTTGGTGCAAATGATGCTCCGGCCGCATGCTCAATACCCTGGTCAACCGGCAATATTGAAAGATAGCCGGTTCCTCCAAGCTTTCCATGATTAAATATCGCCTGCATGTTCCTTAAAACCTGCGGATTGCGGTCAGAATCTTTCCAGATCCGGTCAACAAAATCGGGACCCGGTAAATGGAGGTCATCTTTTGAAATGGTTTTACATTCGTGATCCAAAAGTGCAGCATCGCTGCCAAGTAATTCTTTAATATTTACTGCCATTTTATATCTCCTGTAATTTCTGTTATAATTTGTCTTGTACTTCTTATTCAGTGCGCCAACTTGTTAAACGGAAGTTTAACCAAACTGCACTCTATTAATGTATCATTATGTTTTACTGCGTACTCTTTACTGTGATCTAAAAAAATTGTCTTTACAAATCCCAAGGCAATGGGTCCGTGTTTTTCTGAAACAATTGCACTGGTAACAAATCCGCACTCCTTGCCTTCAAGTGTTATCTTATCGCCATAAGCGGGCAGAGTATCTTTTGTGCTTTCAAGCTTAATGCCAACCATATGTTTGCTTATCTTATCATATGCATCCAGCCTTGCAATAACTTCCTGCCCAATGTAGCAGCCCTTAGTGAAGCTAACATATTTATTCAGGCCGCACTCCAGTGGATTTGTCAGGTCGGTCATTTCTTTGCCAATTTTCGGGATGCCTGATTCAATCCGCATTACTTCAAATTGCTCTGGAGAAAATTCTGTAATGCCAAACTCAGATCTATTCTCTTCTGAAAAAATTGCATTTATCCAGAAGTCCCTATCATTTACGCTATAAGTAAACTCTATTCCGCCGTTAATATCATCGCTTCTGAAAGCGATGGCATCGTGCTCAGAGGTTAAGATGAAACCACTTTCGTTTAACGCTGCAATATCTACTCCCGTAAGTTTTGAAATAAACTCCTCCACATTTTCGCCAAAGAACAGAATGGTTTCATGCGTACCGCTTAAATTGGTAATAGTAAAATCATCCATGATAGTATATTTATCAAGGTGTGCTGTTACATTTGCCGCATTATTGAAAGAACACTCAACAAAAACAAAATCACCAAAGTTGAAAAGAGTCAAAAGGTCAACGAACCTGCCCTTATCACTGGTTAAAATAGTTTTTACACCTTTGTAAGATTCAAGGGGTATAACCTGGTTAGTTGAAAGCCTGTTCACGAGGTCAAGCCTGTCAGTGCCTTCAAACTTTAAATAATCTTTTGGTAACTTATAAAAATTAAGCATTAATCAACAAATATACCCATTTTTGCTAAGTTATTCAAAGCATTAATCGGTGAACGAAAAGTTTACTTAGTACACGACAGTAATTAAAAATACACCCAAAGCTATGTTCGATGAAGTTCTTGGCCGAAAATCTCAATATACTTGACCTCACCCCCTAACCCCCTCTCTTGATAGGAGAGGGGGAACTGAGAAACCCTTGAGTTTTCTCTCCCCTCTCCCTTTGGGAGAGGGGCTGGGGGTGAGGGTCAAAAGCAAAATTTCTAAGTAGATGTTTTACTCTGATGTACTAAGATGAGTTTACCGCAACCGGAATTCTCTCTGAGCCCATTTGCATTTTATCTGCGGCCAGCAAAGAAATCGTACAAATAGTTCTCATTTTACGCTGAATTCAATTGAAATTCTTGATAAGTTCGGTTATTTTTACAAAATCGATATTATTCTTGAATCTCCATCAATGTAAATGAATGCTTAAGGAATTTGGCTCAGATCTGAAGAAACTCCGGGAATTGAAGGGGATATCTATTGCGGAAATTTCTGCGGAGAGCAGGATCAATATCAAATTCTTGCAAAATATCGAAAACGGCATTTTTGATTTCCAGCCTGAAACATACATCCGCTCATTCATAAAAGCCTATGCACGCGCCCTTAATGAAAATGAAAACCAGATATTAAACGACTACGATAAGGCTAAATCCGGATTCTACGCACGGCGAAAATTTTCCTCGGAAGATAACAAGGAGATCATTTCACCCGACTCCAAGTTGAGGATATCTGTGCTTGATCACCCCGTAAAAAAAGAGGAAGAGCCTGAGCAGGTTTATTCAAAAAGTATTGAAGAAGATAAGCCTGATTACATGAAACCCCGCCGCGATGAAGATGATTCAAAGGCGGAATTTTCAAACAGGTCGGTAACTCAGAAGGTGCTGCTCGTTATTCTGATACTTGCTATTGGAGCCGGTATTTATTTCCTGGTTGATTACCTCAACAGTTCCAAGGAAAAGAAAAGTGATGTTAAGCCCAAAACCTTTAACGAGATATCCAGCGAATACGAAAACAAGATAACGAACAAAATTGATTCAACCCGCATCAAAGATTCACTCAATGCAATCGTGGTTGATTCCCTTAAGCTTACAGTTAAAGCCATCAAAGATATTAAGATCAAAGTGTATATCGATGACCAGGCCGAACCGATTGATGAACAAATTACTGCTAAGGATTCACTGATACTCAGCGCCAGGGAGAAATTCCGTTTCAGCGCCAATACAAGCCAAAATGTTGATATTTACCTGAATGGCAGATATCTTAAAAAAACCAATATGTCCAGCGGGGCAACTTCTATAAAGAACCTGATAATTACAAAAGACGGTATCGCTCCTCAATAAGCTTCAAAATAATAATTCTAAATGCCAGCAGACTCAAAACTGAAGGAAAAGGCGAAGAAACTTCGCGAAAAGCTCCTTGACGCCGACTACAAGTATTATGTACTTGCGAGGCCTGATATGGATGACTATGAATATGATAAGCTGATGAAGGAACTGCAGGAACTTGAAACTGCTTATCCTGAACTTAAAACCGATGACTCGCCCACACAAAGGGTTGGAAGCGACCTTTCGAACAGCTTTGAAACCGTAATGCATGATGTGCCGATGCTCTCGCTGGCAAATTCATATGATGAGCAGGATCTGGATGAGTTTGATAAACGCGTGAACAATCTGCTAAAGGGTGAAAAGTATAAATATGTCTGCGAGCTGAAGTTCGATGGTATCGCGGTATCGCTCACGTATAAGAACGGTATGCTCTTCCGCGGCGCAACGAGAGGTGATGGCATCCGCGGGGATGAGATAACGACAAACCTAAAAACAATACGGGTGATACCTCTGAACCTGAAAAGTAAAATAGATATTGAAGTCCGCGGTGAAGTGTTTTTCATGCTTGAAGATTTCTTCAGGATAAATGAAGAGCAGGAAACACTTGGTGAAAAAATATATGCCAATCCCAGAAACACTGCGGCCGGCTCACTGAAGCTTAAAGATTCACGTATTGTCGCTTCAAGACGGTTGAATATGTACTGCTATTCCCTGAGATACCTTGAAGCGGCAGAGCAGGCTAAGCTGGTATCACACTCGGAAAACATGAAAATTTTGAAAGGCCTTAAGTTTCCCGTTAACGATAATACCCGTGTAGTTGGTTCAATAGAAGATGTTAAAAAGTTTTGCAATGAAGTTGAGCAAGAACGTGACATACTGCCTTACGAAATTGACGGGGTTGTCATCAAGGTCGATTCGCTTAAACAGCAGGAAAAGATAGGAAGTATAGCGAAAAGTCCACGGTGGGCAATTGCTTACAAGTTCAAAGCCAAGCAAGCTACTACCAGGCTGAAAGAAATCACTCTGCAGGTTGGCAGGATAGGTACTATTACGCCTGTTGCGGAGCTTGAGCCGGTATTCCTGGCGGGCTCAACTATCTCTCGGGCAACGCTGCATAATTCTGATGAAATAGAGCGCAAAGATATCAGAGTTGGCGATTTTGTTAAAATTGAAAAGGGCGGCGATGTGATCCCTAAAGTTGTGGAAGTAGTAAAGGACGATCATCACAAAAAGCTTAAACCTTTCAAAATGCCTGATAAATGCCCTGCGTGCAATCAGCTTATTCACAGACCCGAAGGTGAGGCGAATTATTACTGCACAAATTCACTTTGTCCGGCGCAGGTGCAGGGAAGGATGGAGCATTTTGTTGCACGCACTGCAATGGATATCGAAGGGCTGGGATTCCAGATCCTCGAAAAATTCATTGAGCTTGGTTACCTGAATGATGTAACTGATATTTACAAATTATCTAAGCATGAGAAAGAACTTAAAGCGCTCGATAGATTCGGCGCAAAAAGTATTGATAATATCTTAAGCTCAGTAGAAAAAAGCAAGGAACGACCGTTTGAAAAAGTACTTTTTGCGATCGGGATCCGTCATGTTGGTGAGCGTACGGCGCGTATCCTGGCCAAACGATTCAAAAATGTTGAGGCATTAATGGCCGCTTCGAAAGAGGAGATAGAGCAAGTTCATGAAATAGGGCCAAGGATAGCAGAGAGTGTATATGATTTCTTTCATACCAAAAGTAACCTGCAAATGGTTGAAAGGTTGAGGAAAGCGGGATTGAAATTCGAATCAGAGCAGCCTGCCGGCGGAGCAGCATCAGCTAAGCTTGAGGGACTTACATTCGTAGTAACCGGCTCGCTGGAAAAGTATAAAAGGGAAGAGGTAGAGGAATTGATCGAGTCGCTTGGCGGCAAAGCCGCATCATCTGTGAGCAAAAAAACCAATTACCTGCTCGCAGGCGCTGAAGCCGGCAGCAAGCTTAAAAAAGCGGAGTCGCTCGGCGTAAAAGTTATAAGCGAAGATGATTTTGATAAGCTTATAAAATGAAATTTGTCATTCCTGCGAAGGCAGGAATCTAGACCCATATCAAACCAGAAAATCAGATATCAAGCACCGGAATGTTTTTAAAATGATCATGGTGTTTTTTCAGCCAAAAATCCCCATCCGCATTTTTCACCCGCTTGTCATTCCAGCCATAGCCCATCAAACTATAAAATAGCAAAACCCCGGCTTAAAAACCGGGGTTAATAGTTATGTTTAGTGGTTATAGTAGCGATCAGTAAAAGCAAGTCTAAGTCTATAGGTATTTATATCCTACCTTGTAAAATTATAACTGAATATAAAGTACATCCCGCCGAACTGTTTCTTTTCAGCAGTCGAAATGCTGTTAATACCTTCACCAAACAAATTGATATAGTAATAACGCAGATTAAAACTTAACCCAGAAGTGCGAGTTGTAATGTAATCCAAACCAATGCCCGCATAGCCGCCGACGGTATATCTTGCCTTGGCGTATTTAAAGCTCGAAAAAAAACTTTCATTAAATGGAGTATATACTATCGCTGTTGGTGTTACACCGAAATTCACAAAAGGCCTCATGTCATCGGTTACATCCTCACGGAAGAGCCTTATCTGCATGCCTAAATTTATCATCGGCATCATAAACAACCTGTTTACTTTGTACGGAGTTATCGAGTTACCGAAAATATCCGTTTGGTCAAACTCTCTGTCATCCTTCGCCCCCGAAAACATGATACCTGCATTCAGGGAAACGTCTTTCGAAAGATTAAAAAATTTCGTTGCGCCAAATCCGAACCCGTTATCTGAAAAGCTCAGGTTCAAAGACCAGACGTTCTTTACCTCGCTTTTCTGCTTAAGCTTGGTGGTAACCGTTTTGTTGGAATCAGGTGTCTGTGCCTCAACGCTTCCGAGGCAAAAAAGAAAGGCTGTTAGTATTATTAGTTGTTTCATGTTAGTTGTTTTGGCAATTCTGTATTATTTTACTTAACTATGTTTGCAAAATCAATCCCTATATATAGTGTAACAGTAGTGATTATGGGCCATTTATAGGTCCCTCTCCGCAATAGCCTTCAGTTGAGTTAACAGGAATTAATTAATTTTGCGTTGTTAAAATAGCTAATAATCTTTAATTTTGTGGCTAAATCCATGTAAAGTGATAAATAAAAAGGCATCTAAAGAAATAATTATCAGCATTTCAGGCAGAACCCTTAATCTAAGTAACAACCCAAATCTTTTTTTAATTGCAGGCCCGTGCGTGGTAGAGTCGGAAAAGATCTCCATGGAGATCGCCAAACGCCTCATCGATATAACCTCACGGCTGAAAATTCCGTTCATATTCAAAGCTTCATACAAAAAGGCTAACCGCACCAGCGGCTCATCATTCAGATCAATTGGAGTTATTGAGTCACTTGGTATATTAGGTAATATCCGCGAGAAGCTTGGAGTTCCCGTTCTGACTGATATTCATTCAGAAGTTGAAGCGGAGATAGCAGCTGAGTATGTTGATATACTGCAGATCCCTGCCTTCCTATGCAGGCAAACAGAGCTTTTGGAATCAGCCGCCGAAACAGGCAAGATCGTAAATATCAAAAAAGGGCAGTTCCTTGCGCCGGAAGATATGATATACCAGGTAAATAAAGTCAGGGAAGCAGGTAATCACAAAGTTATGGTCACAGAGCGCGGCTCGACCTTCGGATACCAAAACCTTGTTGTTGACATGCGCGCGCTGGAGATTATGCGTAACACTGGCTGCCCCGTTATCTTCGATGCAACGCACTCCGTGCAGATGCCATCACGCGATAAAGGGGTATCGGGCGGCAATCCGGAATTTATTGAGCCGCTATCAAAGGCAGCGGTGGCAGTTGGCATAAACGGGCTGTTCATAGAAACACATCCAAATCCCGCCAAAGCTTTGAGCGATGCAAGCTCAATGCTGAATATCAAAAAGATCGAACCCCTGCTTAAGAAGCTGCAGGCTATCCATAAGCTAAACCGCATCTGAAGAATAAACTAATAATACAGCTTAAGCACAACATAAGATAATGTATAATAAAGTTACGCCGGAAATATTAGAAGAGCTTGCTGCTGTTGTTGGCAGTGAGTATGTGCTATATGATATTGAAACGCTGCATCTTCATTCCGAAGATGAAACCGAGGACCTGAACTTCCCGCCCGAAGTTGTAGTTAAGCCGGCAACCGCCGAAGAAATATCCGCGATATTCAAAATTGCTAATGAACATAAAGTACCGGTTACACCGCGTGGCGGCGGTACTGGACTCTCCGGCGGAGCGCTCGCCGTTCACGGCGGCATTTGCCTATCGATGGCGCGATTCAATAAGATCATCGAAATTGATGAAAAGAATTTTCAGGCTATTGTTCAACCGGGTGTAATTACGCAGGTGTTCCAGGAAGAAGTTGAAAAGCTTGGATTGTTTTATCCGCCCGATCCTGCTTCACGCGGCTCCTGTCACCTTGGCGGTAACCTTGCAGAGTGCTCGGGCGGCCCCAGGGCTGTTAAATACGGCGTTACTAAAGATTATGTCCTTGGACTTGAAGCTGTTCTGCCAACCGGCGAGATAATTAACACCGGCGGCAGGGTGCTCAAGAATGTAACCGGCTATAACTTAACACAGTTAATAGTGGGCAGTGAAGGCACGCTTGCGGTTATAACCAAAATTAATTTCAGGCTCATACCGCTGCCCAGGTTTAAGAAAGTAATACTCGCGGCGTTCGGCACGCTTGAAGATGCGACTGATGCTGTCGCGAAGATCTTCCAGAAGGGGATAACTCCATCGGCGATAGAGTTCATGGAAAGAGCCGCTGTGAAGGCGGCAGAAGAAAGACAGAATAAAAAATTTCCCAACAGCGAAGCCGAAGCGCAATTGTTTATTGAAGTTGACGGCAATTACCCTGAACAGCTTGATCGTGATATTGAACTGATTGCAGAAGTTGTGGAAGAGTTCAATCCGCTTGATATGGTGCTTGCCGAAGATGAACAGAAGGTGCAGGATGTTTGGTCGCTCAGGCGGGGGATAGGCGAGGCGGTTAAATCAATTTCACCGTATAAGGAAGAAGATACTGTAGTCCCCAGGGCTAATATGACGAAGCTCATCCGCGGCGTGAAGGAAATCTCCGCAAAGTACGGAATTACTACAATATGTTACGGCCATTCGGGCGATGGCAATATTCACGTTAACATACTGAAGGATAAGCTTGATGAAAAAAGCTGGGAGGAGAATCTGGATACCGCCATACGCGAAATATTTGAGCTGACCGTTTCGCTTGACGGGATGATATCCGGTGAGCATGGAATAGGCTACTCACAGAAAGCATACCTGCCCATCGCGATATCCGAAGCCGAGCTTGAGCTCATGCGGAAAATTAAGGGTGTGTTTGATCCGAATAATATATTGAATCCGGGCAAGATATTTTGATTTATGTTTTAGAAGCAACAACAGAGACGCAGATATCACAGATAACACTGATCCGTAAAAGCTTTTGACTCCGCTTCTGCTTTTGATTCTGCTTTTTGCATTTGACTTTGCTTTTTAACTTATTATATATAATCTGGACAGTAGCATGATTTACGAGTTGCAGCTTTCTGTCCTCCGTTCACTCTGTGTTCTCTGTGTTGAAGGCTTTTGACTCTGCTTTTGCTTTTGACTTTGCTTCTAATTTTTATACAATATGATAAGATCTGAAACACAAGTACGAGTTTTATACGCGCATACCGATAACATGGGTATCGTTAACAATGGCCGCTACCTTGAGTACTTCGAAGCAGGAAGGAATACACTGCTGCGCGAAATAGGATATCCATACACGGAGCTCGAAAAGCTGCAATACGGACTCCCCGTTATCGAGGCGCACGCTAACTATATCAGTACAGCAAAGTATGATGATATTGTGATCATCCGCGCCAGCCTTGACGAAATGCCTGGCGTACGCGTGCACATAAACTACGAGCTGTTTGTAGGCGAAAGGCTCATCGTAAAGGGCTACACCGTTCATTCATTTATTAATCTGAACACAATGAAGCCCGTGCGCCCGCCAATGGATTTCGTTGAAATCATGAAGAAAAATCTATGACGGACGATCAAACAATGGAAGCACAAAAATTTGCTGATGCCGGATTAGTTTGTCCATTAGGTAAATATCCGCTCACAGCCGAAGGCAGTTACCTTGTTTGCCCGAATTGCGGCGCAAAATATCCCGTGCGTGATGGCATCGCAATGATGCTTGCCGAAGATGCCGCTCTGCCTGCTGGTATAAATTCAGTAAGTGAGCTTAAATGCAGCAAAGAGAAATAAAACTACTTTCACAATATGACGCTTAAAGAATATTACAGGCTTTACGATAAAGAAATAGCAAAAGCGATCACATCTGCTCTAAAAGAAGACCGCATAAATAAAGATATAACCACAAAACTTACGCTTTCAGGCGCAGCGGGAAAAGAGAAGCTGAAAGCAGTTCTTCTATGCAAAGAAGACTGCATTTTAGCCGGGCTGGATATATTCAAACGGGTTTACAAGCAGCTTGATCCGAAAGCGAAGTTCACAGCTTACGTTGCCGATGGCAGCAAAGTAAGGAAGGGCAGGAAGGTGCTTGAAGTGACTTCATCGCGCGATATACTCCTGAAAGGAGAGCGCACCGCGCTGAATTTCCTGCAGCGGATGAGCGGCATTGCAACATTAACCGGCTATTTCGTAAAACAGCTGCGTTATAAGGACGCGAAGATTCTGCATACACGCAAAACTACTCCCAACTTCCGTGTGTTTGAAGCAGCTGCGGTCAAAACGGGCGGGGGTGATTTCCACAGGCTAAGCC
Source organism: Ignavibacteria bacterium (assembly GCA_014879675.1). Lineage (GTDB taxonomy): Bacteria > Bacteroidota > Ignavibacteria > Tepidaquicellales > OLB5 > OLB5. The sequence continues at coordinate 33,472 of JACSRQ010000175.1, forward strand.
TGGGCTCTGCGGTTATGATAAAAGATAACCATATCGAGGCGGCAGGGGGAATGGCAGAGCTTCTGGATAAACTGCTGCGGAAAAATATCAGTTACAATTTGAAACAAAAGTTCGAAATTGAAGTAAAATCATTTGAAGAGATAGATTTGGTGAACAGGTATGCCACGGGATTCGCAGAGATAATTATGCTTGATAATTTCCCGCCTCGCAGCATAGATAAGGCAATTAAACTGCTAAAAATCAATGGTTTCAAGATCGAAATTTCCGGCGGGGTAAATATGGCGAATTATGACAAATACCAGAGAAAAGGCATAGATTTCTATTCAATAGGCATGCTGACTCATTCATACAAAAGCTGCGATTTTTCTTTGGAATTCTGATAAACGGGATATTGTATTATTGATTTTTACTTAAAAAATGCATAAGTTTGATGTAAATATTCAGGAATTTCGGGTTTTAGACTTCACCGGCACACGCATGGAACAAATCTATAAATAATTTACAATACTAAATAACTTTTCTTAAGGAGAAAACACATGTTATTAAACAACCACAAATTAAAATTCATCATTGCCTTATTGGTAGTGTTTGCGGTTGGCTATGTATGCAGCTCAAACAAAGACGAAAAGAAGGAAGACAAGAAAGAAGATACTAAGAAGGAAGATACAAAGAAGGAAGAGACTACAAAAAGCGATGAAAAGAAATCTGACGACACCAAAAAAGAGTCTTCAGGCAGCGAAGATGTAAGGTTGTATTTCTGCGAAGAGTATAAAGATGGCAAAGAAGTCGGCAAATCAAGTGAGTTCATTATCGGGAAAAACGGCGGTTACTTCACCTGTATGATAGATCTCAGGGATAGCGGCAAGAAGATCGGCGTTGGAAAGCTTGAGCTAAGGATCACAAAGCTTGGTAACACCGAGAAGATCATCGCTACCGAGAAATTTGACGTTCAGCCTGATTGGGATTACATCTTCTTTGATAAATTCCATACATTCTATTCAGCAGGCGATTACAAAGTAACTGCAATGAAACCGGATGGCACACCTGTAGCTACAGGCGAAGTTAAAATTTCAATGAAATAAGTTTTAAATGGGGTAAAAATAAAGAGCGCTCTCTCAGGGAGTGCTCTTTAAAATTTATAAGTATAAAATAATATAGGAAGGTCACCAAAAAATGTTAAAAAAACTTACAGTTGTTTCTCTGTTCCTCCTGGCTTTGTTTGCTGTAACGGGGAACACCAGTTCACAAACTATGTATTTCTGCGAAGGCGTTACCGATGACGGTTACCCGATCACAGAAAGCTCAACATTCAACATCGGTTCAGGCGGCGGATATGTTTACGCGCTTGTAAGGCTGCCGTATGAAATAGCATGCCGTTCCGTAAGGTTTGAGGTTTACCGCAATGGCGCATACGATAACACGATCTATGTTGATACCGAAAAGAACTGGGTTTGGTTCTGGAAAAAGATCACATTTTATGATTCAGGCAACTTCACAGTTTATGCTTACGACTGCTTTGATTACCAGCTTTGCTCAGGCAGTGTAAGGATCAATTTCAGATAGTCAGTTCTGGAGAAATTAAGTCTTAACTGAAGGCAGCCGTTTGGCTGCCTTTTTTTATCAACATATTCTGTTAAGTCAGAAAGTAAAATCATCAGTAAAATTTGCAATTTTTGGCTATATTTGTAGCTGAATGATTGAAAAAATCAAAAGTCTCTCGAAACAAACCCTGATCTATGGTACCAGTACCATTGTAGGCAGATTTCTCAACTTTATACTCGTCCCTTTTTACACAAATGTATTCCCCCCATCTGAATACGGCGTTGTAGCGGTAGTTTTCGCGTATATAGCTTTCCTCAACATTGTATATTCATTTGGCTTTGAAGCCGGCTATTTCCGCTTCGCATCCGCTAAAGAAGTTGGCGACGAAAAACAGAACTTCACGCATCCTTTCATTTTTATTGCCGCAAACAGCCTTGTAATATCCGGGGTGATACTGGCTTTCCACAGCAGCATCGCTGAAATTATCGGGGTTAAAGATGGCTCAATAATCATCTATTCGGCATTCATCCTTTTCTTCGATGCACTTGCACTCATACCTTTCGCTTATTTACGACTCAAGAATAAAGCAAAACTGTTCGCTTCTATCAAGCTTGTTAATATCACGGTTAATGTGAGCCTTAACCTGGTGCTGATACTTGTGTTCAGGCTCGGACTTGAAGCGGTGTTTATAAGTAATCTCGCCGCCAGTATTGTAACGGTGATACTGCTGGTGCCGCATATATTCAGGAATATTTCATTCAGCTATCACAAACAGCTGTTTAATGAGCTGTGGAAGTTCTCTATTCCATACCTGCCGGCTGCGCTGGCTTCTATGGTGGTGCAGACCTTAAACATTATCATACTCAGATACCTTGTGGATGTAAAGACCGTTGGTGTATACAACGCAAACTATAAGCTTGGCATATTTATGATGCTGGTAGTATCGATGTTCGAGTACGCATGGCGGCCGTTCTTTTTGAATAACGCTAAAGATCCCGGTGCGAAGGCTTTGTTCGCGAAAATACTAACATTGTTTACCGGCGGCGCTTCTGTGGTGCTGATATTCCTGACCTTCACTATACAGGATATTATCAGAATACCGTTGCCATTCCGGAATAAAAGTTATATCATAGGCGCGCAGTATTGGGATGGCGTTGTAATTGTACCGATTGTACTTTTCGCATACCTGTTCCTCGGCATTTACACAAACCTTATTGCAGGCATATATATTGAAAAGAAAACCAGGTACCTGCCTTTGATAACCGGACTTGGCGCGGTGCTGAATATCGCAACGGCGTTTTTACTTATACCTGTGTGGGGAATAGTTGGCGGGGCAATTTCAACGCTGGTAAGCTACGTTGCTATGGCAGCGTATATATATGTAGTTTCACAGAAATTTTACCCTGTAAAATATGAGATCGGCAAGATCTCCGCAATACTCGGCGTTAACGTATTCCTGTCTCTTATACACATCT
>JACSRQ010000129.1 GCA_014879675.1 Ignavibacteria bacterium
TACCGCCGTTTACAGTTTTTAATATCCTGCCGTTGTTACCTACTACATATCCAATATTGCCGTCAACCATAGTTATTCCCCTCAGAAAAGTTGTAGTATCACCTGAAGGCTGAGTTTCCCAGGTTGAGCCGCTGTTGGTTGTTCTTCTTATTACGCCATCGGGTCCGGCCGCATATACAGTTGATGCGTTCACTATAGAAAGCCCGTTGAGACCTGAAGTATTTCCCGGTGATGTTGCCGCAGTCCAGTTCGTCCCGCCGTTTGTGGTTCTGAACACAGCCTCTGTAAGCCCAAGTGTTGTAAAATACCCGTTGTTGATATCGGTAAACACAATACTGCTTACAAAATTATTTGTACCTGTTGTTTGCTGAACCCAGTTAGCACCGCTGTTGGTAGTTTTGAATACCGAGCCGCCTACACCGGCTGCAATTGCAGTTGCTCCGTTAAAAACTTTAATAGTAAATAGATCAGAAGCAGCAATATCAAACTTGGTCCAGTTAATGCCGCCATTGGTAGTGCGCGATACATCACCATCTGCGCCGCAAACGTAACCTGTGTTGTTATCTGTAAAATCCAGGTCGTTAGTGCTTGTCATGTTCGGAACAGTAAACAAAACCCAGTTAATACCGCCATTGGTTGTTTTAAGGAAAGTATTTGATCCGCCTATGATGAATCCATTTAGAGCGGAAGGGAATTTTACATCAAAGAGTGTCTGCGTAGTGCCTGATGTTTGCGGGCTCCATGTGGTGCCCCCGTTTGATGTGAAAAGTATTTTCCCGCTTGCACCAACAACCCATCCTGTATTCATATTAATAAAGAATGAGGAAAATAGATTTTCAGTTGTACCTGATGACTGCTGCTGCCAGTCTGACTTGATTGAAGCTGTAAAAATGAAAAAAAGTAAAATAACTGATAATTTTATTCTCATCGCTGCTCTCCTTTTATATTTTCTGCAAATTACTATAAACTCTGTGAAGTATCAATTATGTGAAGTCATTAAAATATAACATCCCTCATATTGGTAAGGTTCTATTTTTCAGACATCTGTATCTTACCCTGCTTTTTCAAAATCATATCAATCACTTCCCTGACACAGCCTTTACCGGCGTGAATTTTTGTGATGTAATGAACTGCTGCTCGCACATCTTCCACCGCCTCCGGCGGTGCGCAAGAAAATGCGACCCGTTCAAGAAGCGGAATATCAAAAGAATCATCTCCTATGTAGCAGAAATTTTCAAACCCGATATTATATTTTTTGGTAATTTCCTCAGCGGCGCTGCATTTATCCTTACAGTCTTCGTACAGCTCTTCTATCTTCAGCCTTTCAGCTCTGTGCTTATTGGCTTCAGCCTTTCTTCCTGATATTATCGCGAACTTCAGCCCGTGATGGTGGCCGCGCTCAATACCGTAGCCGTCATGCGCGTGGAAGTTCTTAATAACATCTCCGTTTGGCATATATAACAATGAACCGTCGGTTAATACACCGTCGCAATCCATCAATACAAAATTTATC
>JACSRQ010000223.1 GCA_014879675.1 Ignavibacteria bacterium
GTAAAATCTTGATTAAATAATGATGACTTAATAAAAAATTCATAAAATCCATCTTTTTGGGGAATTATAAAGCTATTCAAAGACAGTGATTTAATGTAGGAGAAAATTAACTCATCATTAAACAAATCGTAAATACTAACAGATTCGTTTGATGTTAGTATACAATATTTCATATATCTGTATTCATCATTATACAGTTCTGAATACTTTCTGCTAACATATTTATTATCTGTTTTGATTTCATCGAAGCCAATACTGTAAACGGAATGTGAGAAGAATTTTATATATTCTTCCGTTAACTCAAATTCTCCATTGGAGCCAAAATTCTTAATCCATAGCTTTATTGTATCTTTTTCATCAACATACATTAGCTTCTCATCATTGTAATGTTCCAAATAATCCTGAAAAGCTGAGTCGAAATCTAAGTTTAGCTGGGTAGAAACAATATTCTTCACAAACTCCAAATCCCCGTTCACTTTTTTGTATAACTGCAGATACTTCTCGCCGCCAAGCTCGCTCAGCAAAAATGAGTTGTACAATCCGGCAACAGCATAGCTCATGCTTGCGTCATTATTGTAAAATCCATCGTTTGTGATTATCGAATCATATGTAAGAATACCTGATTTTTGCAGGTAATAGCCCAGGTCGGTTACAACCCTTGGAGCCATACCGCCCCGGCCGCCAACTGCAACAGCGAATCCTTCCATAAAAAATGGCAGGGTGTAGAGTCCAAGTTTCTTCAGTTTGTAGTTTATCAGGATGTGAGCGACTTCATGAAAATGTGTTTGGTATGATGTCACCACTTCATCGCTGCCAAGCATTGCCATACCTTTGGCTTTAAAGCCTGTGATCTTTTCAACGGTGTTCTCATCTTTGCAGAAGATATAGCCGATCTTTTCTTTCTCAAGAATACGTTTTTCAGAAATTGTGAAGTGCAACGTGTCGGATATCATATCAACGAATTCATCAAGCCGCCTGATGCAATACTCATTGAAATACTTCGGCTCTTCTATGCTGAACCTGAAATACTTACTTTCCTTCTTTTGCCAAAGCCAGGAGGTGTAAGTGCTGTTTGTTACAAAGCCATTATTGAAGTAATACTTGCGAGAGTAATTTGCAGCCGGCACACTAAACGTTACTTCAGTATAAGTATCCGCAAGTGGCTGCTCATTGATCTCATACTTAAATTTTCCGCTTTTGATGCCTGCATTTATTTCATCCGGTAATTCATACCCGATGAGAACTTTGCTTTTAATACCATCGTACTTTATACCAAGTCTTTCGCTTTTAGCAAGTTCTTTCTTATCCACATACCCGGTAATTTCCGGCTTATCATATATAAGGGCATCAAAGAATTCTTGCGCTGTGGATTGCGCGTTGGTCACGCCACTGGCAAGAACGAGAAAGAAAAACGAAAATATAATGATAATGCTCTTCATCATTGTATCATTCTCAGTTTAACATCTAATTGTAAACAATTCTAAATCCTCGTGCCACGAATAGAGTATTCGTTATTCTACATAAACTACTACAACTCCAATCAACCATTCGCTGCTTAGAAACTCATTTCGTGGAACGAGTATCTTCTAAAATATTTTGGGCAGCTTTCGACTATCAAGCATCTCAAGTGATAGCTTAATAAACTCCTCTTTGTCTATGGGAATTCCAATTAACTCATATGCAATTTCTTTTCTGCACAACGTACCATTTCTCAGACCTGCATAATCTCTAAATGAGGAGAATTCCCAATCTTCTAAACTACGGACTAATCCAGCGTTTTCAGGGTTTTGATGTATATAGTTAAAACATACTAACCCGTAGTTATTCTGTTTATTTTCTGGAATTGCTGTTAAACATTTAGCCTTGCTGTTTTGCTGAAACAACGAGCCTGTCCTGTTTTCCTGCTGATTCACTGCTTTTGTATAACTACTCAAAATGGTCCTGAACCCGTTACTAAACTGGACAGCATTAAAATTGCCATAAGTTGATACCATAAAATGAAAATGATTTGGCATTAGGCAGTAACAAATGATCTCCGAATGAGGTTTAAGTTCTGTTCTAAGCTTTTGCAGAAAGAATATGTAATTTTTCTTCGAGAAGAATATTTTCTGTTTATTGTTTCCCCTGTTGTAAATGTGATAGATGTTTTCTGGTGAAAGCTTCACGGTATTTTGAAGTTAAGAAGATACTCGTTCCACGAAATTAGTTTCTATGCGGAAAATAAAATGGTGATGCTTAACATTGGTAACTAAATTCTAATCATCCCTCTATTCGTGGCACGAGGAGCAACATTGCAGAGAAAAATAGTAGATAAGAAGATACTCGTTCCACGAAACTAGTTTCTAAACAAATATCGGAAAAGTTAATACTGATCTCTTTTCATCTTAATTTTCGAGGCTTCTATTCGTGGCACGAGGATCAGCATTGAAAAAAAATAGTAGGTAGAAAAAGATACTCGTTCCACGAAATTAGTTTCTATGCAGATGTCGAAAATGGTACTACTTATCTCTTTTGATCTTGATCTTTGAGGCCTCTATTCGTGGCACGAGATTTTTATCCCAGCCACATGGTTCTATCAAGCGAACGGTATTGGATAGCTTCGCTTATATGGGCGGAATTGATATTCTCTTCGCCCGATAGATCTGCAATTGTACGGGCGACCTTCAGTATCCTGTCATATGCCCGGGCGGATAAACCCAGCTTTGTTATGGCCATTTTCATCAGCTCTTCGCTGGCGCCATCTATCTTACAGAATTCCCTGATATCTTTCGACATCATATCGGCATTACAGAAAATATTTTTCTTATCCTTGAACCTCTCTATTTGTATTTCTCTCGCTTTAATAACCCGATCGCGGATACTGGTTGAGGGTTCGCCTGTTGCTGCGGAAGACAGCTCTTTATACTTAACTGCCTGCACCTGGATGTGGATGTCAATTCTATCCAGCAGCGGACCGGAAATCTTCGACATATACCGCTGTATCATTTGCGGCTGGCACTGGCATTCCTGGTTGGGATTGCCGTAATTGCCGCATGGACAAGGATTCATAGCGCTGGCAAGCATGAAGTTGCAGGGATAGTCAACGGTAATTTTAGACCGTGATATTGTAACCCGCCCGTCTTCAAGCGGCTGCCGCATAACTTCCAGTACATTTTTTTTAAATTCCGGCAGCTCATCTAGGAATAATACACCGTGATGCGCGAATGAAATTTCGCCGGGCTTAGCTGTGGGTCCGCCCCCTACCAGCGCAACATCACTGATCGTATGATGCGGTGAACGGTAAGGCCTTGTAGAAACAAGTGCAGTATTTGAGGGAAGCAATCCTGCTACTGAGTGTATCTTAGTAGTCTCAAGCGCTTCATCAAATGTCATTGGCGGCAGTATTGTCGGAATTCGTTTTGCGAGCATAGTTTTACCTGAGCCGGGTGGTCCAACCATTATGATATTATGCCCGCCTGCCGCTGCGACTTCCAGCGCGCGTTTTACTTCATGCTGGCCTTTTACATCGGCAAAATCCACAATGTTCTTCTGGTCAACGTTGAATATTTCCTTAAGGTCAACCCGGAACGGTTCTAATCCGCCGCCATTATTCAGGAAATCCACAACTTCCTGCAGTGTACCCATTGGGAAAACATCAATACCTTCAACCATGGCTGCTTCCCTGGCGTTTTCTTCAGGAACGATCATTCCTTTTAATCCCAGCCTTTTCGCTTCAAGGGCAATTGGAAGCGCACCCTTAACGGGCCTCAGCCTTCCGTCAAGAGAAAGCTCACCAATGAATAAATGATCCGCCAGCATTCCCGGATTGATCTGTCCGCCTTCGCAAATAACGCCAAGTGCGATGGGAAGATCAAATCCGCTGCCTTCTTTTCTAACATCTGCAGGTGCCAGATTGATGGTTATTCTTCTGTTGGGGAAATGGTAACCAGAGTTCTTCACTGCTGCTGTTACCCGCTCTGATGCTTCGGAAACAGCCTTATCAGGTAAGCCTACAATTGTAAATCTTTGAGGAACTTGTGTGGAGAAGTGAGTTTCAACTTTTACTAAAAACGCATTAACACCAAATGTTACTGAGGTGAGAATTGAGGATATCATATTTTTAAGCCATAAGGCATTTATTTTTCAGAAAAGGAATTAAAACAACTTTTGCAGCCTGATCTCTTTTACATCCTGTTCACTCAGCCTGGCTTCAAGCAAAGTGGTATTATCAAAAACATTTATTTCTACTTTATCAAGAAGCTTTATTACCGGCGAGGGCTTCTTGCCGCTGAGCGAGGTCGAGAGCTTTGCCAGTGCTATCACTGCTTCCATCCTGTTCTTAAGCTCGGTGGCGGAATTGGGATTTTCACACTCATTCTGCATAACAATTTCAAGCTCATCGGTCATCTTAAGCGAAAACGAGAGGGCATTTATAGTTTTGTATATATCGTATAGCTGGCTGTTCTCTTCAGCCTCGGTGGAGTCGGGGATCGTAAGCGAGTCACCTTCCAGCGAGCCCGGCAGGTTCTTTTTCTTCTTGTTCATATCCGAAAAGTTCTCAAATATCCCGCGTATGAAAAGCTTCTGCCCTGAAAACATCCACAGGTTTTCCTTATACTTAATTCTTTCAATCTCTTTAAGCGCAGTAGTATTAGAAAGTAAACCGGCAGTTGAAGTATCGGTTACTGCAAAAGTATTTTCTATTTGTTTAAGGTAATTACTGCCGCAAAGGGTGAAGTCATCCTTAAAATAAAAGTTGAAGTTCGTTTCAACCTGCTTAAACACGGTTATACCCCCGGGGTATTCCAGCCGCGTGTAAAGCGAATCGGCGGCAATGTAGTCATTAACCTTCTTCCGGTCAAATGTACCTTTAACAACCATAGCGTTTTCGCCGATCCATGAATTGGAGAAATACAGCTCATCGATACCGTTTGAAATACTTACACCTGTTGCTTCCTTCAATATGCCAAGGAAGCTGCCGAAATTTCTTTCCGCGCTGAAAAGCGAGTCGGAAATAAACTGCTCCCAGAACTTCGTATCGCGCATCTTTTTAAAATTGAAATACATCACGAATTGCGGGTCGCTTTGCAGCATGGCGAGATTTTGCTTCACGGTGAGAGGCAGCGGATCAGGGTCAAGCTTTTTTCCGCAGCCGGCGGAAAAGACCAAATAACAAATAATAAATACCAGCACAAAACCTTTTATGTTAGTATTATTCATTTTTTTATATTTGTTATTTGGTATTTGTAATTTGACTAATAGTCTTTCTTGGTAAAATAATATATCGAATACGCCATCATTACCAGGCAAAATAAAGCAGAACTTATTGGTGAGAGCCAGGATATCGTAAAAGTGCTGGTTTCAGCATTAACTGAGCTTTTCCACATATTGATCTGTTCACCGTTTATCAGCGATGTTGTAATATCCCTGAATTCACCCGGTTTCGGGAAAAGATAATACAGGAAATCAAACACAAATTTCACTGTTTCATTTGTAACAAGGCTGAATATTACAGCTTCCCGTACTGATAGCAGCGGGCATAGTACAAATATCAGGAAAAAATTGACAAGTATAGCCACAACCGTGCTTTGTGTAGTTAAACCGATTATCACAACGATACTGTACATCACGGCGAAAGCAAGCGTGAGCCACAGAATGGAAAGCAAAAATGTAGGATCCCAATAACCTGACTTGAGCGATAAGATGAGCCAAATTGAACCCATCAGGAAAACCATACTAAGGAATACGAACAGTACTGCGCCGAGATATTTTGAGATTAATATCATTGGCCTCGAGATCGGCTTTGATATCAAAAGATCGATCGTGCCTTTTTCAAGCATCGAGGGAATAAAAGACGCTGTAGAGATGAGCGAAAAGAAGATAATCAGGTTCCATGAAATAGTAAGAAAACCCGTTTCAACCTGGTGAACCAGCATTTTGGAATCTGCGAGGCTCATTACGCCTTCCACAGAATCCATGTTCACAAGGAATATCATGATTAATATCACAATGGCATAGAATATATAATAACCTATAAATATTTTCTTTGCCAAAGCTTCACGGAAAGTATTTTGAATTATTGTCAGCATTATATATCCTTAGTTGGTATTATCCTTTTTTATAACGTTAATAAATAATTCCTCAAGGGTACTTGTTTTTTGGTTCACAGTTTGTATCATTACGCCATTTGAGCGAAGCGAATCGATTATTCCGTTTAACTTATCAATGCCGGCTTCGGTGTTGATCTCTCTTTCGCCGATACCTGCCCCGGGATCTATCCCCAGCACTTTCTGCTTGAGCTCCATCGAAAGCGGCTCAACTGTATGGATTGCAAAAATATTTTCAGCCTTGGTAAGGTCATCCACATTTCCTTCTTTTATCAGATCGCCCTTGTTAAGAATTGCAACACGGTCGCATATCATTTCAACTTCAGAAAGCAGGTGCGAATTGAGGAAGATAGTTTTTCCCTTCGCTTTTATCTGAGCAAGTATATCACGGATCTCCTTCCTGCCAATAGGGTCTACACCATCGGTCGGCTCGTCAAGAAAGATCAAATCAGGCTCGCTAAGCATTGCTTGTGCCAGGCCAAGCTTCTGCATCATACCTTTGGAATATTTTTTGATCTTGGTTTTGCGCCATTGGGTTAGATTCATCAGCCCCAGCATTTCATCAATACGTTTGCTCATATCTGAACCCTGTTTCATTCCGGAAAGCTGCCCGTAATAATTCAGGACCTGCTCACCGGTCAGGTAGCTCGGGAATTTATGATTTTCGGGCAGATAGCCGACCTTTGTTTTGGCTTTATGATTTCCTACATCAGTACCAAAAAGCTTTGCGCTGCCGCTGGTTGGAAAAGTAATGGCAAGCAGTATCTTTATCAGCGTGGTTTTGCCTGCGCCGTTGGGACCAAGCAGCCCGAAGATCTCGCCCTGCTCTACATTGAATGAAAAATCGTTCAGCGCATTCACCTTCTGCTTCGAAAACTTTGCGGTGTATTCTTTTGAAAGATTTTGAGTTTCTATTACGTGCATAGCTTATAATTTTTTTGGTAAATTCTTTACAGCTTCTAAAATTGATTTCGTGAAATTCGTGAATGCTTGTTTTTACTTTGCTTCTGCTTCTTTCTTTTATTTTTGCCTTCTGCTTTTTGCCTTTTGACTTAAGAATCAGTCCTTTTTTGTAAACTCTTTAAGCAGGAATTCAAACTCGCCCCGTGTTACAACCGATGGCTTTTCGCGTGATTCCCTGATCGCATCGTTGCGTTCAGTTCTTTTATCCTTAACTTCGCCCCAGAAACCTTCGGAGCTGAGTATCCGCGCGCCGCACTCCTTGGCAAATGAAGATACTTCGCGGTCTGATGATACTACCCTGATAAGCTTGGGGTTCTTTGATTTCTCGATCAGGTGCTTTATCAGCGCATCCGCATGGCCGTAATCCGGGCCAACACCTGTATTGGAAAACTTTACGCTGATGTTATTTTCATGCTTATTCTGCCCGAAACCATCAAAAACCAAAACACACTTTATGCCCTTGCCGTAGTAATGACTTCGCAGCTTGGCTATCATAGTATCAACACATATTTCCTGTGACTGTGCCAGCAGAATTTTCAGCTCTGCTACCTTATGCATCAGGTTATACGCGTCTATTACGATAGTTTCCATTTGTTTAACTTACTTGTAAACATCCTTACGATGCCTGATTACTGAAACATCAATTAATTTATCGGAATCGCTAATGGAATATATCACTCTATAATTTCCAACTCTAAGCCTCCATAAATTCTTTTCGCCTTTGAGTTTTTTGGATCCTGTTGGCCTCGGATTCAATGACAGGCCTTCAATCTTTTTAAGTATTTGAACGGCAAAACGTACTTCTATATCTTCCAGTTCTTTTCTGGCAGTCCTCGCAAATAATATCTCATAAGCAGCCATTTTTTCACTTTTTGTTAAAACGTGCTTTTACCATTTGCAGAGTTTCGCGCGGTTCATTTTTTCTTTGTTTCACCTTCAAAGCATCATAAAAATCTTCCCATAATTTGCCATGTTTCTTCAAGTCAATGACAACCGCACTCTTTTTGCCTTTATCATTAATAACAAAATTTATACCTGTCATATTTGTTCTCCTTAACTATAATCTTAAAGTTAGATATTCGGTTTTTCGTATATCTATATCACCATTTCACTATATCACTATTTCGCCACTTAGGGTCTGTTCCTGTACATAAGTCTTGGAAACGGAATTGATTCCCTAACGTGATCAAGCTTACAAAGCCAGCATACAACACGCTCTATACCCATACCAAATCCGCTGTGCGGAACGCTGCCAAAACGGCGGAGATCCAGGTACCATTGAAACGCATCCATGGGCAGATTATGTTCCTTAATTCTTGATTCAAGTAATTCCAGATTATCTTCACGCTCGCTGCCGCCCACTATCTCGCCGTAGCCTTCGGGCGCAAGAACATCAACACCGCGAACTACTTTCGGATTCTCAGGATCGCGTTTCATATAAAATGCCTTAGCTTCGCTTGGCCAGTTGTAAACCATCACGGGACGGTCATAATCTTCAACCACGGCTTCTTCATGCGGCGCGCCAAAATCCTCGCCCCAGGGGAACGGCCGTATTTCTTCTTCGCCGCCATCAGCTTTTTTGCGGATAAGCGGTACATTCTTTTTATTGATTATCTCTACTGCTTCATCATATGTTATTCTGGGAAACGGCTTTTTTACAGCTTCCAGCTTAGTAACATCACGCTCAAGCACAGCCAGCTCTTTTTTCCTGTTGGTTAGAACGCGCTCCACGATATATACTATAAAATCCTCAATAAGATCCATATCATCGTAAATATCATAATACGCCATTTCGGGCTCAATCATCCAGAACTCAGTTAAATGCCTGCGGGTCTTTGATTTCTCCGCGCGGAACGTGGGACCGAAATCATACACCTTGCCAAGCGCCATTGCGCCCGCCTCGGCGTACAACTGACCTGTCTGTGCAAGGTAAACCTTGCCGAGATCAAAATAATCAGAGCTGAAAAGTGTTGTTGTGCCTTCGGCTGCATTTGGCGTAAATATGGGCGAGTCAAATAAAGTGAAGCCGTTATCATACATATAATCACGGCATGCTTTTATGATCTCTTCGCGTACTTTTAATATTGCAGCCTGCTTTTGAGAGCGCACCCACAGATGTCTGTGATCTGCAAGGAACTCAATGCCATGATCTTTGGGAGTAATTGGATATGGTTCGGCAATTTGTACAATTTCAAGATCCTTTACATGCAGCTCATACTCATCTTTTTTTGGATGTTTAGCAACTGTTCCGGTAACCATGACCGAAGATTCCTGTGTAAGTTTTTTGAAATCTTCCCATACTTTTTCTGTAACTTCCTTCTGTGAAACCACACCCTGAATTATTCCGGTACCATCTCTAAGCTGCGGGAAGATGAGCTTCCCTGATGTACGTATATTATAGAGCCAGCCGCGGATAATGACTTCCTGGCCGACAAAATCTGCGATTTTATCAATATAATAGCGTT